>JAEKLZ010000390.1 GCA_019508225.1 Inquilinus limosus | reverse complement strand
GATCCAAATAAACGGTCCTTCGGTGGGGCGCGTTTGGTGCAGGTCGCGATCCAAGTGAAGGCCCCTCCGCCGGGGGTGTTCCCGCAGTTCGTTCCACATATGCCCCCCACCGTCCGGAGCCCTTTACGCCCAAGGGTTTGCGAGGTCCTCGAAGGACCCCGCAACCCGCTTCCCGCAACGACGGGACACGCCCCCGGACGTCTCCGGGACACACCCCGAAAGGACACACATGTTCCGCAGGAAGACCCAGCAGCCGACGGCCGCGCCCATCGTCTCCGCAGCCGTCGCCGACACCGACGCGGCGGTCGCCGCGAAGATGCGCGGCCTGGCCCGGCAGACGTCCAACCCGGACCGTGCGAACACGTACACCGCGGTCGCCGAGGCCGCCGAGGCCGGCCAACTGCACCCGGAGCTCCGCGCCGACTGGGCCCGGGGCGTCACCTTCCCGCAGTAGCCCACCCTGGCCCGTGCTCGCCTCTCACCGTGCACGGTCCCCGTGGTGCAGCCGACCACGCAGCCACCGCCAACCGTGGCGATATGACCACGGTTGAAAGGGACAGGCGGTCCCTCTCCACCACGGTCGTCATGACCGTGCAGGCCCCTGGCCCGTGCCCGACTCCTACCGGGCACGGTACGGGGGCCGTTCGGCTTTCAAGCTGTATGACATACAGCTTGATCCGGCCCGGCGGCTGACCTCTTGTATGACATACAAGAGGTCAGCCGGATGCTCGCCGGGAGGACATGTGCCACTTTGTACCCGGACAGATGATCTCTGCTACCCGGACGGGGGGCGGACGCTGTCCGGACAGCGTCCTACCTCGAAGATCGTTTGTCCGGGTGCGTGTCCTGGGCAAAGCAGGATCTTCCGGGCGGCTGTCCGGGTGGCCGGTCACCCACTTTGCCCCATCTCGCACCCTCGCTATCCGCCTGGTCGCCGCCGCTAAGCCGCAGGTCGCGCGCTGGTCGCCATCTGGTCGAGGGTCCGGCCTGACCAGCGCCATAGCAGTAGCCGACCTGCGGCTTAGCGGCGGCGACCAGCACCAGACCACCAGTCGTAGCGCCCGAGATATCCCGGTATGCCGCCCTGATCAGGGACTGCTCAGCGATGCTCAGGCTCACGTTTCCGCAGGTCGCCGTCTGCTCAACGGCCTGCTCAGTCGCTGCTCAGAGCATCGCTGAGCAGCGACTGAGCAGAAAACTGAGCGGCTGTGACCTGCGGCTTCACATTCTGAGCAGCGCCTGAGCAGTGCGGGTTTGGGAGGGTTTGGATATTATCCAGACCCTCCCGTTCGGCCTCTCCTCAGTTCGCGTTGAGTACAGAGATCAGCTGCTGCTGCCCCTGCTGCATGACCTGGGTGGCCTCACCCCGCACCTTGCCGAGGAACTCCCCGGAGTCGAGATACAGGTCACCCCGGAAGCTCGCCGGCCCCGACGACCCGCCACGGCCCGCCATCGACGTCAGCGCATTGGACTGCGCCGCCGTGAACACTGGCTCCGGCCTGCCGGTGCCGTTGTAGGCGAGGTTGAGGCCCGGCTGCAGGTAGCCGCCGGAGTCGTACTTGCCGGGCTGGAACCCGTACCAGTCGGGGAACAGCCGGTCGTTGTAGCCGCGGGCCTGCGCGCCGACTACAACGCCGGCGCCGCCCCTCGACTCCACCTTCGTCTTCCCCAGTGTCCCCGCCGTGTGCCCGACACCCGCATTGGTGATGCCGACGCGGAACGGGCTGTTGCCGTTCTTCACCCAGCCAGGAGGCGCCGTGTTCCCGGAGAACGCTCCGGTCGCCCACCGGCGAGAGTTCGGCTTCTGGCCACGGAGTACATTCTCGATGGCGCCCATGAACCCGGAGCAGTCGAAGCCCGCCGGGCCGACACCACCCCACAGATACGGCTTGCCGGCCTGAGCCTTCGCCCACCGCAGCGCACCCTGAACCTTCGGCCCGCCGACACCGCCGCCACCCTTCTTGTCGGCCTCCTTGCTGTAGCCGAACAGGGCGTCGACGATGCTGTTCGGGATGCTGCGGACCAGCTTTCCAAACCCGGTGTCCATGCCGGGGAACGAGCGGAGCAGCGGGTCGACCACATTCCTGACACCGGCCCGCGCCGAGGCTTCCAGGGTGTCCTTCAGCCAGGAGGCACCCTTCTTGATGCCGTTCCAGGCCGCGGAACCGGCGCCCGCCACCTTGCTTGCGGCGTTGCCGATCCAGCCGAAAATCCCGCCGTCCGCGTACCGCAGCGTCGTATCCGTCGACGTGCGCGGATTCCCGCCGAATGCGGGCGCCAGGGCGGCCTTGATGCCCTGCGCGCCTCGAGAACGCGCGAGCGCATTCATCGAGTTCACGAACCCGGAGCCGACCGCCCGGGTGAACTCCGGCCGCATGATGGCCTCGCCACCGGACAGCTCCAAGGCGCCGCCCGTCGGTGAGACGAAGCGGTGCACGTCCTTGCCGGGCGTGTACCCGGGCATGACCCCGCCCCGGGCGAACGTGAACTTGTCGAGCGGGGGCGCCCCGAACGCGGAAGCCACCTTGTTCCACACGCCACGGATGCCGTTGTTGTAAACCGTGTCGATGATGAACTGCACGGGCTTCTTGGCGAGTCCGGAGACCTTCCCCCACTGCTCGCCGATGTAGTCCTTCGCCGTCTTGAACGCGTCACCGACCTTCCCGACCCCCGCCTTGAGCAGGTCGAAGGCGGGCTTGACGCCCTTGTTCCACACCCACGTCGCCCGGTCGGCGATCCACCCGAACACAGGCTTGATCGCATTCGTGTACAGCCACTTCGCCGCATCACCGATCCCGCGGAAAGCGGGAGCCAGGGCGTTCCTCCACAGCCACATCGCGATCTTCGCGACAACCCGGAACGCGGCCACCATCGCGTCGAACTGCGGCTTGATCATGTTCCGGTACAGCCACACGGCGATCGCTGCAATTGCCTTGAACGCGGGCCGGATCGCATTCGTCCACAGCCAGCCCGCAATCGCACCCAAAACCTTGAACGCGACGATGATCGGCAGGATTGCGGCGACGACGATCGCCGTCAGCAGAATCCGGGCCGCCAGCGAAATCGCATCCCAGGCGGGCTTGATCGCGTTCTCCCACAGCCACATCGCCCACCGGCCGACCGTCTGCAGACCCTCCCAGATCGCGGCGAACGTGGGCTTGAGCGCGTTCGTCCACAACCACATGGCCGCGGTCTGGACCGCCGAGAAGACGGCCTTCACGCCGTCCCGGAACCAGCCGAAGTGCTGGTACATGGTGATCACGGCCAGCACCACGGCGGCGATCCCGAGCACGATCCAGCCCCACGGGCCGGCCGCTGAGATCAACTGGAAGGCGAGCAAGGCGCCGTTGGCGATCAACTGCCATGCCGCCCACAGCTTCGTCGCCACGTACAGGCCATAGATGCCGATGACCAGGCCGGGCACGTTCTGTGCGAGCCAGCCGACGCCGCTCGCGAGTCCACCAATCACGGCGAGCAGTGGCCCCGAGAGCGGCGACAGGGCGGTGCCGATGTTCAAGAACGCCGTGGCGATCTTCCCGAGGGTCTCGGCGATCATCGGCGCGTGCTCGGAGCTGTACGACAGGAACCGCTCGAACTCGGGTGAGCCGCGTAGGCCCGTCGCCCACGCCGAGAACTTTCCGGTGATCCGCTGCATGGTCGCCGAGATGTCGTCCATGTGCGGCAGGAAACCGTCAACGAGCCCGGCCATGCCCTTGAGAACGTTGCCGAATGCCACTCCCAGGCCGATGATCGCAGGCTTCACGTTGCCCTGCAGATCCGCCTTGAAGCCCCGCCAGAACGGCTTCTTCAGCTCGGCCGACGCCTTGTCCTGGAGGACGCCGATCGCATCCGCCGCGGCGAGCACGAACGGGGTGATGCCCGGCAGGCTGTTCTTCAGGCCGATCAGCGCGCGGGTGAAGATGGGCATCACGGCCGGCTGCAACGCCTTCGACCAGGCAGAGAAAGCCGTCTGCAGACCCACGTAGGCGTCCATCGTGCCCCGGGCCGCCGGGGTGAGCTTCGCGAGTTCCGCCCGGTACTTGGCCTGCGCTACGGCGGCCTGGTCTACGCCGCCCGTGGTCTGCATCTGCGCCTGCGCGAGCTGCCGTTGCGCCGAGGCCGCCGACTCCGCGGCCTGGATCTGCGCGTCACCCACAGCCGTCTGAGCCTGCGCGATCCGCTGCTGGGCATCAGCGATATCCGACGCGTTCTGTGTCGCGGTACGCGCCTGGTCGGCCTGCACATCCGACAGGGCCCGCGTCTTGTCGGCGACCGCATCCTGAGCTGCGGCCAGCTGCTCCTGAGCAGACTTCACCGTCTGCGAACCGTCGACGCCGGCCTTGTTCGCCTTCTGCGTCTCGTCCTTCAACCGGCTCGTCTCGGTCGTCTGCTCCTTCAGACGCTGCACCGCCTGGTCGTAGGTGAGGAGGGCTTTCTGCTTGTCGAGCTCGGTCGACGTCTGCGCCTTCAGAACCTTGTCGCGCTCGAGCGTCGCTTCCTTCAGCCCGATCTCGGCGTCCCGCTGAGACAGCACCGAATCCGTCAGCCGGCTGTTGAGGTCGGCGAGTTCCTGCGCCGCAGTACGGCGGGCCGCCGTCAGATCCTCCTGAGCCTTCCGTGCGTCCCGCTGTACGCCCGCCAACGCCTTCTCAGCGTCTTGGACGGCCCGCGCAGCCTGCTGGGAGCGCAGAGACGCCTGAGCGGCCGTCTGGGCAGCGCTACGGCGCGCCTGAGACACCTGCTGCTGAGCTGCCGCAACCTGCTTCGCCCCGTTGCGCTCCGCCGACGCCACCGACTGCGCCGCCGAAGCGAGTTGCATCGACCTCGACGCGGCCTGAGCCGCAGCCTGCCCGCCCCGCGCAGAAGCCTGCGACGCGGCATCCTGGGCAGCTTTCTGCGCCTGCAGCGTCGTACCGATCTGCTTGAACGCGGGGACTGCGACAAGGGCGACCGCTCCGACACCAGCCGCAGCAGCAACGCCAGCCGCGGCGATGGCACCCAACCCGGCGGCGACCACCGGCAGTACCGGGATGATGGCGGGCCCGAACGCGAGCGCGGCCGTGGTGAGGAGATTCAGATTGGCGGCAGCCGACCGGGTGTCGACGTCGACGTTCGCGGTCTGCCCGTCCAGACGGTTGACCATGGCCTGGAATGCCGCCAGTTGCGACGAGGCGGCGCCCGCATCGAGACGGACATTGACGTCCGCATCCGACGCCTGCAACCGCTGCAGCCGCTCCTGGAGCCGCTCGATACGTGCGGTCGCTTCGCCCGCGTCGATGTCGACGCCGATCGTCGAATCCCGCAACGTCTCCAACTGCGCCCGGATGTGCGCGATCTCCCGATCAACATCCGAGGAATCAGCGTTGATCTCGACGTCCGGGAGATCCCGCAACGCCCCCTCGACACTGGTACGGAACGAACGGGCGAACGCAGAACCCGACGCCTGGCCCTGACGGGCAGCCGGCGCCTGAGCCTGACGGCCACCACGCTGCACACCGTCGATGACGCCCCGGGCAATGCCCGCCATGACGTAGCGGCCGACGATCCGGCCCAACTCGTCGCCGACCTCGTCCGCGGCAGGAAGTAGCTGGCGCTGCAGGTGCTGCCGCACACCCCGCGCACTGGGTACAACGTCGACTTCAACCGAGCCGACCGAGATTGCAGGCACCGAGCCGCCTCCTTATGGCGTCGTGGCGCGGGCCCAAGGTGTGTTACGGCAAAACGTGCGCTGACCTGCGGTTATGTACTGCGGTCAGGTGGGAGGGTCTGTGAGGGTGAGGCGACGGAAAGTGAAGAACCGCAGGTCAGAGCTTGATCACCAGATCCCCAGAGTCGTGCGCACTGCGTAGTGCTAAACCGTTCCGATCGTCCTATTGGGATGATCTTGGGCCCTGCCCCCAGGGTGATCTTCCTGGTCACAGCATGCCCGGGTGCTTCTCGGGGTCGCGTGCTCGTGTCGGCCTGGGGACCAGCGCGGCGGCTGCCGCGCCTTCGGCTCCGGTCTTGATGCGTCCTGCCTGATCCACTGGCAGGCGTGCGCGTCCCGGTTGAGGATCCGCTCACGGATGCGCGCCCAGCCTTTGGGGAGTGGTTCGCTGCGTCGTCCTTGGCTCATGTCTGCTGCTCCTTCTGCTGTCGCATCTGCTGCTCGAACTCGGCGCGGTCGAGGCTGTGTTCGCCGGCCCATGCGTCTTGTGCCTGGCGCCATTTCTCGCGGGCCCGCAGTACGGGCAGCCAGATGCCTTCCTCGACGTCGGGCATCCAGCGGGTTTCGTCGTAGGTGAGCAGGTGGTCGGGGATCTGCATGGGGTGCTCCTGTCTGTGGGTGGGCGCCCGGTCGACACGGGATGACCGGGCGCCCTGACGGCCGCGCAGGAAAGGAACTGCCGCCGTCTCTCGCGCACCTGCCCCGTGACAAGCGGTGTGCGAGCGGCCCGCGCGCCTCATGCCCATGGACGCGCGGGAGTCTGTGTCAGAACCTGGCGCGGAGCCAGCCGTCGGGGTCGTTCACGAGGTCCTGCTGCGGGCCGTCGATCTTGACGAGGGGCCCGAGGAAGCCAGCGCCGTAGTGGGCCTGTCGTGCTCCGCGCACGATGGCTGCCGCGACGAGCAGGCCGGGGTGGATCTTGGCGATCTTCCTGCCGTCGACGTGCACGGCGATGCCGCCGCTCATGCTTGCGTCGGACCAGCCGAGCCGGGCGTGTTCGTCGGTGAGCTGGGTTGAGGGCCCGTGGGTGTGGCCGTTGGCGTTGGTCCGCTGCTTGCCGTGCGGGTCGTAGGCCGGTACGCCCTCGGCGACCATGTCC
>JAEKLZ010000389.1 GCA_019508225.1 Inquilinus limosus | reverse complement strand
CGGGCAGGGGGCAGTCACGTGTCTGACCACGGCGCCATTCCGGCGGATCCGTTGACGATCCGCCCCTATCTCGACATCCCCGTCGCCAAGAGCCCGGCCCTGTCGCCGGATGGCGGGCTGCTGGCCTTCCTGAGCGACGAGACCGGCTTTCCCCAGATCTGGCTGCAGCCGGCCGCGGGCGGTGCCGCCTGGCGCGCGGCCCAGACGGCGGAGCCGGTCGGCGCCCTGGCGTTCAGCCCGAAGAGCCGGGACCTGGTCTTCACCCTGGATTGCGGCGGCGACGAGCGGCACCAGATCTGGCTGATCCCGGGCGCCGACGGCACGCCGGTGGCGCTGACCGACGACCCGACCGTGGTCCATGTCTGGGGCGCCTGGTCGCCGGACGGCACGCGGATCGCCTACGCGTCGAACGCCCGCGACCGCTTCCACATGGACATCCATGTGATGGAGGTCGCGACGCGGCAGGCGCGCTGCGTCTACCAGGGCGAGCTGTTCCGCGAGGTCATGGCCTTCTTCCCGGACGGCCAGGCGCTGCTGGTGCGCGATTCCACCCGGGCGACGATGGACCAGGATCTGTTCCGGCTGGACCTCGCGACCGGCGCCTATGAGCCGTTCCTGCCGCATGACGGCCGGGCGCGCTATGTCGCCGCCAAGACCCGCAAGGACGGCAGCGGCCTGTATCTGCTGACCGACCAGGGGCGGGACTTCCAGGGCATCGGCTTCCTGTCCTTCGCCGACCGCAGCCTGGAATGGGTGGTGGCGCCCGAGGGCCAGGACATCGAGGCCATGGCGCTGTCGCCCGACCAGGGCCGGCTGGCTTACGTCGTCAACGAGGAAGGCTGGACCCGCCTCCTGGTCCGCGACCTCGCCAGCGGCGCGGAGACGGCGGTGACCGCGGTGGCGGGGCTGCCGCCCGGCGTGGTCGGCTCCGTCTCCTGGCGTCCCGACGGCAGCGGCCTGGTCTTCCCGCTGGAAGGGGCGGCGACCCCGCCCGGCATCTGGGGCTGGGACGCTGCCACGGGAACCGCGAGCCGGCTGACCGATGCCCCCGCGAGCGCGCTGATCGCCGGCTTCATCGAGCCGGAGGTGCAGCGCATCGCCAGCTTCGACGGGCTGCAGGTGCCGTTCTTCCTGTACCGGCCGAAAGGCGGGGCGCCGGCGGGCGGCTTCCCGGCGATGATCATCGTCCATGGCGGGCCGGAGGCGCAGTGGACCCCCACCTTCCGCGCCGACATCCAGTACATGCTGGCGCAGGGCATCATAGTCGCGGCGCCGAATGTCCGCGGCAGCACCGGCTATGGCCGGCCCTACCACCAGGCCGACGATGTCGGGCTGCGCATGGACAGCGTCGCCGACCTCCGGGCCGTGCGGCTGGCGCTGGGCGCGCGGGACGATGTCGACGAGGCGCGGATCGGCGTGTTCGGCCGGTCCTATGGCGGCTTCATGGTGCTGGCGGCGCTGACCGAATACCCGGAGCTCTGGCGGCTCGGCATCGAGTTCTACGGCATCGCCAGTTTCCACACCCTGCTGCAAACCACCGGCCCGTGGCGCCGGCGGCTGCGGGCGGCGGAGTACGGCGACCCGGTCGCCGACAAGGACCTGCTGGAGCGCATCTCGCCGATCCACAAGCTGGACCGCATCCGCGTGCCGCTGCTGATGGCCCAGGGGCTGGACGACCCGCGCGTGCCGCCGGGCGAGAGCGAGATGATCCATTCCGGCCTGCGCGGCCTCGGCCGCCCGGTCGACTACATCCGCGTGCCGCATGAGGGGCACGGCTTCGCGCGGCGGGAGAACCGGCACGACGTCTTCGGCGCCGTCGCCGCCTTCCTCGACCGCCATCTCTGATCGAAAGCGAGAACCATGCAGAATTCCGACAAGATCTGGCAGCTGGTCGACGCCAAGCGGACGGAGTTCGTGGCGCTGAGCGACCGGATCTGGGGCATGCCCGAGATCGCCTACACCGAGTACCGGTCGGTCGCCGAGCACACGGCGATGCTGCAGGCCCAGGGCTTCCGCGTGACCGAAAACCTCGCCGGCATCCCGACCGCGGTGATGGGCGAGGCGGGCGAGGGCGGGCCGGTGATCGCCATCCTCGGCGAATACGACGCCCTGCCGGGGCTGAGCCAGGAAGCCAACATCGCCGAGCCCAGGCCGATCCCCGGCAACGGCTACGGCCATGGCTGCGGCCACAACATGCTGGGCTCCGCCGCCCTGCTCGCGGCCACCGCGGTCAAGGACTTCCTGGAAGCGACCGGCCGGCCGGGGCGGGTGCGCTACTATGGCTGCCCGGCGGAGGAGGGCGGGGCGGCCAAGGCCTTCATGGTGCGCGCCGGCGCCTTCGCGGATGTCGACATCGCCATCACCTGGCACCCGGCGTCGCTGACCCGGGTCGACGAGGCGCTGTCGCTGGCCAACACCCGGATGGACTTCCACTTCACCGGCCGCGCCTCGCACGCCGCCGCGGCGCCGCATCTCGGCCGCAGCGCGCTGGATGCGGTCGAGCTGATGAATGTCGGCGTCAACTACATGCGCGAGCACATGCCGTCCGACGCCCGCATCCACTACGCCATGCTGGATTCCGGCGGCATCGCGCCGAATGTCGTGCAGGCCTCGGCCAAGGTCCGCTACGCCATCCGCGCCCGCGACCTGGCCGGCATGCTGGCGCTGAACGAGCGGGTCAAGAAGATCGCCCATGGCGCCGCGCTGATGACCGAGACCTCGGTCGCGATCTCGATCATGAGCGCCGTCTCCAACATGCTCGGCAACACGCCGCTGGAGGAGGCGATGCACCAGCACCTGCTGCGCCTCGGCCCGGTGCCGTTCGATGCGGCGGACCGCGACTACGCCGCCCGGATCCAGGCGACGCTGAGCGAGGAGGACATCCTCACCGATTATCGCCGCGTCGGCGTCCCGCCGCGCAAGGACCTGCCGCTGTGCGACTTCATCGTGCCGAAGGACTCCCGGGGCGAGCCGATGATCGGGTCGACCGACGTCGCGGATGTCAGCTGGGTGGTGCCGACGGTGCAGGCGCGGGTCGCCACCCATGCCATCGGCACGCCGGGCCATTCCTGGCAGATCACCGCCCAGGGCATGGCGCCGGCGGCGCATAAGGGCATGATCCATGCCGCCAAGGTCATGGCCGGCACGGCGCTGGACGTGATGAGCGACGAGCTGCTGATGAAGCGGGCCAAGCAGGACCACCAGGAGCGGGTCGCGGCGACGCCCTATGTCTGCCCGATCCCGGCGGAGGTGCAGCCGCCGCTGCAGCCGCGGCCGAAGGCGGCCTGACAAGGCGGACTGACTCTGGGGGACAGGCCGGCCCGACGAACGAGGCCGGCCCCCGAAGATAGGTCGCGGAGGGCGCCGGACGACAATTTCAGAACAAGCACGGAGGCTCGATCCATGTTCGCCTATCCGATCCCGGCGCCGCCCGGATTCCGCCCGCTGCGCCATTTCCTCGGTGCGGCCTGCGTCGCCGCCTTCGGCCTGGCGCCGGTCGCCGCCGGTGCGGCCACGCCGGGCAACGCGCTGGTGATGGCCTGGAACATCGACGCCATCAGCACCTTCGACCCGGCCCAGATCGGCGAGGTGGTGACCGACGAGATCGTCAAGAACACCTGCGACACGCTGGTCGATTTCGACCCGGCGGACGAGGCCAAGGTGGTGCCGCTGTTCGCCGAAAGCTGGGACGTCTCCGACGACCGGCTGCAGATCACCTTCCATCTGCGCCAGGGCGCCACCTTCCCGTCCGGCAACCCGGTCACCGCGGCCGACACGGCGTGGTCGATGCAGCGGGTGGTCAAGCTCGGCCTCGGCAATGCGGCGACACTGACCGAATACGGCTTCACCAAGGACAAGGTCGAGGCGCAGATCACGGCGTCGGACGACGCCACGCTCGTGGTCAAGCTGGACAAGCCCTATCCGACCGGCCTGATCCTGCAGGCGATCGCCGCGAACCGCGTCTCCGCCACCATGGACAAGCAGGCCATCATGGCCAATGAGGTGAATGGCGACCTCGGCAACAAGTATCTCGCCACCCATACCGAATGCGTCGGCCCGTACAAGCTGGCGCAGTGGAACGCCGGCGAGGCCGTGGTGCTGCAGGCGAACGACACATATTGGGGCGAGGCGCCGAAGCTGAAGCGCGTGCTGATCCGCCATGTCGCGGAGGCCGGGACGCAACGCTTGCTGCTGACCCAGGGCGATGTCGACGTGGCGCGCGACCTGACGCCGGAGGACCTGAAGGATCTCGAGGCTTCGGCGGACGTGGCGGTCGACCGGGTGCTGAAGCCGCAGCTGTTCTTCTGGATCTTCAACAACGCCGATCCGATCTTCTCGAACGAGAAGGTGCGCCTGGCGATGCGCTACCTGATCGACTATGAGGGCCTCGGCAAGACGGTGATGGCCTATACCGGCGTGCCGCGGGCCAGCTTCGCCCAGATCGGCGCCGTCGGCGCGCTGGACGAGAAGGAGGGGCAACCCTTCTCGCTCGACCTCGACAAGGCCAAGGCGCTGCTGGCCGAGGCCGGCTATCCGAACGGCTTCAAGGCCAACGTCTTCATCGGCACCCTGCCGCATTCCGGCCCGATCGCGCAGAGCGTGCAGCAGAACGCCGCCAAGATCGGCGTCGAGCTGACGCTGGAGCGAATGGCCAACGCCCAGCTGTTCAGCAAGGTCCGCGGCCGCGAGTTCCAGACCGCGATGCAGGCCTGGCAGACCGGCGTGCCCGACGCCCATGGCAACGCCTCGCGGCTGGTCTACAACCCGGACAACCGGGCCGAGGCCAAGCTGACCCAGTATCCGGCCTGGCGCGCCGCCTTCTATTCCGAGGACGCGAACAAGAAGGTCGACGCGGCGCTGCTGGAGAGCGACCCGGAGAAACGGAATGCGATCTACCACGACCTGCAGAAGCAGATCCTGCAGCAGGGGCCGATGGCGATCATGTTCCAGATGTACAACGTCGCCGGCGTCCGCAAATCGCTGAAGGATTGGAGCTGGAACGGCTTCCGCACCTACTACGAGCTGGCCGGCAAGTAGCGGCGCCGGACACCGACTTCAGAATAGCACGGAGGCTCCACCGATGCCCGCTGCTCCGAGTCCGGCGCCGCCCGGATCCCATCCGCTTCGTCTCATCCTCGGCGCGGCCTGCGGCGTTGCCATCCTCGCGGCGCCGTTCGCCGCCGGGGCGGCCACGCCGTCGAACGCGCTGGTCATGGCCTGGAACGTCGACGCGATCAGCACCTTCGACCCGGCCCAGATCGGCGAGGTGGTGACCAACGAGATCGTGCAGACCACCTGCGACCCGCTGGTCGATGTCGATCCGGCGGACGAGACCAAGGCGGTGCCGCTGTTCGCCGAGAGCTGGGATGTGTCCGACGACCGCCAGCAGATCACCTTCCATCTGCGCAAGGGGGCGGTGTTCCCCTCCGGCAACCCGGTCACCGCGGCCGACACCGCCTGGTCGATGCAGCGCGTGGTCAAGCTCGGCTTCGGCAACGCGGCGACGCTGAACGAGTACGGCTTCACCAAGGACAAGGTCGAAACCCAGATCACCGCGCCGGACGACGCCACCCTGGTCCTCAAGCTCGACAAGCCCTATCCGACCAACCTGGTGCTGCAGGGGATCGCCGCGAACCGCGTCTCCTTCACCCATGACCGAAAGACGATTCTGGCCAATGAGGTGAATGGCGACCTCGGCAACAAGTACCTGACGACGCGCACCGAATGCATCGGCCCCTACCGGCTGGCGCAGTGGAACGCCGGCGAAGCCGTGGTCCTGCAGGCGAACGACGCGTATTGGGGCGCGGCGCCGGCGCTGAAGCGCATCCTGATCCGCCATGTGGCGGAGGCCGGGACCCAGCGCCTGCTCCTGACCCAGGGCGATGTCGACGTGGCGCGCGACCTGACGCCGGAGGACCTGAAGGATTTGGAGAGTTCGCCCGACGTGTCGATCGTCCGGGTTCTCCGGCCGCAGCTGTTCTACTGGTCGTTCAACAACGCCAACCCGATCTTCGCCAACCCGAAGGTGCGCCTGGCGATGCGCTACCTGATCGACTATGACGGCCTGGCCAAGACCGTGATGTCGAATATCGGCGTGCCGCGGGCCAGCTTCGCCCAGATCGGCGCGGTC
>JAEKLZ010000388.1 GCA_019508225.1 Inquilinus limosus | reverse complement strand
TCGATATGCTTGCGCAGCGCCTTGGCCTTGGCCAGCGAGCCGTCGGCGATGGCGTTGAAGATCATCTGCAGGTCCTGGAACACCACCCGGCCGGCGCCGAGATTCATGTGCCCGACCTCGGAATTGCCGATTTGGCCGTGCGGCAGGCCCACGGCCTCCTCGCTGGCCTGCAGGAAGGCGTGCGGCTCCGCGGCCCACAGCCGGTCGAAATTCGGCGTATCGGCCAGGCGCACGGCGTTGTCCGCCTCCTCCTCGCGCCAGCCCCAGCCATCGAGGACGCAGAGGACGACGGGCCGAGGGGCGTCTGGACGGGGTGGGGTCGCTGCGCTCATCGCATGTCCTTTCTCGGAACTAGCCCTTCATGTATCGATTGGCGTGGCAGGCACAAGGGCGTTTCGTCCGGCCCGCAATGGGACAACGCCCGGAACGGAGGCGGCGTGGCGAGATTCGGAATCCGGTGGCTCTTCCTGGCCCTGCTGCTCGCCGGTTGCGCCGGTCCCGTGATCGGCGCGGCCTATGACACCAAGGATCCGGTCGACCGCTGGCAGGCGGCACTGCGGGCCAACGCTGCGCGCTATGTCTGCGGCGCGCCGCTGGCGGAGGGGGGCGAGGCGCGGCTGTCCGACGCGCTGGTCGAGGCCCAGCACCAGGCGACCGCGGCGCTGGCGCAGCGCGGGGACACGGCGCCGACCGACCCGGAGGTGCTGGGCGACATCGCCGCCCGCCGCACGCTGCAGGAGCGCGTGGTGCGCGATGCGGTCGCAGAGCGCGGCTGCGGCGATCGGCAGATCATGGATCTGATCGGCCTCGCCGAACGTTGTCCGCCGGTCAGGCCTGATCCGGCCTGCTGGAACCATAACGGAGACCCGGATGCGCCTCCCGCGCTTCGCACCGGCGGCGGTGGCCGCGCTGGCCCTCGCGGCCTGCGTGCCACAGCAGCCCTATTATTATCCCGAGCCGGCGCCTGTCTCGCCGCAGCAGGGCTATGCCGGCGACGCGCTGCAGCGCTACGACGCCATGGTCCGGGCCGAGGCCGCGGCGCGGTCCTGCCGGGTGCGGCTCGACCCGCAGCAGGAGCAGCGCTTCGGCGCGGTGCTGTCGCAGGCGGAATCCGACGCGGCCGGGCAGCTCGCCGGCGCCTCGGGCGCCCCGGGCAGCCAGCAGGCGGTGTGGCAGGAGCTCGGCGCCCGCCGTGCGGCGAATGAGCGCGACGCCGCCAGCCTGGCCCGCCAGCGCGGCTGCCGCTCCGGCCCGGTCGAGGAGCTGATCGGCAGCTACCGCAACTTCGCGGCAATGGGTTGATTTGGGAAGGAGGTGGGACACGCCCTCCTCTCAACTGTCATGCCCGGGCGTGACCCGGGCATCCAGGAACTGTCGATGCCGTTCCGGGTGGCCCCTGGATTGCCGGGTCAAGCCCGGCAATGACAGGTGAAGTAGGGGCCACTGGCCCCCTACGCCCGATGATACGGGTGGCCGCTCAGGATGGTCTGCGCGCGGTAGATCTGCTCGGCCAGCATCGCCCGGGCCAGCATGTGCGGCCAGGTCAGGCGGCCGAAGGACAGCAGCAACTCGGCCCGGTCGCGCACCGAATCATCGTGGCCGTCGGCGCCGCCGATCAGGAAGGCGGTTTCGGCCCGGCCCTCGTCGCGCCAGCGGCCCAGCAACTTGGCGAAACCGGCGCTGTCGAGGTCGCGGCCACGCTCGTCCAGCGCCACCACGGCCGCCCCCGCTGGTACCGCGGCGAGCAGCAGGGTGGCCTCCTCGCGCTTCAAGGCGACGCCGGACAGGCCCTTGCGCGCCTCGACCTCGCGCAGCGTCAGCGGCCAGGCGGAGCGGCCGGCATAATCGTCGAACAGGTCACGCGACGGCCCCGGCCGGGCGCGGCCGACCGCGGCAATGGTCAGCCGCATGGCGGAACCGTCAGGGCCGGGTCAGCCGGATCAGGCGGTGCCGATGCGGGTCACCCGCTCGGCGTCGTCGTCCCACATCTTCTCGAGGGCGTAGAAATCCCGCACCTCGGGCCGGAACAGATGGACGACCACGTCGCCGGCGTCGATCAGCACCCAGTCGCCCCGCGCCTGGCCTTCCACCTGGATCGGGCCCGGCGCCAGCGACTTCAGCTTCTCCATCAGATGGTCGGCCATGGCGGCGACCTGGCGCGAGGAGCGGCCGGTGGCGATGATCAGGCTGTCGGCGATGGAGGACCGGCCGGTCAGGTCGATGACGACCAGATCTTCGGCCTTGTCGTCGTCGAGCGACGTCAGGGCGGTCTCGAGCAGGGGCCGGGCAAGGCTGGCTGCGAGGCCCGGCGGCAGACGCCCGGCTTCGGCCAGGGGCGTCTCGGTGTTCGGTCGTATGGCGTTCACCTCAAGGTTGTGCGGCGGCGCGTCGTTTATGCGACGCGGCGTCGGCAGGATCGGGGCGAAGCCGTCGCGCAGCCCTCAGCGCCGTGGCCGAGGCCGGGTGACGCTTCGCCAGGAAGAACACCCAGGCCGGTGGGGCCGTTCCGGCCAGAGCCCGGGTGTGATCCTGATCGATGCGCGCCCGTGCGAACCGCTGCGCCGCCAATCCCGACAACGCTCTTAAAGAATAGGAAGGACGATCGTAGACGGCAACCGGCACGGTCGTGAAGATTTTCGTCCAGTGCTGCCAGTGACGGATCTGCGCCAGGTTGTCGGCGCCCATCAGCCACACGAACTCGGTCCGCGGGAAGCGGGCGGTCAGCGCCTCGAGGGTGTCGGCGGTGTAGCGGGTGCCGAGCTCGGCCTCGATGCCGGTGACGACGATGCGCGGGTGGCGGGCGGCCCGCCGGGCGGACTCGATCCGCTCGGCGAAGGGCGCCATGCCGTCGGCCGATTTCAACGGGTTCTGCGGCGACACCAGCCACCACACCGCGTCCAGCCCCAGGCGCTTCATCGCCTCGACGCTGATGTGCCGGTGCCCGGCATGGGCCGGGTTGAACGACCCGCCGAGCAGCCCGACGCGGCAACCATCCCAGATCCGGCCATACCGGGGATTGGGCGGGGTCATCATGGCGATGTCCCGACACCGCGTAGGTTGGGTTCGCGAATGCGAACCCAACACTCCGCCGACGCTTTTGCCGACGACCATGTTGGGTTCGCTTGCCGCGAACCCAACCTACGAACAGGAGCCTTCATTCAAGGCCGCGTCTGGCCGGTGCCGCGGACGAGGTATTTGGTGCTCGTCAGCTGCTCGGTGCCGACCGGGCCGCGGGCGTGCAGCCGGCCGGTAGCGATGCCGATCTCGGCGCCCATGCCGAATTCGCCGCCATCGGCGAACTGGGTCGAGGCGTTGACCAGCACGATGGCGCTGTCGACCCGGGCCAGGAACGCCTCGGTCGCTGCCTGGTCGGCGGTGACGATGCTGTCGGTGTGGTGGCTGCCATGCAGGTTGACGTGCTCGATCGCGGCGTCGAGGCCGTCCACCGTCTTCACCGACAGGATGGCGTCGAGATATTCGGTGTCCCAGTCGTCGTCGGAGGCGGCGATGACCCGCGGGTCGATCGCCTGCACCACGGTGTTGTGGTTGATGCCGTCCAGGTGCCACAGCACCGGGATCCGGCTGTCCGCCGCCACCCGGGCGGTCAGCGACTTGCCGCCGCGCGGGATCACCACGTCGACATACTCGGTCAGGGTCAGCAGCTCGCCGACCGCGGCGCGATCGCGGGTCGGCACCAGCTGCACCACGCTGCGCGGCAGCCCGGCCTTCTTCAGCCCGTGGCCGACGGCCGCGGCGATGGCGGTGGAGCTGCGGAAGCTCTCCGACCCGCAGCGCAGGATGCAGGCATTGCCCGCCTTCAGGCACAGCGCCGCGGCGTCGGCGGTGACGTTGGGCCGGCTCTCGAAGATCACGCCGATGACGCCGATCGGCACCCGCACCCGCTGGATGCGCAGCCCGTTCGGCCGGATCCAGTCGGCCAGCACGTCGCCGATCGGGTCGGGCAGGTCGGCCACCGCCTCCAGCCCCCGGACAATCGCCTCGATCCGGTTCTCGTCCAGCGCCAGCCGGTCGAGGAAGGACCCGGCGACGCCGTTCCGCCGTGCCTCGGCCATGTCCTCGGCATTGGCCGCCAGGATCAGGTCGCGGTCGTCGCGGATCGCCGCCGCCGCCGCCAGGAGCGCCGCGTCCTTCTGCGGTCGCGGCGCCAGGGCCAGCGCGGCGGCGGCGCTGCGCGCGGCGGCGCCCAGGCGGCGCATCAGCTCGGCGGTGCTCTCGGTCTCGGCGTCGAACAGGGCGGTCATCACAGGGTCTTTCAAACGCGACGCCGGAGCGTAGCGCAGCTTTCCGCCGATTTCACTGCGCGTCGGTCGCAGGGGCGTCATGCCCGTTATGGCTGCGGTCCTCGGCCGGGCCGCGGAACTCCGCCAGGTTCAGGGCGGTGTTGATCACCCCGATATGGCTGAAGGCCTGCGGAAAGTTGCCGAGCTGGCGCCGCGCGATCGGGTCGTACTCCTCGGCCAGCAGCCCGACGTCGTTGGCCAGGCCCAGCAGCCGCTCATACAGGGCGGTGGCCCGGTCGGTGGCGCCGATCATGGCCAGCGCGTCGGCCAGCCAAAAGCTGCAGACCAGGAAGGTGCCTTCCTCGCCGGCCAACCCGTCAACCCCGGACTCGGTCTCGTAGCGCCGGGCCAGGCCGTCGAGGGTCAGCTCGCGCTCGATCGCCTCGACCGTGCCGATCACCCGCGGGTCGTCCGGCGGCAGGAAGCCGACCATCGGGATCTGCAGCAGCGCCGCGTCCAGCATCTCCGATCCGTAGGACTGGACGAAGCTGTTGCGCTTCTCGGAAAAGCCCTTGGCACAGATCTCGGCATGGATGCGGTCGCGCAGCGCCCGCCAGGCCTTGACCGGGCCCTCCAGCCCGAACTGCTCCACCGCCTTGACCGAGCGGTCGAAGGCGACCCAGGCCATGACCTTGCTGTGCACGAAATGCCGCCGCGGCCCGCGGATCTCCCACAGCCCCTCATCCGGCTTGTCCCACATCTTCTCGAGATAGCCGAGCAGCACCCGCTGCACCCGCCAGGCGTCGTGCGGGTGGGTCAGGTGCTTCTTGCGGGCGACATGGATGGCGTCCAGCAGCTCGCCATAGACGTCGAGCTGCAGCTGGGCATGGGCGCCGTTGCCGATCCGCACCGGCTTGCTGCCCTCATAGCCGGCCAGCCAGGGGATCTCCAGCTCGGTCAGCCGGCGCTCGCCGCCCAGCCCGTACATGATCTGCAACTGCTCCGGCCGGCCGGCCGCGGCCCGGCGCAGCCAGTCGCGCCAGGATGCCGCCTCCTCGGTGAAGCCGGCGCCGAGCAGGGCGTACAGCGTCAGGGTCGCGTCGCGGATCCAGCAGTAGCGGTAGTCCCAGTTGCGCTCGCCGCCGATCTCCTCGGGCAGCGAGGTGGTGGCGGCGGCGACGATGCCGCCGGTCGGCGCATAGGTCAGGGCCTTGAGGGTGAGGGCGGAGCGCAGCACCGCCTCGCGATAGGGTCCCTCATAGGTGCAGCGATGGGCCCAGCCATGCCACCAGGTCTCGGTGTCGGTCAGCGACCGGAACGGGTCGATGCCGCCGGGTTCCGGCAGATGCGACGGATACCAGGTCAGGATGAAGGGCAGCCGGTCGCCGGCCTCGACGGTGAAGTCGCCGACCGTCTTCATCGATTCGCCGTGCAACGGGATCGGCGAGCGGAAGCGCAGCGCGTCCGGGCCGGCGATGGCGACGATGCCGTCCGGCCGGTGCCGCACCCAGGGCACGATGCGGCCGTAGTCGAAACGGAACGCCGCCTCCATCCGCATTGGCACGCGGCCGGCGCGGCCCTCGACCAGCCGGACGATCGAGATCTCGTCCTCGCGGTGCGGGAACGGCATGAAGTCGATCAGCGCGACGGTGCCCGTCTCGGTCTCGAACTCGGTCTCCAGCACCAGCGTGTTCTCGCGATAGTGCCGGCGGGTGCGGATGGCGGTGTGGCCGTCCGGCGCGATCTGCCAGTGCCCGTTCTCGGTGTCGCCCAGCAGGCGGGCGAAGACGGCGTCGGAATCGAAGCGCGGCAAGCACAGCCAGTCGATCGACCCGTCGCGGCCGACCAGCGCCGTGGTGCGGCAATTGCCGATGATGGCATAGTCCTCGATCCGCCCGGCAGGTCCCTTGAAGCGTCCCTCGGTCTGCGCCCGCGGCTGCTTGCCGGCGGCGCGCCCCTCGGCGCCATCGGCGTCCGGGGTGGGGACTGCATCGGGATGCCCTGTCGTTGACGCCATGTCGATCTCCGCTGTGTCGGCACAGTGCAGGGAAGGAACGAAGGCCGGGCTTGTTCCGCCGGCGCAGCCGAAAGACCCTATATCGCGGCCGGGCGCCGCTCGGCCGCCAGCAGCACGGTGAGACCCGCCGCCACGCCGGCCGCAGCGGCGCCGATGGTCGCCTCGATCCCCAGCGTATCGAAGAATCGGCCGGCGCCAAAGGCGACGACGACGATGCCCAGATTGACCAGGCTGGCGGTCAGGGCGACGGTGGTGCCGCGCAGCGACGCCGCCATTCCGGCCAGCACCGCCTGATGCGTCGGCCCGGCGATGCCGTAACCCAGCGCCCACAGCGCCGCCGCCGCAACGGCCAGCGGCGCCGGCAGGGGCGGCAGCACGCCGAGCACCAGGATGCCGGCGAGGGTGCCGGCGATACCCGCCAGCACCGCCCGCGACGGGCTGCCCAGGCGGCGCACCGCCGCCGGGATCAGCAGGTTGCCGGCGATGGTGACCAGGCCGAACAGGCCGAGCGCCAGGCCCAGCGCCTCGATCGACAGGCCGTAGCGGCGGCGCAGGATCTCGGCCATCACCGTGATCACGCCGATCGAGACGCCGAGCCACAGGAAGGTGGCGGCCAGCCGCGGCGCGGCCCCGGCCTGGCGGAACGCCGCGGCGATGCTGACGGCGACGCCGACGCGCCGCGGCCGCCCTTCCGGCCGCGGCAGGGGCATGGTGGCGACGGCAGCGGCGGCCAGCAGGGCGCCCACGGCCATCGCCGCATAGGCGACGCGCCAGTCCAGCCGCGACGCGACCAGGGCGGCGCCGGCCGGGGTCAGCACGAAGCTGACGGTCAGGCCGGCCAGGATCCGGCCCATGGCGGCGGGCTGGCGCGGCGCGTCGACCGTGTCGGCGACGATGGCGACGGCGTTGGGCGCCATCGCCGCGGCGCTCAGCCCGGCCAGGGCGGCGCAGGGCAGCGCCACCGCGAAGGCCGGCGCCAGCGCGATCCCGGCATTGGCGGCGCCGAAGCCGACCAAAGCGGGCAGCAGCAGCGCCTTGCGCCCCAGCCGGTCGGACAGCGGGCCCAGCAGCGGCGCCATCGCGGCATAGACCAGGGCGTAGCTCGCGGGCAGCCAGGCGATCCGCGCCGCGGGCACGCCGAAGCTGTCGCCCATCGGCGCCATCATCGGGCCGGCCACCACCTCGGCGCCGCCGATCAGGAACATCACGAGCATCAGCGGCAGCAGGTGCCGGCCGGGCAGGGAAGGCATGGCAGGCCGTATCGGGCAGCGATCGCCCGAAGCTGGGCACGAGAACGCAGGCGAGCTTCGAGCGAGGAGTCCTGCGTGGCCGGCGGAGGCGATCCGGTCGACCCGGCGACTATAGCGGGCCGCGATGTCGATCGCGACCCCTGCGCCGCACGCAGGACAACGCACTGCCTGCCGCATCTCTTGCTGCATCTTTTGATGTTGTCTTCTCAGGAACCCGGCTCAATCTTCTGATTATGAAGGCGTTGCGCATCCTGGCCCTGGCAGTGGCCATCCTTGCGGCGCCGTACGGGACCCTCTCGGCGGCGGATGCCCCGACTCGTCTCGACTCCCTGCTCGAACAGCTTCGCTCCGCCGCCGATCTGGCGGAGGCACAGCGGCTGGAGCGGCAGATCTGGACCCTGTGGCTGAGCTATGAGGGCGCCGATCCGCTGGTGCCGGACCTGCTGCGGCGCGGCAATGCCGCCCTGCAGCAGCGCGACTACGGCGTGGCGGAAGCGGCCTTCACCGGGGTGGTGGAGCGGGCGCCGGACTTTGCCGAGGGCTGGGACCGGCGGGCGGTGACGCGCTTCCTGCGCGGCGACTGCGATGGCGCGCTCCAGGACATCGACCGCACCCTGGCGCTGGAGCCGCGGCATTTCGGGGCGCTGTTCGGCCTCGGCCTGTGCCGGATCGTGCAGGGCGACCACCGGGCGGCGCTCGACGCCTTCGAGCGGGTGCTGGCGCTGGACCCGCACTACGCGCCGGCCCAAAGCCAGGCGGCGCGGATGCGCAAGTATCTCGCTGGCTATCCGCTCTAGCCCGATCCGCCACTTGCCGAGCGGCCGGGGCAGACCGACATCCAGAGGATGCGCCGCGTCTTCGCCCTGCTGCTGTCGGCCGTCCTGCTCGCCGTTCCGGCCATGGCCCAGGACCGTGCGGCCCAGCTGAATGCGCTGTTCGACCAGTTGAAGACGGTGGCGCCGGAGGACGAGCCGGCCCTGCAGATCCAGATCTGGCAGATCTGGCTGGCCTATGACGGGCAGGATCCGGACGTGCCGGGACTGCTGCAGCGCGGCAACACCGCGATGGCAGGTCAGGATTATGCGGTGGCCGAGGCCGCCTTCAGCGCGGTGATCCAGCGTGACCCCGCCTATGCCGAGGGCTGGAACCGGCGGGCGACGGCGCGCTATCTGCGCGGTGATATTCGCGGCTCGATCGCCGATATCGACCAGGTCCTGGCGCGCGAGCCCCGCCATTTCGGCGCGCTATCGGGCCTCGGCCTGTGCCGGATCAAGCTCGGTGACATCCCCGGCGCGATCGACGCCTATCAGCGGGTGCTGGCGATCGACCCGCAGATGGCCACCGCCCGCGGCCAGATTGAGCAGTTGAGAAAGCTGCAGGCCGGCGATCCTATTTGACGCCGGCCGCCGCGCTCAATGAATGCCGCGCTCAATGAATAGTGCCGGCCGGCTTGGCGGGAGCGGGGCCGGCCTCGCGGGTCGGGCCGGCCTGGTGGTGCACCATGCGCCAGCCCTCGGGCTCGCGGGTGAACACGTTGGTCGCGGCCAGCCGGTTGTCGCCGATCTTCTCGATGCACAGCACCACGGCGCTGTCGCCGTAATCCAGCACCCGCGCCGTCTCGGCGGTGATCCGCGGCGGCTCGCGCAGGATCGACGCCCAGGCCTTCATCACCGCCTCGCGCCCCGCCAGCACCGGCCAGCCCGGATGGATGCAGGCCACCGGCTGCCGCCGCGACCACAGCGCGTCCATCGCGGCGGCGTCGCCCCGGGCGAGGGCGGCGTAGAAGGCCTGGTTTGCAGCAAGCGGGGAGTCAGCCATCAGCGGTCGGTCAGTCCTCGATCCAGGCGATGCGCAGCACATTGGTGTTGCCGGGGGTGCGGGCGGTCTGCAGGTTCGAGGTCAGGCACAGGATCGGCACTTCCGGCCGTTCGCGCGCCGCGCGCAGCGTGGTCGAGCCCGAGGTGGTGTAGGTCGCGATCGCCACCGCGCCGATGGTGTGCGCCACCTGCCGCGCCGCGGCGCTGATGGCGTCGGCCGAGGTGTTCTCGGGGTCGTAATGCACCGCGTCGAGGATGGTGCGGTAGATCGGGTCCGTCTCCACCCGCCGGGCGATGCGGTCCATCATCATCACCGCGTCGACCGGGTATTCGCCCGAGGCAGTCTCGGCCGACAGCATCACCGCGTCGGCGCCGTCGAACACCGCGGTGGCGACGTCGGAGGCCTCGGCCCGGGTCGGGGTCGGGGACATGATCATGCTTTCCAGCATCTGGGTCGCGACGATCACCGGCTTGCCGGCCTGGCGCGAGGCCCGAATGATGCGCTTCTGCAGCGACGGCACGTCCTCGGCCGGCATCTCGACGCCCAGGTCGCCGCGGGCGACCATGACCGCATCGGTCAGCTCGACCAGCTCGTCCAGATGCTGGATCGCCGCCGGCTTCTCCAGCTTCACGATCACCTGGGCGCGGCCGGCGATCAGCTTGCGCGCCTCGGCGATGTCCTCCGGCCGCTGCACGAAGGACAGCGCCACCCAGTCGACATCGATGTCGAGGGCGAAGCGCAGGTCGTCGCGGTCCTTGTCGGTCAGCGGCGACAGCGGCAGCACCGCGTTGGGCACGTTGACGCCCTTGCGGTCGGACAGGCGCGACCCGGCCTCGACCACGGTGTCGGCGAAGTCCGGGCCGCAATCGACGACCTTGAGGCGCACCTTGCCGTCGTCCAGAAGCAGGGCCTGTCCGGGCTCCAGCGCGGCGAAGATCTCGGGATGCGGCAGGGTCACGCCGGTGGCGTCGCCGGTGCGCGGCTTCAGCGACAGCCGGAAGCTCTGGCCCTCGGTCAGCTTGACCGGGCCGTCGGCGAAGGTGCCCAGGCGCAGCTTCGGCCCCTGCAGGTCGGCCATCACCGCGATCGGATGGTCGAACTCCCGCTCGACCTCACGGATCAGGGCCAGGCGGGCGGCATGGTCCTCCTGCTTGCCGTGGCTGAAGTTCAGCCGGAAGACGTCGACCCCCGCCTCGAACAGCTTGCGGATCGCCTCGGCCGAGCTGGTGGCAGGCCCCAGCGTGGCGACGATCTTGGTCTGGCGCGTGCGGCGGAACGACGGGCGCTTCTTCGGCATGGCTGGACTCCCGGATCACGTGTCGGCGCAGGCCCTGGGCACGACAATTCCCGGACCCGCCGCGCCGACGGGCGGGAAGAAATCACATCCGCGGCCCTTCGCCAACGTCGAATGTGCGCGGAGATTTAGATATTACGCGGACTTAATATTTCGCTTTGGCCCGGTTTGCCACGGAAACGCCCGCCTTCGGGGCCGGTGTTGCGGGTCAGTCACGCACCACGTTTTCCCGCCGCAGCACCGCGGTTGCGGCCTCCAGGTCGGCCGTGCGGACCAGCAGGTAGTCGGTGTCGAAGGTCGAGATCGCGAAGATGCTGATCCCGGCCTCGGCCAGCGGCGCCGCGAGTCGGGCCAGGATGCCGGTCAGGGCGAAGTCCAGCGGCCCCTCGACCTTGAAGCCGCGCCAGCCGCGCTCGGCCTGCGCCTCGGTGGGCACCCGCGCCTCCGGGCACACCACCGACAGCTCGTCGCGGGTGCGGCTGACGGTGACGAAGGGATCGGACCAGTCGACCCAGCCGGGCAACGCCGCGCCGGCGGCCAAGCGGGCCACGGCCAGAGTTTCCGGCAGCAGGCTGAGGGTGAGGCGGGTCTCGGTCATGGCGATCAGGCTCTCCGCGCCAGCAGGATGCCGGCCAGCACCAGCGCGCCGCCCAGCCCCTGCATCGGCCCCAGCGGCTCGGCCAG
>JAEKLZ010000387.1 GCA_019508225.1 Inquilinus limosus | reverse complement strand
TTCTTCCTGATCCTGCGCCACCACCCGGACTGGGCGGAGCCGGGCATGGCGCTGATCGAGGCGATCACCCGCCGCCTGGCCCGGATCGAGCCGCTGCTGGAGCTGAACCGGATGCAACTGGCCGCCTATGGCGCCCATGTCGGGGCCGGACCGTTCACCGTGGTCAACGGCATCCCCTGCCTGATCGGCCCGGACGAGCGCCACGTGCCGCCCCTGACCCTGATCACCGAATACCCGGACGAGACCATCTACGGCGACCGCTTCGCCCTCGGCCACCAGGTGCAGATGGAGACGGTGCTCGCGGCGGTGGAGCATCATGCGGGGGTGGTGGCATAAGCATACACGGTCGAGTCCAGCTGCGTTGCCTCTCCCGCCTGGCGGGAGAGGTCGGGCGTCCGCAGGACGACCGGGTGACGGTTGGCCCGGGCCTCGACAAAGAGCCCTCACCCGGAGCCGCTTCGCGTCTCCGACCTCTCCCGTAAACGGGAGAGGCAACGCAACGAGCAGGGCCGTTCTTCTCTCACGTCCGCGTGATCGACACCCCGCCATCGACCAGCAGCGCCGTCCCGGTGGTAAAGCTGGAGGCATCGGAAGCCAGATACAGCGCCGACCGGGCTATCTCCTCCGGGCTGGCCAGGCGCTTCATCGGATAGAGACCGGTGATGAAGTCGCGCGCCTCCTGCGTCGGGGCGAACTCCCGGTACATCTCCGTCTCGGTGCCGCCCGGCAGCAGGGCGTTGACGCGGATGCCGCGGCCGCCGAACTCGACCGCCAGCGCCTGCACCAACCCGATCAGCCCGGATTTGCTGGCGGCATAGGCGGCCACGCCAGGGAAGCCGACGGTGTAGCCGACGAAGGTCGAGGTGAAGATCAGCGATCCGCCGCCGCGCCGCAGCATCGCCGGGATCTGGTGCCGCGCCGCCAGGAAGCCGCTGGTCAGGTTGGCCTCGATCGTCTCCCGCCATGCCGCGGGCGTCACCTCCGGCGTCGGCGCCATCGGCCCGACCATGCCGGCATTGTTGAAGGCGATGTCGACGCCGCCGAACCGCTCCTCGGCCAATGCCACCAGCGCCGGGGCATAGCCCTCGTCGGTGACGTCGCCGGCCAGCGCCGCGGCCCGGCCGCCGGCGGCCTCGATCTCGCCGACAAGCGCGTCCAGCTCCGCCTGCCGCCGCGCCCCGGCCACCACGGCCGCGCCCTCGCGGGCAAACAGCACCGCCGCGGCCCGGCCGATGCCGGAACTGGCCCCGGCGACGATTGCCACCTTGCCCGCCAATGCGCTCATCTCGTCTCTCCTTCCGTCCTTCGATGCGACGGAAGATGGCGGGGGCAGGCGGCGGCCTCACTCCGGTTCTTGCCATGGAACCATCCGGTGGTTCGTCAGGCCGCGTCGGCCGGCTCGGGCTGGTGGACCGGCTGGAACAGCCTGCCGCCGAGGGCGCGGGCGGTGTCCAAATGGGCGCCGAGATCCTGCGTGTCCGGCGGCAGCAGGAACTCGGAGGTGGCGCGGGCGCCGCAGAAGTCGAAGATGCCATGGTCGATCTGCGTCGTCATGGCGCTGAAATAGCCGTGCCGCTCATAGGTCCCCCGGCTGGCGCCGCCGAGGGCGACAAGATGGACCGGCAGGCGGCCCAGCTTCTTTTCCAGCCGGCCCCCTGGGATCTCGTCATAGGCCCAGCCATTGGCGAAGACCCGGTCGATCCAGCCCTTCAGCAGCCCGGGCATCGACCACCAATAGACCGGATAGACCAGCACCAGGGCGTCGGCGCGGTCGATCCGCGCCTGTTCGGCCAGGACATCGGCGGTGGGCGCCGCCTGCTTGAGATGGACGGCGTGGTCGGTAGCGCTGAAGCGCGGGTCGAAGCCTTCCGCCATGATGTCGGCGATCTCAGCGGAATGGCCGGACCCGGCGACGCCTTCGACGAGACGGGCGGCCACGGCGTGGGTGAGCGATTTGGGGTCGGGATGCGCGACGACGACGAGCGCGTGCATGCCGGCAGCTCCTGCTGGTGATTGCGGGAAAGGTGAAGGTCTTATATACTATTAGTAAGTTACTTTTGGTACATAAGCATGTCAAGCGCCCAGACAAGAGACTTAGCCCCGCGCCGCCGCCTGTCGCGGGATGAGCGGCACCGCCAGCTGATGGATGTCGCCTGGCGGCTGATCCGGGAGGAGGGGACGGAGGCCCTGACGCTCGGCCGTCTGGCCGAGCAGGCGGGCATCACCAAGCCGGTGGTCTACGACCATTTCGGCACTCGCACCGGGCTCCTGATCGCGCTGTACCGGGAGTTCGACGACCGCCAGACCGAGCAGCTGCAGGCCGCGCTGCAGACCGGCGAGCCGACCCTGGCCGGCCGGGCGGCGGTGATCGCCGCCGCCTATGTCGGCTGCGTGCTGGCCCAGGGCCGCGAGATCCCGGGCGTGGTCGCGGCGCTGACCAGCTCGCCGGAGCTGGAGCGGGTCAAGCGCGACTGCGACGCGGCGTTCCGGGAGACCTGCCGCAGCGCGCTCGCCCCCTTCGCCCCGGCCGGCGCCATCGCCCCCGCCGGCCTCTGGGCGATGCTCGGCGCCGCCGAGGCCCTGTCCGCCGCCGCGGCGAATGAAGAGATCACTGCCGCCGAGGCGCGGGCGGAACTGGCCGAGACCATCGTCGCGATGGTCAGCCGCCGCCGCGGCTGAGGACTCAGGCGAAGGCAGCCCAGAAGGCCTCGGCGGCCTCGCTCTGCCGCGACACCGGGCGGAACAGCCGGATCTCGATCGGCACCTGATGCTCAGGGCCGCCGGCCTCGACCAACAGGCCAGCGGCGACGTCCTCCTCCGCCAGGGTCTGCGGCAGCCAGGCCAGGCCGTCGCCGTTCCGGGCCATGGATTGCAGCGTGGCGGCGAGATGCGAGGTGAAGACCGGCTGCAGGGCCGGCCCGTCGCCCGCCGCCTCCCAGGTTCCCGCCAGGATCCGGCCCAGCCCCGACTGGTCGCTGTAGCCGAGATAGCGGGGCGGCGCCGCGCCGCCGAGCGCCCAGCGCGGCACCCCGTCGCCGGCCGGCGCGCTGAACGGCACCAGCACGTCGTGCCCGACCACGATGCTGCGGAACGGGCGCCCGTCGAAGCGTGTCGCCAAGCCCGGGTGGACGTGGCACAGCAGGAAGGTCACGTCGCCGCGGATCATCATCTGCTCGCAGGCCTGCAGGCTGTCCGAGACCAGGTTGAGGCTGCCCAGCCGGGCGGCCGCGTCGGTCCGGCGGATCCATCTCGGGAAGAAGGTGAAGGACAGCGCGTGGGTGGCCGCGATCGACAGCGGCGGCGCTCCCTTCCGCGCGGCCTCCAGCGTATCGCGGCGCAGCTGGTGCAGGGCCCGCACCAGGATCTCGGCCTGGGCCTGGAAATGCGCGCCGGCCGGGGTCAGCGCGACCTGATGCGTGGTGCGCAGGAACAGGGGCGCGCCGACCCAGTCCTCCAGCGCGCGGATCCGGCGGCTGAAGGCTGGCTGGGTGACATGGCGACGCGCCGCCCCGCGGGAGAAGCTCAGCGTCTCCGCCAGCGCCAGGTAATCCTCCAGCCAGTTCAGGTCCATCGGTTATGCCGATCCCTTATAAGCAATCCTGACATTGGCATTGGCGATGCCGGCCGTCGAGTCGTACTCCTCGAGAAGGACAGCGCCGTCCTCTCCGGCCCGAACAGTCATCGATCCCCCGGATCGGCGGTTCGGCCGACGCGGCGGCGCATGTCCTGACTCCCGACAAGGATCGGCCAGAAAATCCAGGGAAGGGATGCAAGGGTGAGGACTTCGACCAGGCAGCCGCTGCTCGGCGAATTGTACATCCAGGTGCTGATCGGCATCGTCGTCGGCGCCGGGATCGGCATTGCCTGGCCGGAGATCGGCGCATCGCTGCAGCCGGTCGCGGACGGGTTCATCAAGCTGATCAAGATGCTGCTCGGGCCGATCGTCTTCGGCACCGTTGTCGTCGGCATCGCCAAGATGAGCGACATCAAGGATGTCGGCCGGATCGGCGCCAAGGCGCTGATCTATTTCGAGATCGTCTCGACCCTGGCGCTGCTGATCGGCCTGGTGGTCGCCAGCGTGATGCAGCCCGGCGCCGGCATGAACATCGACGCCGGGCAGATCGATGCGTCGTCGATTTCCAGCTACGTCAAGGCGGCCCAGGGCAACCACGGCCTCGTCGCCTTCTTCCTCGACATCATCCCGACGACGATCGTCGATGCCTTTGCCCAGGGTGCCATGCTGCAGATCATCCTGATCTCGGTGCTGATGGGGATCGCGATGGTCAAGCTCGGCGACCGCGGCAAGCCGCTGGTCGGCCTGATCGACGTGCTGCTGCAGGGGCTGTTCCGGATCGTCGCCATGGTGATGCGCCTGGCGCCCCTCGGCGCCGGCGCGGGCATGGCCTTTACCATCGGCAAATACGGCATCGCCACGATCTGGTCGCTCGGCTACCTGATGGTCTGCGTCTACGTCACCACCATCATCTTCATCGTCGTGGTGCTGGCCTCGGTCGCCTGGTGGTCGGGCTTCCCGCTGACCCAGTTCTTCCGCTACTTCAAGGACGAGATCCTGATCGTCCTCGGCACCTGCTCGACCGAGGCGGTGATGCCGCAGATGCTGAAGAAGCTGGAGCGCCTGGGCTGCGAGAAGACGGTGGTCGGCATGGTCCTGCCGACCGGCTACACCTTCAATGCCGACGGCACCTCGATCTACCTGACAATGGCGGCGCTGTTCGTCGCCCAGGCCACCAACACCCCGGCCTCGTCCTGCTGCTCGGCGTCGACCGCTTCATGAACGAGGCGCGGGCGGTGACCAACCTGATCGGCAACGGCGTCGCCACCATCGCCATCGCCAAATGGGACGGCGCCTTCGACCAGGCCCGGGCGCGCGAGGTGATGCAGGCGCATCGCGAGGGCAGGGTGCTGCCGGATGAGGAGCCTGTGCCCGAGATCCGCCCCGATAGTCCAGAGATCCAGGCCCCGGTCGGCGCCCTGCGCTGAGACCGTTTCCAACGCTGCGACACGAAAGGAACAGCATGCGCATCGTCGACGTCGTCGAGGTCACCAAGCCGATCGCCTCCCCGATCCGCAACGCCTATATCGACTTCTCCAAGATGACCACCAGCCTGGTGGCCGTGGTGACGGACGTCGTGCGCGACGGCCGCCGGGTCGTCGGCTACGGCTTCAACTCGAACGGGCGCTACGGCCAGGGCGGGCTGATCCGCGAGCGCTTCCGCGACCGGATTCTGGCGGCCGATCCGGCCAGCCTACTCGACACCGGCGACAACCTCGACCCGCACCGGATCTGGGCGGCGATGATGGCGAATGAGAAGCCGGGCGGGCATGGCGAGCGCTCCGTCGCCGTCGGCACGCTCGACATGGCGGTGTGGGACGCGGTCGCCAAGATCGCCGGCCAGCCGCTGTTCCGGCTGCTGGCCGAGCGCAAGGACCGCGAGGCCGACCCGCGCGTCTTCGTCTACGCAGCGGGCGGCTACTACTACCCCGGCAAGGACAATTCGGCGCTGCGGGCGGAAATGCGCAGCTACCTCGACCGCGGCTACACCGTCGTGAAGATGAAGATCGGCGGCGCCCCGATCGCCGAGGATCGCGGCCGCATCGAGGCGGTGCTGGCGGAGATCGGCAGCGGCGCGCGGCTGGCGGTCGACGCCAATGGCCGCTTCGACCTGGAGACCGCGATCGCCTATGCCAGGATGCTGCGCGAGTACCCGCTGTTCTGGTACGAGGAGGCGGGCGACCCGCTGGACTACGCGCTGCAGGCGGCGCTGTCGGAGTTCTATCCGGGTCCGATGGCGACCGGCGAGAACCTGTTCTCGCACCAGGACGCGAAGAACCTGCTGCGTTATGGCGGGATGCGGCCCGACCGCGACTGGCTGCAGTTCGACTGCGCCCTGTCCTACGGGCTGGTGGAGTATCTCCGCACCCTCGACGTGCTGGCCCAGCTCGGCTGGTCGCCGTCGCGCTGCATCCCGCATGGCGGGCACCAGATGTCGCTGAACATCGCGGCAGGGCTGGGTCTCGGCGGCAATGAGAGCTACCCGGACCTGTTCCAGCCCTATGGCGGCTTCCCGGACGGGGTGCGGGTCGAGGACGGCCACATCCTGATGCCCGAGCTGCCGGGCATCGGCTTCGAGGGCAAATCCGACCTGATCAAGGTGATGCGCGGGCTGGCGGAGTAGGGATCCCGATCGGCGAGCGATTGTGGGCATGAAAAACGTGTTGCCTCTCCCGCTTGCGGGAGAGGTCGGAGCCGCGTAGCGGCTCCGGGTGAGGGCCAGCGGCTTCGACGACGGGAACTCCGCTTCAGAAGAGTGAGCGGATTATCGGCTGCCGTTGGCGAGGCCACACCGCCGGCGAAACCGAGTCCTGCCCTCACCCGGTCTCGCTTCGCGAGCCCGACCTCTCCCGCAAGCGGGAGAGGTCACGCGCTTCAACGTCAACGCTTGTCCTGCTGCCTTACCGCCCCGCCGCGTAGGCCTGCATCAGCCTTGGCGTGGCGGCGGCGTGCAGCAGGCCGTCGGGGTCGCGGGATGCGGCGACCAGGCGGCCGACGGTCCATTCCGGCGCTTCCTCGAGATCGTGGCCACGGCGGCGCAGCTCCGCCAGCACCGCGGGGCCGAAGCTCTCCTCCGCCAGCAGATGGCCGGGCTTGCGCTCGCGCGGGTAGAACGAGCTCGGGAAATGCGCCGTGTGGAACATCGGCTGCTCGATCGCCTCCTGCAGGTTCAGCCCGTGATGGACATGGCGCAGGAACATCTGCAGCTGCCACTGCTCCTGCTGGTCGCCGCCGGGCGACCCGAACACCATGTAGGGTTTGCCGTCGCGCAGCGCGAGCGACGGCGTCAGGGTGGTGCGCGGCCGCTTGCCGGGCTCCAGGCTGGCCGGCAGGTCCGGCTCCAGCCAGAACATCTGGGCGCGGGAGTTCAGCATGAAGCCGAGCTCCGGGATCACCGGCGAGGATTGCAGCCAGCCGCCCGACGGCATCGCCGCCACCATGTTGCCCCAGCGGTCGACCGCGTCGATGTGGACGGTGTCGCCGCGCCGGGCCGACAGCATGTCGGCCATGGTCGGCTCGTTCGCCGCCAGGTCCTTCAGCGCGGTGCTGCTGACCTTGGACAGCCGGTCCAGCGCTGCCATCACCCGGTCGACCTGGCCCTCATAACCCGGCACCCGGCCGGGCCGCAGCTCGCGTGAGGCGGTGGAGCCGATCAGGCCGCGGCGGGCGTCGTTATAGGCGTCGGACAGCAGCGCCTCGACCGGCACATCGACGAAATCGGGATCGCCGTAATAGGTCTCGCGGTCGGCGAAGGCGAGCTTCATCGCCTCGGTCACGGTGTGCACGAAATCGGCGCTGGCCGGGCCCATCGACGCCAGGTCGATGTCCTTCAGCAGGGCCAGGGTCTGCAGGAACACCGGGCCCTGGCCCCAGGGCCGGATCTTGGCCAGGGTGTGGCCGTGATAATCATAGGTCAGCGGCGCCTCGTAGAGCGGCGCCCAGCGGGCCATGTCGTCGCCGGTGATGACGCCGCGGTGACGCCGGCCGCTCTCGTCCATCACCTCGGTGTTGCGCGAGAACCGGTCGATCGCCTCGGCCACGAAGCCGCGGTAGAAGGCGGCATAGGCCGCGTCGGCCTGGCGCTCGCGGTCGCCGCCGGCGGCCTCGGCCTCGCGGATGATCCGCTTCCAGGTCTCGGCCAAAGCCGGGTTGCGGAACAGCTGCTTCGCCTTCGGTGCCGCCCCGCCGGGCAGGAACACGGCGGCGGAGGTCGGCCACTCGGTCTCGAAGAAGTCTTTCAGCCCGGCGATGGTGTCGGCGACGCGCGGCAGCACCGGGTGGCCGCCCTCGAGATAGTGGATCGCCGGCTCCAGCACGTCGCGCACGGTCAGGTTGCCGTAGTCGCGCAGCAGCACCATCCAGGCGCCGAAGGAGCCGGGGACGACGGTGGCCAGCAGGCCGTTGCCGGGGATCAGGTCCAGCCCCTGGCCCTTGTAATGGGCGATGGTGGCGCCGGCCGGGGCCGGGCCCTGGCCACACAGCACCTCGGTCCGGCCGGTCACCGCCGAATGGAACACCACCGGCACGTCGCCGCCGGGACCGACCAGGTGGGGCTCCACCACCTGCAGCACGAAGGCGGTGGCGATGCAGGCGTCGAAGGCGTTGCCGCCACGCTCCAGCATGGCCATGCCGGCGGCGCTGCCGAGCCAGTGGGTCGAGGTGACCATGCCGAAGGTGCCGAGCAGTTCGGGGCGGGTGGTGAACATCTGCGGTCTCTCAGCTTTCGCGGGGGTCGAGGGCGTCGCGCAATCCGTCGCCCAGCAGGTTGAAGCCCAGCACGACCATGAAGATCGCGCCGCCCGGGAAGATCGACATCCAGGGCGCCTGGCTCATGTAGTTCTTGGCGGTGTTCAGCATCGAGCCCCAGGACGGGCTCGGCGGCTGCTGGCCGAGGCCGAGGAAGGACAGGCTGGCCTCGGCGATGATGGCGGTGGCGATGGTCAGGGTGGCCTGAACGATCAGCGGCGGCATCACGTTCGGCAGGATGTAGCGGATGATGATCCAGCGGTCGGGCAGGCCGATCGACCGGGCGCCCTCGACATAATCCTCGGTCTTCACGCTCAGCACCTGGCCGCGGGTCAGGCGGATGAAGATCGGCATCGCCGACAGGCCGATCGCGATCATGGCATTGCCCAGGCTGGGGCCGAGGAAGGCGGCCAGCGCGATCGCCAGGATCAGGAACGGGATGGCCAGCATCGCCTCGGTGGCGCGCGAGATGGCGCCGTCGACCAGCCCGCCGTAATAGCCGGCCATCAGGCCGAAGGGCACGCCGACGGCCAGGGCGATCGCGACCGAGATCACCCCCGCCATCAGCGAGGCGCGGGCGCCGTAGGCGAGGCGGGTGTAGATGTCGCGGCCCAGATCGTCGGTGCCCAGCCAATGCGCGGCCGACGGCGCCTTGCGGATCACCGAGAAGCTGGTCTGCAGCGGGTCCTGCGGCGTCACCAGCGGCGCCAGGATGGCCAGCAGGGCGAAGGCCAGCACCAGCACGGCGCCAACCACCGCGCCTTTGTTGCGCAGGAATTTCTGCAGGCCGCGGCTGCGTTGCTTCCGGGTGGCGGCGTCGGGGGCGAGGGCGGTCACGGTCATGACGGATGCCTCAGCCGCGGGTTGATCAGGATGTACAGCACGTCGGCCAGCAGGTTCATGACGATGAAGCCGATGGCGGTGCACAGCACCACGCCCTGGACCACGGCGTAGTCGCGGTTGAACACGGCGTCGACGATCAGCTTGCCGAAGCCGGGGATGGTGAACACCTGCTCGGTCAGCACCGCGCCGGCCAGCAGTTCCCCGAACAGCAGCGTCACCAGGGTGACGATCGGCACCAGGGCGTTGCGGAAGGCGTGCTTCAGCACCACGGCGGGGCCGAGCAGCCCCTTGGCCCGGGCCGTGCGGATGTAGTCCGACCGCAGCACGCTCAGCATCGCCGACCGGGTGTGCCGCATCAGCGTCGCTGCCAGCGCGTTGCCCAGCACGAAGGCCGGCATCAGCATGGTCTTGAGGCTGAGCCACAGGTCCTGCGATGGCGACACGTAGCCCGAGGCGGGCAGCAGCCGCCACTCCACCGACACCAGCAGGATCAGCATGATGCCGAGCCAGAAATTCGGGATCGACAGGCCGGACAGGGCGAAGATGTTGGCGCCGTAATCGATCGCCGTGCCCTTGCGCACCGCGGCGATGATGCCGGCCGGGATGCCGATCAGCAGGGCGAAGACCATGGCCATGGCGGCCAGCTGGATGGTCACGGGCAGCTTCTGGCCGATCAGCTCGGTCACCGGCGCGTCGGTGCGCAGCGAGATGCCGAAATCGCCCTGCACCACCTGGCCGATCCAGGCGAAGTACTGCACCGGAAGCGGGTCGTTCAGCCGGTACTTGTCGCGCAGATACTCCAGGACCGCGGGGTCGCGCTCCTCCCCCGCCATGGCCAGCACCGGGTCGCCCGGCAGCAGCTTCTGCAGGGCGAAGACCAGCATCGACACCAGGATGATGGTCGGCAGCGCCACGATCAGGCGGCGCAGGATGATCCGGGTCATGGGCGGGCACTCCCCGACGCAATCCGCTCTGAGTCCCCCCTCCCCCTGCGGGAGGGGGGTGGGGGGAGGGGGTTCGAGCCGCTGTGCAGGCTTCGCCCGGAGAGCGCCCGATCGCACAGCGACCGGCGACTGCGGTTCTCTTCGATCGACAACCCCCTCCCCCTGGCCCCCTCCCGCGAGGGGAGGGGGGACTCAGTTAGGAGCGGGTCGATGAGATCGGGAACCAGCATCGTCAGCCCTCAATGCTCATGCCCCGGAGGCGGATCATGCCGTCGGGATAGGCGGTGAAGCCCTTCACCTTCTGCGACAGCACGAACGGCCAGGGCTGGTAGTAGGTGTAGATGATCGGCAGCTCGTCCTCGAGGATGGCCTGGGCCTGGTCGTACAGCGCCTTGCGCTTGGCCTGGTCCGGCGTCTGCCGGGCGGCGTCGAGCAGCTTGTCGACCTCGGCGTTGCAGTACTTGCCGTCGTTCAGGCTGCCCTTGCAGGTGACGAACTGGTGGATGTTGCCGTCGGGGTCGACGCGGCCGGACCAGCCGGTCTGCTCGGCCTGGAAATTGCCCTGCTGGGTCTCCTTCATCATCGCCGCGAACTCGGTGGCGCGCAGCTTAATGTCGAAGCCGGCCTCCGACGCCATCGCCTGGATCAGCTCGGCGATCTGCTGTGCCGTGGTGCCGGTGCCGAACACCAGCTCGAACGACACCCGCTCATGCCCGGCCTCCTTCAGCAGCTGCCTGGCCTTCTCCAGATTGCGGGCGCGCACCGGGAACTTGTCGCTGAAATAGGGGCTGGCCTG
>JAEKLZ010000386.1 GCA_019508225.1 Inquilinus limosus | reverse complement strand
AGACCCTCTACGACCCGTCGCCGAACGGCTACAGCACGGCGGTGATCGTGCCGAGCGGGGCCCGGGTGGCCTATATCTCCGGGCAGGGCGGCCAGGACAGCCGGGGCGGCTTGTCGCCCGACTTCGCGGTCCAGGTCGGACAGGCCTACGCCAACCTGCGCGCCGCCCTTGAGGCGCTCGGCGCCAGACCGGGCCAGGTCGCCAAGCTCACGGTCTTCGTGGTCGATCACGACATGGCCAAGCTCGGGGTGCTGACCCAGACCGTCAAGGAGGTGTTCGGCGAGGCGCTGCCGGCGCAGACCTTGATCCCGGTGCCCAAGCTGGCGGTCGACGGCATGCTGTTCGAGGTCGAGGCCGTGGCGGTCCTGGACTAGCGGGCGGCGCTCTTGCTGCCGCATGGCCGGCCGCGGAATCCGGCCATGCGGCATCATCCGGCTTTCGGGCCAATGCCAGGCTTCCCGTGGGGTGGTCGGGCTGCTCGGCGAAGGCTAGCCGCGGCCGCCGGCCCGGCGGAGCACGATCTCCCGGGCCTCGGCATCCGGCGGCTGCAGCTCGCCGCGCCAGCGGGGCAGGGCCTGCGGATGCTCCTGCTGCAGCCAGGCGATCATCTTCTCGCGCACCTCGCAGCGCAGGTCGAAAGCGCGGCCGGAGTTGCGGGCGCTGACCAGCATGCGGACCTCCATCACCTGCTCCCGGAAATCGGTGACCTGCAGCACCGCCACCTGGCCGTCCCACAGCGGCGAGGCCTTGGCGATTTCATCCAGCTTGCGCCGCATCTCTGCCACCGGCGCGGTGTGGTCGAGATAGAGGAAGACGCTGCCGATTAGGGCGGAGCCTTCGCGCGTCCAGTTCTGGAACGGCTGCTCGATGAAATAGCTGAGCGGCAGCACCAGCCGGCGCCAATCCCACAGCCGGATCACGACATAGGTCGAGGTGATCTCCTCGATATTGCCCCATTCATTCTCGACCAGGACGGCGTCGTCGATGCGGATCGGCTGCGTCACCGCCAGCTGGATGCCGGCGAAGACGTTCTTCAGCACCGGCTGCAGCGCCAGCCCGATGACCAGGCCGGCGGCGCCGGCCGAGGCCAGCAGGCTGATGCCGTATTGCCGCACCTCCTCGAACGTCATCAGCGCGGCGGAGAGGGCGACCATCACGATCAGCGTCGCCGCGACCCGGCGCAGGATCCGGGTCTGGGTGACGTGCTTGCGCGCCAGCAGGTTGTCCTCGGCGTCGAGCGTGAACCGGCGCAGATAGACGGTCATCCAGATGTGCAGCGCGGTCAGCGCGACCCAGCCGAGCAGGGCGATGAAGGCCAGCAGCAGGACATGGCGCACGATGCTGATCTGGGCGTCGGTCAGCGGCGCCACGGTGGCCGCGGCGGAGATCGCCACGATCATCGCCGCCAGCCGCGTCGGCCCATGTGTGCGCGACACCAGCGAACGCCAGAACAGATCCTTGCCGGCGACGATGCGGGTCGCGGCCCGGAACAGGATCTTGTGAACGGCCCTGGCAATCACCGCGGCCAGGGCCAGCAGGCCGGCGCTGATCGCCCAGGCCGGCATCCAGGGCAGCTGGGCCTGGAACCAGTCCAGCCAGCGGTTGACGGTGTCGGTCATCGGCGGTTCCCGCGGTGTCCCTCTGCTGGGCAATGCGAAGGACCGCGGTCGGTTCCGCCCCAGGGGCGTCCTATCTCCGCGACCATTGCGCACGGCCGCGTGACGGCCCGGTGCCGATCCGCGCTATACCATGCCGCGTTCGCGACCCGCCGAGACCCAGATGCGCAGACTGCCCGCCCTGACCGCCATGAGGATCTTCGAGGTCGTCGGCCAGACCGGCAGCTTCACCCGGGCGGCGGAGCGGCTGAACCTGACGCAGAGCGCGGTCAGCCGGCAGGTGAAGCATCTGGAGGAGAAACTCGGCGCCGACCTGCTGGTGCGCCGCCACCACCGGCTGGAGCTGACCGCAGCCGGCGTGCAGCTGTTCGAGGCGCTGCAGCACGCCTTTCACGAGGTCGAGTTGGCGGTGCGCGGCATCGAGGAGAAGGGCAACCGCAACCGGCTGCGGGTCAACGTGCCGCCCACCTTCGCCCGGCGCTGGCTGATGCCGCGGCTGCCCGGGCTGCGTCAGGCCCACCCCGAGCTGGATGTCAGCCTCGGCACGAAGCTGTCGGACAGCCTGGCCGAGCGCGGCCTGCTGGATTGCGCCATCCGCTTCGGCGACGGCGAATGGCCGATGCTGAAGGCGACGCGGCTGATGACCGAGCGGCACATCGCCGTCTGCTCCCCGGCGTTGCTGCAGGGCGTCGACCGCGACCGGCCGGCCGAGCTGTCGCGCTTCACCTTCCTGCATGTGCTGGCTTCGGACGACCGGCGCTATCTGACCTGGCGGCACTGGCTGAATGCCGCCGGGCTGGATGAGGTCGACACCCGCGGCGGCCTGGAGTTCGACCTGCTGGACCTCGCCATCGAGGCGGCCTGCGACGGGCTCGGCGTGTCGGTGGTCGACCGCTTCATGGTCGAGCGCGAACTGGCGACCGGTCGGCTGGTGCAACTGCTCGACGTCGAGGTCGAGGGGCATGAATCCTACTGGCTGGTGACCCGGGCGGAGCAGGAGGACAGCGCCAATGTCGCCCTGTTCCGTGCTTGGCTGACGGCGGAGATCGGCGCCGTCGCGCCAGCCGGCTGACCACGGCCGGTCACGGGGCCGCAGCCGCCTCGGCAGCGCGGCGCAGCAGCAGGTCGCGCTCGCGCCGGTTGCCGGCCTGCGCGGCGGCGGCCTCGAAAGCGGCGCGGGCTTCCCGATGGCGGCCGAGCTTGCGCAGCAGGTCGCCGCGGACGCTCGGCAGCAGATGGTAGTTCCGCAGCGCCGGCTCGTCCGCCAGCCGGTCGACGATCGCCAGCGCCGCCTCCGGCCCCTGCGCCATGCCGACAGCCACGGCCCGGTTGAGCTCGACGACCGGCGACCGCGCCAGCGCCGCCAGGGCGGTGTACAGCTCGACGATCCGCGGCCAGTCGGTCTCGGCCGCCGTCCCCGCCTGGGCGTGACAAGCGACCATCGCCGCCTGCAGGGCATAGACGCCGCCGGCGCCGCCCAGCGCCTGCGCCCGGCCGAGCGCCCGCAACCCCCGCCGGATCTGCAACTGGTCCCACCGGCGGCGGTCCTGGTCCAGCAGCAGGATCGGGTCGCCCGCCGCATCGGTCCGCGCCGCCCGGCGCGATGCGTTCAGCTCCATCAGGGCCAAGAGCCCGTGCGCCTCCGGCTCCTGCGGCGCGATCGACGTCAGCACGCGGCCCAGGCGCAGCGCCTCGTCGCACAGAAGCGGGCGCATCCAGTCCTCGCCGCGCGCGGCGGTGTAGCCCTCGTTGAAGATCAGGTAGACCACCTCGAGCACCGAGGACAGGCGTTGCGACAGCGCCTCGCCATGCGGCGTCTCGTAGGCCAGCCCCGAATTCGACAGGGTCCGCTTGGCCCGGACGATGCGCTGGGCCACCGTCGCCTCCGGCACCAGGAAGGCGCGGGCGATCTCCTCGGTCGTGAGGCCGCAGATCATCCGCAGCGCCAGGGCCGCGCGGGCCTCGCGTGACAGCAGTGGATGGCAGGCGGTGAAGACCAGCCGCAGCAGCTCGTCGCCGATGTCGTCATCCAGGGCGGAATCCAGATCGGGCATGGCCTGCTGCTGCTGCTCCAGGTCGCGGGCGATGACCTCGTGCTTGCGGCCCAGCATCCGGCGGCGGCGCAGATGGTCGAAGGCCCGGCGCTTGGCGGCCGCCATCAGCCAGGCGCCGGGCCGCTCCGGCACGCCGGTCTCCGGCCACCGCTCCAGCGCGGCGACCAGGGCTTCCTGCGTCAGCTCCTCGGCCAGCGGCACGTCGCGCAGCATCCGGGCCAGGCTGGTGATCAGCCGGGGCTGCTCGATCCGCCACACGGCCAGGATCGCGCGGTGGGCGTCGGCGGCCGTCACGGCCGCCGCTCCCATCCATCCGCCGCCAGGGTCAAGCGGCGACCACCGGGTCGCAGTCGCTGGCGAAGGCGCGGACCTCGCAAGTGCCCTCCCAGCCCGGCATGTAGTCCTTGTGCAGCTGCATGAACTCGACCGCCGAGGCGACGGCCTCCTCCTTGCTGTGCAGCTCGAAGATGGCGTAGCCGCCGATCATCTCCTTGGCCTCGACGAAGGGGCCGTCGACGACGCTGAGCGCGCCATCGGCGATGCTGACCCGCGCCCCGGTGGCGAGCGGCATCAGCCCGCCATTGTCGAGCATGCGGCCGCTCTTGATTTCGCGTTCGGCCAGCTTGCCCATGGCCTCCATCAGCTCCGGCGTCGGGGCCATGGCATGGCCGGACGTGACGATGAACATGAAGCGCATCCGGATTCTCCTCTGGGGCGGGCCGCGGACGCCGTCGCCGCCGAATTGTCCCGCCATTCAAGTCGACGAACCAGCCCCGCGTGGATCGACAGCCGCGGCGGGAAAAATGCGTTTGGCCGAAACATTCCCTTTCGGAATGCTCTGCCTGAGAACAACTCGTTTGCGCCGGGCCGTCTGCCGCGGCTAACTCGGCCATCGACAGCGGCGTGCCGGCGTCGGGACGCTCTGATCCGGCTCAGGCGAAAGGCCTCCGCATGAAGATCGCATCGCTCCAGACCCATGTCGTCGCCGTCCCGCCGCCGCACATCGGTGGCATGTACTGGATCTTCGTGCAGCTGAAGACCGATGACGGCATCGAGGGCGTCGGCGAGATCTACTCGACCGCCTTCCACCCCCAGGCGATGGTGCCGCTGATCGACGACGTGTTCGAGCGCCACCTGCTGGGCCACGACCCGCACCGGGTCGAGCGGTTCTGGCGGTCGGCCTATTCCAGCGGCTTCACCCAGCGCCCCGACCCGACGATGATGGGCATCGTCTCGGGGCTGGAGATGGCCTGCTGGGACATCATCGGCAAGGCGGCGGGGCGGCCGGTCTACGACCTGCTGGGCGGGCTGGTGCACGAGAAGCTGCGCGCCTACACCTATCTCTACCCGAAGAACGCCGCCGGCGAGTTCGACTTCAACGACCCGGATCTGGCCGCCGAATGCGCGGTCGAGATGGTCAGGATGGGCTTCACCGGGGTGAAGTTCGACCCGGCCGGCCCCTACACCGCCTATTCCGGGCACCAGATTTCGCTCGGCGTGCTCGACCGTTGCGAGACCTTCTGCCGCAAGGTGCGCGAGGCGGTGGGCAGCAGCGCCGACCTGCTGTTCGGCACCCACGGCCAGATGGTGCCGTCCTCGGCCATCCGCCTGGCCAAGCGGCTGGAGAAATACGACCCGCTGTGGTTCGAGGAGCCGGTGCCGCCGGGGCAGGAGGCGGCGATGGCCGAGGTGGCGCGCGCGACCTCGATCCCGATCTCGACCGGCGAGCGGCTGTGCACCAAATACGAGTTCCAGCGGGTGCTGGAGCTCGGCGCCGCCTCGATCCTGCAGCCCGATATCGGCCGGGTCGGCGGCATCCTGGAGACCAAGAAGATCGCCAGCATGGCCGAGGCCTACTACGCCCAGATCGCGCCGCATGTGTATTGCGGCCCGGTCGTCGCCGCCGCCAGCATCCAGGTCGGCGCCTGCTCGCCGAACTTCCTGATCCAGGAATCGATCCTCGATTACGGCGGCTTCCACGGCGAGATCCTGAAGAAGCCTTTGACCTTCGACGACGGCTACCTGATCCCGTCGCGCGAGCCGGGGCTGGGCGTGGAGCTGAACCTGGACGTGGTGGCGAAGCACTCGCCCTACACCGGCGACCGGCTGCACCTGCAGATGGCGTCCGAGCCGGCCGACGTGAAGCAGTTCGCCCCGGCGCGCGGCTGAGCAGAACTTCATGACCCACGACTACGTCATCGTCGGCGCCGGCTCGGCCGGCTGCATCCTGGCGGCGCGGCTGAGCGAGAGCGGAAAGCATAGCGTGCTGCTGCTCGAGGCCGGCGGCCGCGACGATTCCTTCTGGTTCCGCATCCCGGTCGGCTATGCCCGCAGCTACTACAACCCGCGGGTCAACTGGATGTACTGGTCGGAGCCGGAGGCGGCGCTGGGCGGCCGGCGGATCTACACAACCCGCGGGTCAACTGGATGTACTGGTCGGAGCCGGAGGCGGCGCTGGGCGGCCGGCGGATCTACTGCCCGCGCGGCAAGGTCCAGGGCGGCTCCGGCTCGATCAACGCCATGGTGTTCGTGCGCGGCGCCGCGGCGGATTTCGACGACTGGGCCGCCGCCGGCAATCCCGGCTGGGCCTATGACGACGTGCTGCCGCAGTTCCGCCGGCTGGAGAGCCATGCCGGCGGCGCCTCGGACTGGCATGGCGGCGAGGGGCCGATCCATGTCACGCCGATGCGCGGCGCGACCCATGCGGTGACCGACGCCTATCTCGCCGCCTGCCGCGAGCTGCAGCTGCCGGAGAACGGCGACTTCAACGGCGCCTCGATCGAGGGCGCCGGCGTCTACGACGTCAACACGCGCAACGGGCAGCGGTCGTCGTCGAGCTTCGAATATCTTCGCCCAGCGCTGGGCCGCCGCAACCTGACGGTCGAGCGCGACGCCCAGGCTCTGCGGGTGGTGCTGGACGACACCGGCCGCGCCACCGGCGTCGAGATCCGGCAGGGGTCGGAGACGCGGATCGTCACGGCGCGGCGCGAGGTGATCCTGGCGGCCGGCGCCGTCGACACGCCGAAGCTGCTGCAGCTCTCGGGCATCGGCGACGGCGCCCAGCTGGCCGGGGCCGGGGTGGCGGTAGCGCATCACCTGCCGGCGGTCGGCCGCAATCTGCAGGACCATCTCTGCGCCAGCTTCTACTACCGCTCCCGGGTGCCGACGCTGAACGGCAGCTTCGGCAGCCTGTGGGGTCAGGCCCGGCTGGGGCTGCAATACCTGCTGACCCGCAAAGGGCCCTTCGCCATGAGCGTCAACCAGGCGGGCGGGTTCTTCCGTGGTGCGCCGGACGAGC
>JAEKLZ010000385.1 GCA_019508225.1 Inquilinus limosus | reverse complement strand
CTGGATCGAGGGCGGTTTCACCAAGGACACCGTCAATGGCGGCGACGGCAACGACACCTTCTATGTGCGCCAGGGCGAGTTCGGTGACGACACCACCGGCGGCGCGGGGATCGACACCCTCGATCTCAGCAACTACACGACGACCTACGGCTCGATCGTGAACCTCGCCGGCGGGACCTACAATTTCTCACCGTCCTTCGGCGGCCCCTACACCATCACCGGGGTCGAGAACGTCAACGGCACGCAGCTCGTCGACACGATCATCGGCGACGGCGCCGCCAACGTGATCAACGGCAACGGCGGCGACGACGACCTGCAGGGTGGTGCCGGCAATGACGTCATCAGCGGCGGCAGCGGCAACGACCTGATCCAGGGCGGCGACGGCGATGACGTGCTGACCGGCGGCGGCGGCAAGGACCAAGTCTACGGCAACGACGGCAACGACCGGTTCTACGTCGAGACCGGTTGGACGGGTGGCGTGGGCGAAGCCTTCTTCGGCGGTGCCGGGACCGACACCCTGGACGTGTCGACCGTGATCTTCACGCCCTTCGCCGCCTACATCAACCTGCAGGACGGCCTCTTCTACAATCTGAGCTCCGGCGGCGGTCAGATTTACCTGTCGAGCGTCGAGAACGCCATCGGGAACGACGAGAACGACATCATCACCGGTTCCGGCGAGAACAACGTCCTCGACCTCGGTGCCGGGAACGACACCGGAAGCGGCCTTGGCGGCAATGATACGCTGCTCGGGGGCGCCGGCGACGACATCCTCCGCGGTGGCGGCGGGGCCGACACATTAAATGGCGGTGCCGGCGTCGACCTTGTCAGCTATTTCGACAGCTCGGTCGCGATCTCGGTCAGCCTCACCACCGGCCTGGGCGGTGGCGGCGATGCCGCGGGCGACACCCTGACCGGCATCGAAAACCTCTCCGGCAGCCAGGGCAATGACGGTCTGGCCGGGAATGCCGGGGCCAATACGCTGCAGGGCTGGAACGGCAACGACGCCCTCGTCGGCTATGGCGGCAAGGATACCCTGACCGGCGGTGCCGGGGCTGATCGCTACTACTTCACCGCCCTTGCCGACAGCGTGGTCGGGGCCAATGCCGACCTGATCACCGATTTCAGCCACGCTCAAGCCGACCGCATCGACCTGAGCGCAATCGACGCCAACACCGGCGTCGCCGGCGACCAGGCGTTCACCTTCATCGGCGCCGCCGCCTACTCCGGCGTGGCCGGCCAGCTGCGCGCCACCACAAGCGGCAGCGTCACCACCATCGGCGGCGACGTCAATGGCGACGGAGTCAGCGACTTCCACATCCAACTCACCGGCGTCATCGGCCTGGTGGCCGCCGACTTCGTGCTGTGAGTCTGAGTGAAGAAACCTGACGAACGTCGATAACTCCCGAGGCCTGAGGGCGGTTCTCCCTCAGGCCTCTTTGTTGTCCGGGCCATCCCCGGCCGCCGCTCCGCCGATCAGCTCGAGCCATTCCGGCTCGGTCAAGGTGTTGACCCCGAGCTCGCGCGCCTTGGCGGCCTTGGAGCCGGCATCGGCGCCGACCACCAGATAGTCGGTCTTGCCGGAGACCGAGCCGGCCACCTTCGCGCCGAGGGCTTCAGCCCGCGCCTTCGCCTCCGGCCGGGTCATCGTCTCCAGCGTGCCGGTGAACACCACGGTCTTGCCGGCGACGGCGCTGGACGTCGCGCGCGGCCGCACGAAGTCCTCGATCGTCAGCTGCGCCGCCAGGTCGTCCAGCACGGTGCGGTTGTGCTCCTCGGCGAAGAAGGCCAGCAGGTCGTCGGCCACCGACGGGCCGATCTGGTCGATCGCCGTCAGGTCGCGCCAGGCTTCGCTTTCGCGATCCTGCGCCGCCTCCATGCCGGCGCGCCAGGCCGCGAAGCTGCCATAGTGCCGGGCCAGCAGCTTGGCCGTCGCCTCGCCCACCTGGCGAATGCCCAGCGCGTAGATGAAGCGGTCGAGCGGAATGGTCCGCCGGGTCTTGATCGCCTCGAACAGCTTCTGCGCGCTCTTCGGCCCCCAGCCCTCGCGGTTGCGCAGCGGCGTCAGGCTGGCCTTGTCCTGCATCTCCAGCCGGAAGATGTCGCCCGGCGTCCGGATCAGCCCGTCAGCATGGAAGGCGCGGATGTGCTTGTCGCCCAGCCCCTCGATGTCGAAGGCGTTGCGGGACACGAAGTGGCGCAGCCGTTCCACCGCCTGGGCCGGGCAGATCAGGCCGCCGGTGCAGCGGCGGATCGCCCCACCCTCCTCCCGCACCGCCAGGCTGCCGCATTCCGGGCAGGTCTCGGGAAAGACGTATTCGACCGCCCCTTCCGGGCGGCGCTCCAGGATCACCCGGACGATCTGCGGGATCACGTCGCCGGCGCGCTGCACCACCACCGTGTCGCCGATGCGGACATCCTTGCGCCGGATCTCGTCCTCGTTGTGCAGCGTGGCGTTGGAGACGACGACGCCGCCGACGGTGATCGGCTCCAGCCGCGCCACCGGGGTCAGCGACCCGGTGCGGCCGACCTGGATGTCGATCGCCTTCAGCACGGTCTGCGCCTGCTCGGCCGGGAATTTATGCGCCGTGGCCCAGCGCGGCGCCCGGCTGACGAAGCCCAGCCGCTCCTGCCAATCCAGCCGGTCGACCTTGTAGACCACGCCATCGATGTCGAAGGGCAGCTCTGCCCGCAGCGCCCCGATCTCGTCGTAATAGGCCAGCAACTCATCGGCGCTGTGGCACAGCCGCGACGGCTCGTTGAGGCGAAAGCCCCAGGCCGAAAAGCGCTGGCGGATCTCGCCGATGGTCTTGCCCAAGGGCGCCGACACCTCGCCCCAGGTGTAGCCGAAGAACCGCAGCGGCCGCGATCTGGTGATCGACGGGTCGAGCTGGCGCAGGCTGCCGGCGGCGGCGTTGCGCGGGTTGGCGAAGATCGGCTCCCCCGCCTCGGCCCGGCGGGCGTTCAGCGCCGCGAAGTCGCTGCGGTCCATATAGACCTCCCCGCGGATCTCCAGCACGTCAGGCGCGTCACCTTTCAGGCGCTGCGGCACGTCGTCGATGGTCTTGACGTTGGCGGTGACGTCCTCGCCCTCGCTGCCATCGCCACGGGTCGCCGCCTGGACCAGGCGCCCCTTCTCGTAGCGCAGCGAGCAGGACAGGCCGTCGATCTTCGGCTCGGCCATGATCGCGACCGATTTCTCCGGGTCGTCGCGCAGCTCTTTGATGAAGGAGCGGACCGAACTCAGGAAGTCGTGCACATCCTCCGGCGTGAAGGCGTTGCCCAGCGACAGCATCGGGATGGCGTGGCGGATCTTCCTGAAGCCGCTGCCCGGTGCCGCGCCGACCTTGGCCGAGGGGCTGTCCGGCCGGATCAGCTCGGGATACAGCGCCTCCAGCTCGGCATTGCGCCGGCGCAGCGCGTCGTAGTCGCCGTCCGAGATCGTCGGCGCGTCGTGCTGGTGATAGGCGACGTCATGGCCGGCGATCTCCGTCGCCAGGGCTTCCAGCTCCACCGCCGCCTCCTCGGGCGTCAGCGCGTCCACCGGCCGGCCGCGCAGATCCTGGTCGCTCATCCCCGCCTCCCTCACGCGGCGGCCCGGGCGCGCCGCAGCGCCGCCCCCGCCCACCGACTCATCCGGAAATCCTAGCGTTTGCAGCCCCGGTCACGCGAGATCCGTTCGATCGGGCGTCAGGAGCGAGCAGCCAGCAGGCTGTCCGCGGCGGCGCGCGCTTCCGCCGTGATCCTGGCCCCGGACAGCATCCGGGCGATCTCCTCGCGCCGCTCCTCCGTCGCCAGCGCCGCCACCTGGGTGACGACGCTGCCGCCGCGATCGGCCTTGCGCACCTGCCAGTGATGGTCGGCGCGGGCCGCCACCTGCGGGCTGTGGGTCACCACCAGCACCTGCACCTGCTGCCCCAGCCGCTTCAGCCGCTCGCCCACCGCATCGGCGACGGCACCGCCGATGCCGGCATCGACCTCGTCGAAGATCATCGACGGCAGGGTGCCGGGCGTGCCGCGCTGATGCACCAGCACCACCTTGATCGCCAGCATGAAACGGGCCAGTTCGCCGCCCGAGGCGATCTTGCCGATCGGCCCGGGCGGGCTGCCGGGATTGGCCGCAACCAGGAAGGTGACGCGGTCGAGGCCGGCCGGGCCCCAATCCGCCTCCGCCAGCCGGTCGATCTGGGTGACGAAGCGGGCGCGCTCCATCTTCAGCGGCGGCAGCTCGGCCTTCACGCCCGCATCCAGCTTCGACGCCGCCTTGCGCCGGGTCTTGGACAGAGCCTCGCCGGCCTGAACATAGGCGGCACGCGCCTCGGCCGCCGCCGCGGCCAAGCGGGTCAGAACGGCCGCCCGGTCCTCGACCAGCGCCAGTCGCTCGGCGAACTGGTGCAGCAGCTCGGGCAGCGCCTCGGTCTCGACCCCATGCTTGCGGGCGAGGGAGCGCAGCGCGTAGAGCCGGTCCTCGAGCCGTTCCAGCTCGCCGGCATCGAGGTCGATATCGGCGGAGAAGCGCTCGATCGCCGTGGTGGCCTCGGCCACCTCGTCCAGGGCGCGGCCGAGCTGGTCCAGGATCGGGTCGAGGCGGCCGGCGGCGCGGTCGGCGATGCGCTGCAGCGCCCGCTGCGCCGCCACCAGCGCCCGTTCGGCGCCGCGGTCGCCGGACAGCTCGGCCAGGGCGGCGGTGACGCCCTCCATCACCTTCTCGCGGTGCTGCAGCAGGGCGCGGCGCTCGGCCAGAAGCGCCTCCTCCCCCGGCTCCGGCGCCAGCGCCTCCAGCTCCTCGACCGAATGGCGCAGGAAGCCTTCCTCGGCCTGGGCCCGCCCGGCCTCGGCCAGGGCGTCCTCCTGCCGCCGCAGCGCGCCGCGCCAGGCCTCCCAGGCCTTGGCACAGGCGGCGGCCAGCGCCTCGGCGCCGGCATAGGCGTCGAGCACGTCGCGATGGGTGCGGGGGTCGAGCAGCCCCTGGGTGTCGAACTGGCCGTGCACCTCCACCAGCCCGGCGCCGATCTGGCGCAGCAGGCCGATCGACACCGGCTGGTCGTTGACGAAGGCGCGGCTGCGGCCGTCGGCGCCGACGCTGCGGCGCAGCACCAGCGTGTCGTCGACCGGCAGCTCCTGCCCGGCCAGGAGATCCTTCACCGGATGCTGGTCGGGCAGCAGGAACTCGGCGCTGACGGTCGCGGTGTCCGCCCCGTGCCGCACCAGCCCGGATTCGCTGCGGCCGCCGAGGGCGAGGCCGAGCGCGTCGAGCAGGATCGACTTGCCGGCCCCGGTCTCGCCGGTCAGCGCCGACAGGCCTTCGGCAAAGCCGAGCGAAAGCTGTTCGATCAGAACCACATTCCTGATCGAAAGTCCGGCCAGCATGGGATCAGAAAAGCGACTCGAGGGTGCGGTCGACGAAGTCCTTCTCGTCGGGCGGACGGATGCCGGACCCGGTGAGCGTCACATAGGCGTCCTGGTACCAGGGGTCGCCCGGGTAGTTGTGGCCAAGCACCGCCGCGACGTGCCGCGCCTCTTCCTTCAGCCCGAGCGCGACATAGGCTTCGACCAGCCGTTCCAGCGCCTCCGGCACCTGGCTGGTGGTCTGCCAGTTCTTGATCACGCTGCGGAAGCGGTTGATCGCCGCGTTGTACTCGCCGCGCTTCAGGTAGAAGCGGCCGATCGACATGTCCTTGCCGGCGAGCTGGTCATAGGTCAGGTCCAGCTTCAGCTTGGCGTCGCGGGCGTAGTCGCTGTTCGGGAAGCGGGTGATGACGTCGTTCAGCGCGCCGGTCGCCAGCTGGGTGATGCGCTGGTCGCGTTCGACGTCCGAGATCCGGTCGTAGTAGCAGAGCGCCTTGAGGTAATAGGCGTAGGCCAGCTCCTCGCTGCCCGGATGCAGGCTGATGAACCGGTCCAGCGCCACGGTCGCGCCGTCGTAATCGCCGCGCTTGTAGCTGGAATAGGCCGACATCAGCTGGGCCTTGGTGGCCCAGCTGGAATAGGGGTGCTGACGCTCGACCTCGTCGAACCGGGTCGAGGCGGCCTTGAAGTCGTTGTCGTCGAAGGCCTGCTGCGCCTGAGAATACAGCGCCTCGGGCGGCTGGTCCGCGGCCGGCTTCGCAGCGTCGGAGGAGGAACCGCCGCAGGCGGCGAGAAGAACGGCCGGCAGGACGAGCCCG
>JAEKLZ010000384.1 GCA_019508225.1 Inquilinus limosus | reverse complement strand
TCCATCGCCGCCGACCGCGGCACGGACGGGCCGGAGGCGGAGCGCCTCTCGGCCGGGCTGTGGGAGCGGCTGATCGAGGATGAGGAGATCGACGCCGCCCTGGCCGGGCAGCCGATCGAGGCGATCGTCATCCGCCTGTGCCGCGACATCGGCATCGACCCGAAGCTGGTGCTGGAGGACGAGCCGGGCCGCGGCCGGCCGCGGAAGGAGCCGGACAAGCCGTCCGCCTGGGTGCCCCCGGTCGTCCACACCGACGAGTGGCGCTACTGCTACCTCCAGGACGTCGAGAACAGCGAATGGGTCGGCGAGCCCTACTGGTGGGACCTCGTGAAGAACGAGCGCTGCGATCCCCCGCCCCTAAGGCCAGGCCACCATCGGCGGCAGGGACATCAGGATGGCCTCGGTGTTGCCGCCGGTCTTCAGGCCGAAGGTGGTGCCGCGGTCGTACAGCAGGTTGAACTCGACATAGCGGCCGCGGCGCTGCAGCTGGTGCGCCCGCTGCGCCTCGGTCCAGGGCCGGTCCATGTGATGGCGGACGATGCGCGGGTAGATGTCGAGGAAAGCCAGGCCGACATCGCGGGTGAAAGCGAAATCGGCCTCCCAGCCGCCGCTGTCGAGATTGTCGAAGAAGATGCCGCCGACGCCGCGCGGCTCGTCGCGGTGCGGCAGGTAGAAGTATCGGTCGCACCACTCCTTGAAGCGCGGGTAGTAGCCGGGGTCGTGCCGGTCGCAGGCGGCCCGCAGCGCCCCATGGAACGCCGCGGTGTCGGCCTCGTCCGGCACCATCGGCGTCAGGTCGGCGCCGCCGCCGAACCAGCCGATCGAGGTCTCGATCCGCCGCGTGTTCATGTGCACCGCCGGCACCAGCGGGCTGTGCAGATGCGCCACCAGGCTGATGCCCGAGGCCCAGAACCGGCCGTCGCCCTCGGCGCCCTTGATCTGCGCCCGGAACGCCTCGGAGAACTCGCCATGGACGGTCGAGATGTTGACGCCGACCTTCTCGAACACCCGGCCGCGCATGGTCGACATCACGCCGCCGCCGCCGCCCGGCCGGTCCCAGGCCTTGCGCTCGAACCGGCCGGCCGGGCGATCGGCCAAGGGGCCGGCATAGTCGTCTTCGATCGCCTCGAAGGCGGCGCAGATCCGGTCGCGCAGCGTCGCGAACCAGGCGGCGGCCTCGGCCTTGCGGGATTCGACCAGGTCGGGTGTCGGGCTCATGCGGGCCTCCGTTGCGGCGCCGGCACCATAGGACGGTCGGGAAGGCCGGGAAATGTCCATCCGCGCCGCAGGTCCCCGGGCGTCACGATGGCCGTGTCAGGGCGTGTTCCCGGTCTGGCGAATCGCTTCGCCCAGGACCATCGCCGCCGCGGTCGCGACATTGATCGAGCGTGCCTCCGGCCGCAGCGGGATGACGATGCGGGCATCCGCCGCATCATGCACCGCATCGGGCACGCCGGCGCTCTCGCGCCCGACCATGATCCGGTCGGAGGGGGCGAAGGCGAAGCCGGTATAGGGCCGGCTGGCCTTGGTGGTCAGCAGCACCAGCCGCCCGGCATGGGGGGCCTCGGCATAGCGCCGCCAGCTGGTCCAGCGCGTGAGATCGAGGAAATCCGCGTAGTCCATGGCCGCGCGCCGCAGCCGCCGGTCGTCGACCAGGAAGCCGCAGGGCTCGATCAGGTCGACGGCGACGCCCAGCGCGGCGGCCAGCCGCATCATGGTGCCAGCGTTCTGCGGGATGTCGGGTTCGTAGAGGACGAGATGCATGGTGGGGTTGGCTCTGTCGCGATGCTGCGTCGCTGCATGGTTCTAGCGAATTGCAAGGGTCGGAACGGCATTGTATAGACCCCAGGCCGCCTCCTGCCCGGATTGCGCGTCTGCGTCGTCCGGGACCGAAGCCAGTCGGGGGGGCGCGGGGGAAGATAAGGTCGACCAAGAAGGACCGTTGCAACAATGTCCGATACCACCCTCCAGGGCGCGCCGGGCCCGAGTCACACGCCAACCGGGGATCATGGATCCGGGGAGGGGGGCACTCGTCGTGACTTCCTGTATCTCCTGACCGGCGCGGTGGGCGCGGTCGGCGTCGCCAGCGTGGCCTGGCCCCTGATCGACAGCATGAACCCGTCGAAGGACGTCCTGGCCCTGGCGTCGATCGATGTCGACCTGGCGCCGGTTGCGGTCGGCCAGTCCCTGACGGTGAAATGGCGCGGCAAGCCCGTGTTCATCCGGCACCGGCCGGAAGACCAGATCAAGGCGGCCGAGGACGTTCCGCTCAACCAGCTGCCCGACCCGCAGCCCGACTCGGCGCGCGTGCAGAAGGCCGAATGGCTGATCGTCGTCGGCGTCTGCACCCATCTCGGCTGCATCCCGCTGGGCCAGAACCCGGGTGAAAATCGCGGTCCGTTCGGCGGCTGGTTCTGCCCCTGCCACGGATCGATCTACGACACCTCCGGACGCATCCGGCAGGGCCCGGCGCCGGCGAACCTCGCCGTGCCGACCTACGCCTTCACCGCCGACACCAAAGTCAAGATCGGCTGAGCCGCTCGCTCCGGAGATTTCCCATGGCCCACTCAGCCCAACCCGCGAATTTCCAGAACCCGGTGATCCGCTGGGTCGACTCGCGCCTGCCGATCTTCTCCATGATGTACAAGGAGTACGGCGAGTACCCGGCGCCCCGGAACTTCAACTACCTTTGGAATTTCGGCGCCATCGCCGGGATGATGCTGGTGATCATGATCGCCACCGGCCTGTTCCTGTCGATGCAGTACACGCCGCATGTCGATTTCGCCTTCCAGTCGGTCGAGCGCATCATGCGCGACGTCAACTACGGCTGGCTGATGCGCTACATCCACGCCAACGGCGCGTCGATGTTCTTCATCGCCGTCTATATCCACATCTTCCGCGGCCTGTACTACGGCTCGTACAAAAGCCCGCGTGAGTTGGTGTGGATCTTCGGCGTCCTGATCTTCCTGCTGATGATGGCCACCGCCTTCATGGGCTATGTGCTGCCCTGGGGCCAGATGAGCTTCTGGGGCGCCACCGTCATCACCAACCTGTTCTCGGCCATCCCGCTGGTCGGCGAGAACATCGTCACCTGGCTGTGGGGCGGCTTCGCGGTCGACAACCCGACGCTGAACCGCTTCTACTCGCTGCACTTCCTGCTGCCCTTCGTGATCCTCGGCGTCGTCGTCATCCATGTCGGCGCCTTCCACGTCACCGGCTCGAACAACCCGTCGGGCATCGACCCGAAGGGGCCGCAGGACACGCTGCCCTTCCACCCGTACTACACGGCCAAGGACAGCTTCGGCATCGCCGTGTTCCTGATCTTCTATGCCTTCATCGTGTTCTTCGCGCCGAACCTGATGGGGCATGCCGACAACTACATCCAGGCCAACCCGCTGCAGACGCCGGCGCATATCGTCCCGGAATGGTACTTCCTGCCGTTCTACGCGATCCTGCGCTCGATCACCTTCAGCCTGTTCGGCATCCCGGCGAAGCTGCTCGGCGTCATCGCCATGTTCGGCGCCATCGCCATCCTGTTCGTGCTGCCCTGGCTCGACACCAGCCGGGTGCGCAGCGCCCGGTTCCGCCCGATCTACCGCTGGTGCTTCTGGCTGCTGGTCGCCTCGGTGATCGGCCTCGGCTATGCCGGGTCGCAGCCGCCGGAGGGCCTGCCGGTGGTGATCGGCCAGGTCGGCATGGTCTACTACTTCCTGCACTTCCTGGTGATCCTGCCGATCCTGGGCAAGATCGAACGGCCGCTGCCGCTGCCGCGCAGCATCAGCGAATCCGTCCTCGGGCCATCGGCCGCTACGAACTCGGTGAAGGCGTGACCATGCCGCTCCTCGACAAGATCATGCTGCGATCCGCCCTCACCGCCGCGGCCCTGCTGCTGACGCTCGGCACCACCCTCCCGGCTGCCCATGCCGCCGGGGAGGGGGCTGAACCGCCGGCCCAGAACTGGTCGTTCAGCGGCTTCTTCGGCACCTTCGACAAGGCCTCCGCCCAGCGCGGCTTCCAGGTCTACAAGGAGGTCTGCTCGACCTGCCACACGATGCATCTGATGTCGTTCCGCGATCTCGGCCCCGGCGGGGGCGGCGGGGGGCTCGGTTTCACCGCGGACGAGGTCAAGGCGATCGCGGCCGAGTACAAGGTGGCCGACACCAATGACGCCGGCGAACCGATCGAGCGCACGGCACTGCCGTCGGACAAGTTCCACAACCCGTTCCCGAACGACAAGGCGGCGGCGGCGGCGAATGGCGGCAAGGTGCCGCCCGACCTGTCGCTGATGGCCAAGGCGCGCGGCGAAGGCGGCGAGACCGACGGCCCGAACTACATCTTCGCCTTCCTCACCGGCTTCCACGACGCGCCGGCAGGCTTCCAGGTGCCGGAGGGGCTGAACTACAACGCCGCCTTCCCCGGTCACGTCACGGCGATGCCGAACATCCTGACCGACGATGCGGTGACCTACAGCGACGGCACCAAGGCCACGCATGAGCAGATGGCCTGGGACGTCGTCAACTTCCTGATGTGGACGGCCGAGCCGTCGATGGAGGAGCGCAAGCACACCGGCGTCAAGGTGGTGCTGTTCCTGATCATCTTCGCCGGGCTGCTCTATTCGGTGAAGCGCAAGGTCTGGGCCAACGCCCACTGAGACAGGCTTCCGATCCGACACGAGGCGGCGCAGGGCGCGATCGTTTCAGGGGAAAGCGGAACCCGCTTTCCCCTGAAACGTGAATCGCGCCCTTTCTCATTGGGTTGGCCGGATGACATGTCATCCGGCCGGCTGCCGCCTCGTGCTATTTTGGGCGGACGTTCTTTCCGGGAGGCCGCCATGGACCGGACCGAGACCCGACCGATCGAGCTGCCGCCCACCATCCGCGGCCTGAACCTGTTCACCACCGACCGCGACCTGCAGCGCCGCCTGGCCCGGCGCAGCCCCGACCTGCTGCCGCGCTTCGGCGACCGGCTGGCCGAGTTCGGCGCCTGGGTCGGCGAGGCGGTGGAGGCGCAGGCCGATTACACCAGCCGGCACGCCCCGCCGCGGCTGGAGAGCCATGACGGCACCGGCGCGCCGGTCGGCCGGGTGGTGCTGAACGCCGAGTACCGCGCCTGCCATGCCGACGCCTATCGCCGCGGCGTCATCGGCCTCGCCTTCGGCTCGGAGATGGGCGGCCCCGAGCGGGCGCCGCAGCTGCTGTCCTTCGTCATGGGCGGCGTGCTGTCCCAGGCCGATGTGTCGCTGCACTGCCCGGTAACCCTCACCGGCGCCGTCGCCTGGGTACTCGACCGGCTGGCGCCGGATCCGGTGCGCAGCCGGTGGCTGCCGCTGCTGACCCGGATGGACGGCCAGGCGCTGTCCGGCGGCACCTGGGCGACCGAGCTGCATGGCGGCACCGACGTCGCCGCCACCACCACGGTGGCGGAGCCGGACGGCGCGGCCTGGCGCCTGACCGGGCTGAAATGGTTCACCAGCAATGCCGGGGCCGGACTGGCGCTGGCCACCGCCCGGCCGCGCGGCGCGCCCGAGGGCGCCCGCGGCCTGGGCTGCTATCTGGTGCCCTCGGTGCTGCCGGACGGCACGCCGAACCGGCTGCATGTCCGCCGGCTGAAGGACAAGGTCGGCACCCGCGGCCTCGCCACCGGCGAGACCATGCTGGACGGCGCCTGGGCGGTCGAGGTGGCGCCGCCGCCGCATGGCCTCAAGGCGATGCTGGAGGCGCTGGAATACAGCCGGGTGCACAACGCCTTCGGCGCCGCCGGGATGCACCGCCGCGCATTGCTCGAATCGCTCGCCTGGACCAGCCATCGCCGGGTCGGCGGCACGCTGCTGCGGACCACGCCGATGATGCGCGACGCGCTGCTCGACCTCGCCGCGACGCAAGAGGCCTCGGCGGCGCTGGCCTTCGAGGCCGCCATGGCGTTCGAGGCGCCGGGCGAGGAGCCGGCGGTCGAGGGCTGGCGCCGCACCGCCGTGGCGCTCGCCAAGTACTGGACCGCGGCGCAGGCGACCGCCGCCGCCGCCCAGGCGGTCGAGATCGTCGGCGGCAACGGCTACACCGAGGAATGGCCCACGGCCCGGCTCTACCGCGACGCCCTGGTGACCGCGGTGTGGGAAGGGCCGGCCAATGTCCAGGCGCTGGAGTTCCTGCGCGCCACCATCGGCAGGCTGCCGGGCGACCAGGCCCTGCTCGACCGGGTCTCCGGCATCCTCGACGCGGCGCCGGAGGCGCTGCAGCCGATCGCGGCGCGGTTGCGCCCGGTGCTGGCGGGCTGCCGCGCCGGCTTCGCCCATCTGCGGGCGCGGCCGGAGGACGGGCCGCGCCTGGCCCGCCGGCTGATGCATCCGGCGGCGGAGCTGCTCGCCGCGGCGCTGATGCTGGAGGAGGCAGCGGCCGACTTGGCCGAAGGCGACCGGCGCAAGGCGCTGATGGCCGGCCGCTTCGCCCTCCGGCTCGACCCGCACGGGATGGTGGACCTCGCGGAGGATCCGCTGCATGCCCTGTTCGACGACATCATCGGCTACGGACTCTGCCCCGCAT
>JAEKLZ010000383.1 GCA_019508225.1 Inquilinus limosus | reverse complement strand
CCGATTTCGGCAAGCTGCCGGCCAAGGACTGGACCCTGCTGGTGCAGGGCGTCGACCTGTGGGAGCCGGAGGTGGCGGCGCTGCGCGAGCGCTTCCGCTTCGTGCCGGACTGGCGGCTGGACGACGTCATGGTCAGCTATGCCCCGGCGGGCGGCGGCGTCGGCGCCCATGTCGACCAATACGACGTGTTCCTGCTGCAGGGCCTGGGCCGCCGGCGCTGGCGGATCGGCGGCGCGGCCGAGACCCGGCCGGCCTGGGTGCCCGACCAGCCGCTGAAGCTGCTGGCCGATTTCCAGCCGGCGGAGGAATGGGTGCTGGAGCCGGGCGACATGCTGTATCTGCCGCCGGGCTGGGCCCATGACGGCGTCGCCGAGGATGACTGCCTGACCTTCTCGATCGGCTTCCGCGCCCCGAGCCTGGCCGAACTGGCCGGGCGCTTCGCCGCCGCCGTGGCCGATGCCGAGGATGAGGAGCGGCGCTATGCCGACCCCGACCTGGCGCCGCCGGCCAACCCGGGCGAGATCCCGGAAGCGGCGATCGAGCGGGTGCGGGCCTATCTGACCGAGAGGCTGGACGACCGCCGCTTCCTGGCCGGCTGGCTGGGCGGCCTGCTGACCGAGCCGAAGGACGAGCGCGAGGCGCCGCCCCCACGCAAGCGCCGCCCGGCCGGGGCGTTGCGCCGGGCGATCGGCAGCCGCCTGGCCTTCGCCCGCGACGGCAAGGGCATCACCCTGTTTGCCGATGGCGAGGCGTATCCGGCCCCCGCCGGTGCCGCCGCCGAGACGGCGTTGCGCCTGTGCGGCGACGGCCGGCTGTCGGCGGAGGAGGCGAAGGCGGCCTGGGCCGATCCGGCGGCGGCGGCGCTGCTGGACGGGCTGCTGGCGGCGGGCGCCATCGAGCCGGCCGGCAAGGGGCGCTGACGGGGACCGCGATTTCAACAGCGCGGCGAAGCGGAACCGCTTCTATCGGCCGGGCCGCTCAGGTATGGATTCCCGACCAACAACAAACGCGAACAGGTCGATCATGCCGATTGCAAGCCGTCGTGCGCTCCTGGTCCTGATTCCCGTCCTGGCGATCGCCGCCTGCGCCCCCAAAGCCGGCGGCCCCTACGACATCTTCTTCGATGATGAGAGCGCCACGCTGACGCCGAAAGCACGGAGCCTGATCGCCGAGGCGGCGAAGGAAGCCAAGAACTGGGGTGCCAAGTCGATCAACGTCGACGGCTTCGCCGGCAAGGACGGCGCCCGCGATGCCCATGAAGCGCTGTCGGTCAAGCGGGCCGAGGCCGTCGCCGCGGAGCTGGTGGCGAACGGCGTCTCGCCGGACCTGATCCACCGCGTCGAGGGTCATGGCGACGCCGGGGCCATCGCGGGCGTCACCGTCGGCGAGCGCCGGGTCGAGATCCGGATCGCCTACTGATCCGGACCGTTATCCCTCCCCGTCATGCCCGGGCATGACAGGGAGGGTTACGAGGGTCAGCCGCGCTGGCTGCGCAGCGTGTCGCGGATCTCCTCCAGCAGCACCTCGCTGCGCGGCGGGGCGGCGGGGGCCGCAGCTGCGGCCGCCTCGGGCTTCTTCATGAAACGGTTGACCTGCTTCACCAGCAGGAACACGGCGAAGGCGATGATCAGGAAATTGATGATCGCGTTGATGAAGACGCCGTAGTTGATGGTCGCGGCGCCGGCCGCCTTGGCTGCTGCCAGGCTGTCATAGTGAGTGCCCGACAAGTTGATGTAGTAGCTCGAGAAGTCGACACCGCCCAGCAGCACGCCGATCGGCGGCATGATGATGTCGTTGACCAGGGAATTCACGATCGTGGTGAAGGCCACGCCCATGATGATGCCGACTGCCAAGTCGATCACATTGCCACGGGCAATGAAGGCCTTGAACTCCTGTAACATCCGCTGCCCCCACATCTCTGTTGGTGGCCGATGCCGGCCGCGACATAAATGTATATCGCCGTTTTGCACACGATCACAGAAAAACCTGCAAACATCCTGACAAAACAGGGAAATGGCCGGATTCGCCGCCTCAAGAAATCCCGGTGAATCGACTTGACTTTCGGCGCGGCAGGATCAAATTGCGCCGCCTTGCACCACGACAATGACGGTCGGCCGACCCCGCCGTCGGAACCGACCGGGCCGGAAGGGGAAACGACCGATGCGCCTGTTCTTTTTCGGCACGCTGCAGGATGCCGACCTGTTCGCGCTGGTGATCGGCCGCCCGATGGCGGCGCTGGCGACGCAGCCGGCCGCCCTGCTGGGCCGGCAGGCCCGCAAGGTGAAGGGCGAGAGCTACCCGATCCTGGTGCCGCACCCCGATGGCCGGGTCGACGGGGTGCTGGTCGAGGGCTTCACCGCCGACGAGCTGGACCGGATGCAGTTCTTCGAGAGCGACGACTACGCGCTGCAGCCGGTGACCGTGGCGCTGGCCGACGGCCGCCAGGAGGAGGCGCGGATCTACGCCTCGACCGGCGCGCTGGAGGATTCCGGCGAGGCCTGGCATCTCGAAGCCTGGCAGGCGACCGAGAAGCCGCGCACCCTGATGCATCACGAGGCCTACATGTCGCTGTACGGCAAGATGAGCAGTGCCGAGGCCGCGCTGCGCTGGCCGGAGGTCAAGGCCCAGGCCGACCGCCGCTACGCCGAGGCCCGCGCCGAGCGGCACTTCGCCGAGCGGCGCCGGCCTCGATAGGTCAGGCCGCCCCCTTCCCCGCCTCAGCGTCCAGGCGCTGCAGCAACAGCTCGACCGCCCGGGTCAGGCGCACCACCTCCTGCTCGCGCAGCAGGTCGATCTTCTGGTGCAACTGCTCGATCTCCAGCTCGGCCTTGATGTTGATCTTGTAGTCGACCTCGGCATGGTGGCGATCGATCTCGGCCTGGCGGTTCTGGCTCATCATCAGGATCGGCGCGGAGTAGGCCGCCTGGAACGACAGCGCCAGGTTCAGCAGGATGAACGGGTATGGGTCCCAGGCCTGGATCCAGCCGACCACGTTCAGCACGATCCAGAGAAACAGCAGCACACTCTGCGCGATGATGAAGCGCCAGGAGCCGACCGTCGCCGCCACGCCGTCAGCCAGACGCTGGCCGAAGCTGAGGCCGTCATGATGCTTGGCCCGGTGGCGGCGCCGCTGCTGCCGCAGCTCGTGCAGCAGCTGCTCGTCCTCGGGCGTCAGGCTGGGGGCGTGGCTCATCGACTCTCTCCTGGCGCAGGGCGGCGAGCCGGGCGCCTGAACATTACACCAGCAACCATTTCGCCCGATTCCGCCACCATCCGGTAGTCGCCGGTTGGGAGCCTCACCCCATTGAGCCCGCGGTTCGCCGCGCTGCGCACGGGTGAGTGTGATGAGACCGGACTGGCCGATCGCCGCCGACCGGACCGAATTGTCCGTCGAGACCGAGATCTTCGACGCCAGGATCTATCCCTTCATCCGGCCGGCGGCGCTCGCGGCGCCCGCACCGCAACCCAAGCCCGGGGTGCTGCGCCGGGCCGCGTCGAAAATCGCCGAGGTGATCATCGACGGCTTCGCCCATTGCGCCTGCGGCATGCATCCGGAGCTGTTCTGCCGCGAGGACGAGCCGAACCGCCCCGACCCGGATGCCCTGGCCGACGACGCGCCGCGCAGCTGGCGCGCGGACATCGATGTCGAGCTGCACCGCATCGTGTCGCTGCGCCGGTTCCGAGGATAGCTGGCCAGATCGGCCCGGACCGGCCAAGCTGTCGCCATGCGCCTGCTCGCCATCGCCGACCTGCATCTCGCCTCAGACGCCAGCTTCGAGCGGCTGGAGGCCCTGCCCGCCCATCCCGACGACTGGCTGATCCTGGCCGGCGACATCGCCGAGACGGCCGACGGGCTGGGCCGCGCCTTCACCCTGCTCGGAGCGAAATTCGCCAGGCTGATCTGGGTGCCGGGCAATCACGAGCTGTGGACCCGGGCTCGCAGCCCGACCGCGCCACGCGGGGTCGAGCGCTACGAATTGCTGGTCGCGCTGGCCCGCCAGCACGGCGTGGTGACGCCGGAGGATCCCTATCCGGTCTGGACCGGGCCGGGCGGCGAGCACGTCATCGCGCCCCTGTTCCTGCTGTACGACTACAGCTTCCGCCCGGCCGAGCTGCCGGTCGAGGAGGTGGTGGCCTGGGCGGCGGAGGAGAGCGCGGTCTGCGCCGACGAGCTGCTGCTGTACCCCGATCCCTATCCGACGCGGCAGGACTGGTGCCGGGCCCGGATCGAGGCGACCGCCGGGCGCCTGGCGGCGCTGCCGGCCGGGCTGCCGACCATCCTGGTCAACCACTACCCGCTGCGCCGCGACCTGGTGCGGATCCCGCGCATTCCGCGCTTCAGCCCGTGGTGCGGCACGGTGCTGACCGAGGATTGGCACCGCCGCTTCCGCGCCACGGTCGCGGTCAGCGGCCACCTGCATGTCCGCCACACCGACTGGCGCGACGAGACGCGGTTCGAGGAGGTGTCGCTGGGCTACCCCTATCAGTGGGAGCAGGCCTATGGCGTCGGCGCCTATCTGCGCGAGATCCTGCCCGGCCCGCCCGAGCCGCCCGCTCCTGTCAGGGCGTCAGGGCAACGTGCCGGACCGCGATGACCGGCTCGCCCTGGGGCTTGCGCAGCGCCAGCCCCAGCAGGTGCCGCGGCGAGGGCCGCCATTGCCGGAAATGCCAGGCAGCGCCGTCGACCGCGGGGTCGAGGAAGCGCACCGCCGGCCGCTCCGACAGCGCCTCGACCACGAAGCTGTCCAGCGCGATGGTCAGGCCGCCGCCGAGCGCCTTCACATAGGCCTCCTTGACCGTCCAGATCGAGAGGAAGGCCTCGCGCCGCCGGTCCGCCGGCACCGCCCGCACCGCCGCCGCCTCCGCCGCGGCGAAGCGGCGGTCGGCGATGCGCGGCTCGACCACCCGGCCGAGCCATTCGAGATCGACGCCGATGACGCTGCCGGGCGCCGCGGCGCAGGCGACCATGCCCTCGGCATGCGAGATGTTGATGCCGATCGACCGCCCCGCCTCCGGCCGGCAGATCAGCGGCTTGCCGTGGTCGCCGATGGCGAAGTCCCACTCACCCGCCGGCACGCCGGCGATCTCCTGCAGCAGCCGGCGCATCAGCGACCGGGCGGCGGCGAAGCGGCGGCGGTCGCCCGGCATGACGAAGCGCGCGGCCCGCGCCCGCTCCGCCGCGGTCAGGAAGGGCAGGCAGGCCTCGTAGAGGGCCTCGTCCTCCGGCACCTCGGCCGTCCAGAGATGAGCGTCGGCGGGGGGGCCGCTCATGCCGCAGCCTCGCTCACTTGGGGGAGACGCCGCCGAGCTTGCAGATGTGCTTCCATTCGGCGTCGCTCACGGGGCTGACCGACAGCCGGCCCTGGCGGATCAGGACGAGGCCTGACAGGGCCGGATCGGCCTTCATCTGCTTCAACGTGACCGGGGTCTCCAGCGGCCGCGCGGCCTGCACGTCGACCATGCCGAAGCGGCCGCTCTCGTCGCTCGGATCCGGGTAGTATTCGCGCACGATCTCGACGATGCCGACGATCTCCAGCCCTTCGTTGGAGTGGTAGAAGAACGCCTCGTCGCCGAGCTTCATCGCCTTCAGGTTGTTCGAGGCCGCGTAGTTCCGGACGCCGTCCCAATGGGTGCGCTTGGCCTTGACCATCTGCTCCCAGCCCCATTTGACGGGTTCGGACTTCACCAGCCAGTGATTCACGATTCAGCCTCTCGGATCGACGGCGACGCACGCCTCTGGCGGGACGCTAGCGGAAAGACTCCGCGGTTTCCAGGTCACGCCTCGCGTTTCGCCGGGCGCAGCAGCAGGCCGGCGATGGCGGTGTCGATCGCGGCGCCGCGGTTCAGCACGGCGTCGACCGCCGCGGTCACCGGCGCCTCGATCCCCGCCTGCGCCGCCAGCCGGGCCGCGGCCGCCGCGGTCCAGACGCCTTCGGTGACCGACCGGCGCTCGCCCAGGATCTCCGCCAGCGGCTTTCCCTGCCCCAGCGCGATGCCCAGCGAGGTGTTGCGGCTGGTGGCGCTGCAGGCGGTCAGCAGCAGGTCGCCCAGGCCGGACAGGCCCATCAGCGTCTCCGGCCGCGCCCCGAGCCCGGCACCGAGCCGGGCCAGCTCGGCCAGGCCGCGGGTGACCAGGGCGGCCCGGGCGTTCTCGCCCAATCCGCGCCCCGTGACGATGCCGGCGGCGATCGCCAGCACGTTCTTCAGCGC
>JAEKLZ010000382.1 GCA_019508225.1 Inquilinus limosus | reverse complement strand
CGGCGATGGAACGGTCGACGGCGCGGGCCACCTGGCGCCGGCGCTCGGCCTTCTCTTCGGCCCGGTCGCGGGCCTGGGCGGCGGCCTTGTCGGCCATCTCCTGCCGCTCGCGGGCGAGGCGGAGCTTGAGCGCCAGGGCGCGGCGGACGCAGCGTCCGGCGCGGTCGAGGGAGAGTTCCAGGTCCTTGGCCGCGGCGGTGTCGCCGGCCTTGATGGCGGCGAGGGACGCGACATGCATGGCCTCGGCGCGCTCCATCGCCATGTCGGCCAGCCGGTCGAGCATGCGCCCGGCCCGCTCCGCCTCGGCCTGGTCGATGGCCGGCGGGGCTGGTTGAGAGGGCGGGACGGAGTGCGCCTTGTCCATAGAACGTATCATGAACGCAAATGCAAGTTAAGGCAATGAATGTTGTGTTCACGCACGCCCGAGAGGCCTGTGCCGGAGACAGGCGGCGATCCGGTCGATCTCGCGGTCGCTGAGCCGGTATGGCGTGAAGCCCTGTGGCCGACGGCGCCTGCCGTCGATTTCAGAAAAAGTGGAAGGATCGTGTAACAGAGTCGGCCAGGCTTCCGAATTTGAATATTAGACGCCGAGAGAGCGGCCTCGACCATCCCGGAGACGAAGGGTGAGTCGGGCATTTCTCAGTCTTTTCTGTCAAATATTCGCAATCCAGGACGCGTGCCATGAAGAGATACAAGGTGGCCTTGAAAGGCGTCGCCGCTATCCTGCTCACCTTTCTGGCCGTGCGCTTCGCGCACGCCGCCGAGCCCGTATCCTTCGCGGCACCGGATGGGGGCAGGGTCTATGGTGACGTCTACCGGGCCGGCGCACCGGCGAAGGCGGCAATCCTGCTGTTCCACCAGGCCGGATCCAATCGCGGCGAATACTCCAGCATTGCCCCGCGACTTGCGGGTCTCGGCTACAACGTGCTCGCGATCGATCAGCGGGCGGGCGGCAACCTGTGGGGCCGCAGGAATGAAACGGTGGATCGGCGCGGCGGAGAAAGCGCCAGCTATGCCGAGGTGTTGCCGGATCTCGAGGGGGGCCTTGCCTTCGCCGAGAACACCTGGCCGGGAACCCGCGTGATCGTCTGGGGCAGTTCGTACTCGGCCTCACTGGTCTTCTTTCTGGCGGCCCGGCATCCGAATTCGATCATCGGCGTGCTGAGCTTCTCTCCGGGTGAGTATTTCCCTGGCGTCTCGGTGGTGGAGCAAGTCGCGAAAGTCTCCAGCCCGGTCTTCATCACCTCCGCGCCGACGCCCGACGAGATCGCGGCCGCGAAGCATCTGGCCGACGCTGTGCCCGGGCGTGCGAGGACGCTGTTCGTTCCCGAGCACGGGGTGCACGGCGCAGCGACGCTTCGCGAGGATTCGAACGGTGCAGGCGCCGATCAGATCTGGCAGGCGGTCGAGCATTTCCTGGCCGGTCTGCCCGACGCCCCACGGGCTTCGACGGCAACTCCGTGATGTCTTCCGTCGCCCCCGGATGAACGCAATCCTGCTCGACGGGGGCCCGCCGCGATCGCCGGGATGCGCATGCGGACGGTCGGATCAGGCCGATCGCGGCGCCGTCCGCACCGCTTGGAGCTGAAGCGCGGCGCCGAAGGTCGCTCCAACGCCGCCTGGATTGGACTCCACGATCAAGACAGAGAGCCGACGATGAGCGAGGCAACCGAGAGATTGCGGCGGGCGATGCGCCTGGCCGCCGGCCTGGGACAGGGCGTGCAGCTTGTGTCGATGTCCTGGGTGCTGCTGGGGTGCCGGCTTTGGCTGGGACAGGTCGCCCTGGTTCAACAGATGAGGGCGATGATGATCGGGGGGCCCGATGGCGGCCTCGTCGCAGCGGAGCCGCTCGTCAGCACGCTGGTTTCGGGGATCGAGGGCGCAGTCTCCGTCGGCATCCCCCTGCTGCTCGTGGCCGGCCTGCTGACACGCCCTGTCGCGCTGGCGCTTCTTCTCACCGTCGTGGTGCCCTCCACCGGGCAGACCGGCGTGGTGGCCCAGTTGCCGACGATCGCACTTCTCGCCTGGCTCCTCGTTGCCGGCCCGGGAGCGATCTCGTTCGACGGGCTGTTCGGACGCGGAATGACATGGAGCGCCTTCGGCCCGGCGAAGGCCATCGGGCGCCTCTATGCCGTGATGACGGGTGGATTGCGACCGGTCGTGCAGCTTCTGACCCGCATCGGATTGGCCGCCCTGGTTGCCGCGCCGGTGCTGCCGATGCTGACCGGACGCCTCGCTTCACTTGGGGATCCGCTGCTTCCCGCATCCGTGCCGGCCCATTGGCCGCTCGCCCTGGCGCTTGTCCTTGTCGTCGGCTTCGCGACGCGGCCCGCTGGTCTGGTGCTGGCCGGAACGATACTGCTCAGCGGCATGACGATGGACCATCGGCTCACGCTGCTGCTGGTCTGTCTGACCATTGCCGCTGCCGGCGCCGGCCGGTATTCCGTCGACCGGCTGATCGAGCTGTGGGCACGACGCGGTCAGGGCGACCGCGTCGGAGAAGACCTGCCGCATGTCGTCGTGGTCGGCGGTGGTTTCGGCGGGGTCGCGGCGGCCCGAGGGCTGCGCCACGCGCGATGCCGCGTGACCTTGATCGACCGGCGCAACCATCATCTGTTCCAGCCTCTGCTCTATCAGGTGGCGACCGCGGCCCTCTCACCTGCCGAGGTCGCGACGCCGATTCGCAGCCTCTTCCGGCAGCAGAGAAACGTTCATGTCTGCTTCGGCGAAGTCACCGGCATCGATACGGTCGCCCGCGAAGTGGCGCTTGGCTCGACACGGATTGGTTTCGACCACCTGGTGCTCGCGACGGGTGCTCGTCACAGCTATTTCGGCCAGGATTCCTGGGCCGTCTGCGCGCCTGGATTGAAGAGCATCGAGGATGCGACCGCCATTCGGAGCCGGTTGCTGCGCGCCTTCGAAGAGGCCGAGAACGCCGTGGACGAGGCTGAACGGGCCGCCTGGCTGACCTTTGTCGTGGTGGGCGGGGGGCCGACGGGAGTCGAACTTGCGGGCGCCATCGCCGAACTCGCCCGGCATGGGCTGGATCGGGAATATCGCACCATCGATCCGACCACCGCTCAGGTCATCCTGATCCAGTCGGGGCCTCGTGTCCTCCCGACGTTCGCGCCTGCGTTGTCGGCGGCGGCCGAGCGTTCGCTTCGCGGCCTGGGCGTCGACATTCACCTCGACACCAAGGTGCAAGGCATCGACGACGCCGGAGTCACGATCGGCGAGCGGCGCCTGACGGCCCGCACCGTTTTGTGGGCGGCTGGCGTCGCGGCTTCTCCGGCAACGCGATGGCTCGATCGGCCGGGCGATGCGGCCGGGCGCGTCATCGTGGGCCCGGATCTTTCCATCGAGGGATTGTCCGGCATCTACGCGGTCGGCGACACCGCAGCCTGCCGGGCCTGGAACGGCGGGCCGGTGCCCGGGCTGGCCCCGGCCGCGAAGCAGGCCGGAAGCCATGTCGCCCGCGTGATCCGGGCGGCCTTGCTGGGGCGGCGGCCACCGCCGGCCTTTCGCTATCGCCACTATGGCAGCCTGGCGACGATCGGCCGGCAGGCCGCGGTGGTCGAGCTGGGCTGGTTTCGTCTGTCGGGAGCCGTCGCCTGGTGGCTTTGGGGGGCGGCCCATGTGGCGTTCCTGGTCGGCGGCCGAAACCGGGCGACGGTGATCTTGGATTGGTTCTGGGCCTATCTGACATATCGACGGAGCACGCGACTGATCACGGGCGACATCCCAACTCGCAGCACGCCATAGCTGGAATGGCAATCCGCTCAAATCACAACCCATGAGCCAGCGCCGGAGCCCGCCGCACTCAGGCACCGGATAGCTTCGTCGGCTCCGTTTCCCCGCAATGACAGTGCGGGATCGGCGTCTTGAAAGGGTCTCGTCCAAGGGGGCCGGACGAGGCCCGCAGCCCTTCAGCCGCCCTCCCCTATTTTCGGCCGCAGCCGGAAATCGTGGCCTTCCGGCAGGGTCTGGCCGCCGTCGACGACGATGGTGGTGCCGGTGATGTAGGCGGCGTCGTCCGAGGCCAGGAAGGCCACCGTGGCCGCCACGTCCCGCGGCGTGCCGAGCCGGCCCAGCGGCACCGCCTGCTGCATCATGGCGATGAACTCGGCGCTGCGGTGCTGCTGCATGCCCTCGGTCAGGATGTTGCCGGGCTCGACCCCGTTGACGGTGATGCCGTAGCCGGAGAACTCCAGCGCCGCGGATTTGAGGAAGCCGTTGATGCCGGCCTTGGTCGCGGCGTAGTGGCCGTGGCCCGGGCTGGTGACGCGCGGGCCGGTGATCGAGGAGGTGAAGATCATCCGCCCCCCTCCCCCCGCCCGCATCGCCGGCAGCGCCGCCCGTGCGGCGAGATAGGTGCCGCGCAGGTTGACCGCCATCACCCGGTCCCACTCCTCCGGCTCGATGTCCTCGATCAGGGTCCAGGGATAGATCGCGGCGTTCTGCACCAGGATGTCGAGCCGGCCGAAGCCGTCGACCGCCGCGCGCACGATGGCGTCGGCATCCTCGCGCCGGCTGATGTCGGTGGCGACGAAGCGGCCGCCCAGCCGCTCCGCCGTCGCCGCCCCGGCCGCGGCCTCGGTGTCGCCCAGCACCAGTTGCGCACCGTCCGCCGCCAGCCGTTCGGCGATCGCCGCGCCGATGCCGCGCGCCGCGCCGATCACGATGGCGACGCGGCCTTCCAGTCGTCCCGGCATTCCCGGTTTCCCTTCTCTTCCTCAGTGGTAGCGCGGCAGCAGGTCGCCATGCGCCTCGATCAGATCGTCGACCAGGCGCCAGATCTCGTCGAGCGACAGTTCGGCCGCGGTGTGCGGGTCCAGCATCGCGGCGTGGCGGATGGCGTCCTTGCGCCGGGTCAGCGCCGCCTCGACCACCATCTGCTGGACGTTGATCGACAGCCGCATGATGCCGGCCAGGTGGTTCGGGATGCGGCCGATGCGGATCGGCTGCACGCCGTTGCGGTCGACATGGCACGGCACCTCGACCACGCAGGCCGCCGGCAGGTCGGTGATCAGCCCGTCATTGCGGACATTGCCGTAGATCAAATTGTGCCGGCCGGTGACCACGGCGTGGACGATGCCGGCGGCGTATTCGTTGCTGCGGTTGACCGGGATCGGGCCGTCATCGGCCTCCAGCCCGGCGCGCAGGGCGTGCCACTCCTCGATCAGCGCCTCGCAGCGCCGCGGATACTCGTCCAGCGGCACCTCGTACCGGTCCAAGAGGTCGTCGCGGCCGGCCTTGATGAACCAGGGGTTGTACTCGGCGAAATGGATGCTGGATTCGGTGACGAAATGCCCGGTCCGGCGCAGCATGTCGAAGCGCACCGCCTCGCCCGCCGGCACCGCCCCGGCCTCGGCCAGCGCCTTCAGCCGCGGATACAGATCCTCGCGCCCGCCATCGGGCAGCCGCTTCTCGAATTTCAGGAAATAGGCGACGTGGTTGATGCCGGCGCAGAGGTAGTCGAGGTTTTCCGGCGCCTCGCCCAGCCAGCGCGCCATGTCGCCCGAGGTCTCCTGCACGCTGTGGCACAGGCCGACCGAGCGGATGTCCGGCGCCGCCTCGGCGATCGCCCAGCAGTTCATCGCCATCGGGTTGACGTAGTTCATCAGCAGGGCGTTCGGGCAGACGGCGCGCATGTCCTCGCAGATCTCCAGCAGCACCGGGATGGTGCGGAGGCCGCGGAAGATGCCGCCGATGCCGAGCGTGTCGCCGATGGTCTGGCGCAGGCCGTAGCGCTTCGGGATCTCGAAATCGGCCACCGTCGCCGGGCGGTAGCCGCCGACCTGCATCATCAGGATGACGAAGTCCGCCCCGGCCATGGCCTGGCGCCGGTCCAGCGACGCCTCGACCTTGAGATTGTCGAGCCCGAGCGAGGCGCCGATGCGGCGGGCGACGATGGCGGAGGTGTTCAGCCGCTCGCCGTCGATGTCGTGCAGGGCGACGACGCTGTCGGCCAGGTCCGGCTGGCTGAGGATGTCGCCGATGATCGACTGGGCGAAGACGTTATTTCAGGCCGGACAGCGCCATGCCTTCGATGAAGTGCCGCTGCGCCAGGCTGAAGGCGATCAGGATCGGGGCGATGCTGACCAGGACGGCGGCCATCATCACGGTCCATTGCGCGGCGTATTGCTGCTGCATCAGGGCCAGCCCCACCGGCAGCGTCGTCTTCTCCAGGTCACTGGGCAGGTAGATCAGGGCGCTGAACAGGTCGTTCCAGGACGACAGGAAGGCGAAGATCGCCAGCGCCGCCAGCTCGATCGGGATGGTCAGGAAGTACTGGCGCAGCAGGAAGCAGCCGAAGGCGCCGCCGAGGAAGCTGGGCAGGTACAGGGGCGCCTGGGTGCCGTACAGGCCGAGGGCCTTGAAGATCACGAATTGCGGGATCGCCGCCATCTGCGCCGGGATCATCAGCGTCACCAGCAGGGCCACGAACAGCACCTGCCGGCCGGGGAAGCGCACGACCGCGAAGACGAAGGCGCCCATCGAGCAGGTCAGCAGCTGCCCGACCGTGGAGATCGCGGCGACCTTCAGGCTGTTCCACAGCAGGCCGTCGAAGGGCAGGATCCGCCACAGCGTCGCGTAGTTCTGCAGGGTCGGGGCCGGCGGGATCAGGCCGCGGCTGAACTGGTCCGCCGGCAGCTTCAGCGAGGTCGCCAGCATCCAGGCGAAGGGCGCGACCATCACCACGGCGCCGGCGATCAGCAGCGCATAGGTCAGCGCGTCGACGCCGAGGCGCAGGGTCCGGGCACGAGGCCGGGGGCGGAGGGCGGCGGGCATCGACGCGTCCATCACTGCGCCCCCCACCGCTTCTGCAGCCGGAAATAGCCCAGGGTCAGCACCAGGATCATGGCGGCGAGGGTCAGGCTCTGGGCCGCGGCGTCGCCCATGCGGAAGAAGCCGAAGCCGGTGCGGTAGATCGAGTAGATCACCGTCGGCAGGGTCGACCCGCCATTGGCGGTGCGGGTCAGGATGTAGATGTAGTCGAAGGCCTGGAAGGCGTGGATGGTCGACAGCACCGCCTGGAAGAACAGGCTGGGCACCAGCAGCGGCAGGGTGATGAAGACCAGCTGGTGCCGCGGCCGGGCGCCGTCGATCCGCGCCGCCTCGTAATAGTCGCGCGGCACCGCCTGCAGCCCGGCCAGGAACACGATCATGCCTTCGCCGATCGCGCCCCAGACATTCACGATCACCACCGACACCAGCACCATGCGGGGCCCGAGCCAGCGCACCGGGTCGCCGCCCAGCGCGGTGACGACGCCGTTCAGCAGCCCCTGGTCCTGGGCGAAGATCCAGCTCCAGATCAGGCCGACCGCGGTCGGCGAGGTGATCACCGGCAGGAAGTACAGCGCCCGGAACAGCCCGACCCCGGCCATCTTGCGGTTCAGCAGCAGGGCGACGGCCAGCGAGAACGCCAGCGTCAGCGGCACGTAGAGCGCCGAGAAGGCGAGCGTGTTGCCGAGCGCCCGGACGAAGCCGCGATCGGCCGCCAGACCGGTGTAGTTGTCGATGCCGGCCCAGCTCGGCGGCGTCAGCAGGTCCCAGTGTAGCAGGCTGAGGCCGGCGGTGGCGACCACGGAGCCGAGGGCGCCGAGGAGGAGGCCCAGCAGGGTCGGCGACAGCAGCGCCAGGGTCCAGACGCGATCAGAGCCGCGGGGACGGAGGCCGGTGGGGATCATCGTCCGCTCAGTGCTTCGCCTGGAGCGCGTCGTCCGCCGCCGGAACCAGCTCCTCCAGCGCGTCGTCGATCGTCGCGTCGCCGTTCCACACCGGCTCCAGCGCCTCGCTGATCGCGGCACCCCACTCCTCATAGCCGCGGAAGGACGGCTTCAGCCGGGCATAGGCCAGGGCGTCGAGGAACACCCGCTGGTCGATGGTCGTGGCCGGCTGGTCGAGATAGACCGGGCTTTCCGCCACCGGCCTCAGGATCGGCACGGCGAAGCCCAGCCGCGCCAGGGCCGACTGCCCGTCCGGCCCGACCGCGAACTTGACGAACTCCCACGCCTCCTGCGGGTGCGGCGAGGCCTTGGCGATGACGACGCCGGCGCTGTTGACGCTGGTCGCCCGCCCCTTCGGCCCGGCCGGCAGCGGCGCCACGCCCCAGTGGAAGCTGCGCTCGGTGTATTCCGGCACCACCCAATGGCCCGACACGGTCATGGCGGCGATGCCGGCGGAGAAGCCGTCGGTGCCGTACTGCTTCAGCTGCTCCGGCGTCGGCATCGACCTGTCGTCCTGGGCCATGCCGGCGATCAGGTGCCAGGCGTCGAGCGCCGGCCCCTCGGCGAACAGCGAATGGCTGCGGTCGGCGCTGACGATCTCGCCGCCATAGCTCCACACCACCGCCCCCCACCACGGCTCCGGATCCAGGATCTCGGACCAGAAGCCCCACTGGTCGGTGCTGCCGTTGCCGTCCTTGTCGAGGGTCAGCGCCTTGGCGGTGCGCCGCAGGTCGTCCCAGCTCCAATCCGCCGTCGGATAGGGCTGCTTGGCGGCGTCGAACATGTCCTTGTTGTAGTAGAGGACGATGGTCTGGAAATCGCGCGGCAGGCCATACATCCCGTCCGGCATGCGGTAGGCCTCGAGCGTGATCGGGTAGATACCGTCCAGCGCCTTGGGATCGGCATCGAGATAGGGCTGCAGGTTCAGCAGCACGCCGCGCGACTGCCAGTCCGGATACAGCGGCGCGTCCATGGCGAAGACGTCGGGCGGTGTGCCGCCGGCGACCAGCACGCGCAGCTTCTGCCAGTAGGAATCCCAGTCATTGACCTCGACCTTGACGGTGATGCCGGGGTGCTTCGCCTCGAACGCCCGGGCGACGCTGTTCCAGACCTCGCCCTCTGACGGCGTGCCCCAGATCATGTAGGTCAGCTCGGTCGCCGCCCAGGCCGGTGTTGTGGCAACCGGGGCCGTGAAGGCCAAGGCCGCGCAGACCAGTGCGGCGGATGTCTGCAATCTCATCTCTCGCCTCCCTCCGGGCCTGCGTCGGCCCCCGATCGGGTTGTCCCCATGTCGTCACTGTGACACTGCGGATTCCGGATTTCTTCCGCGATGTGCCGTGCATTTTCCGGAAAACCAGCCACCGCTAGAAGCCCAGCACTAGGCCGCTGACCAGCACGGTGTTGTCGTAGTCAGGCCCCTGGCGGAACGACGCCGTCTCCCAGGTGACTTCCGCATAGGCGTTCAGGCCCGGGGCGAGGGTGTAGACCAGCGTGCCGGCGGCGATGTGGTTGTTGCGAAGGTCGGACCGGCCGGCGTCGCCGGTGTCCTCGTCGCCCGCCAGTCCGTTGCCCTTGCGGCCGGCGGTCCAGGCGTAGCCGAGCCCGGCCTCGAAGTCGCCGAAGCGCCAGGCCAGGCTGGCCGAGACCGTGTCGATCGCCTTGCCGCTGTCGGCGATGCTGTCGTAGTGGACCCAGTTCAGGCTGCCGGTGACGTCGCCGGCCGCGACCTGCGTGCCCAGGCTGTAGGCGGCGAGATCGCGATGGCCGCTGACGCCGTTGCCGGTGGAGGCGGTGCCGGAGACCAGCACCGACACGCCGTCGAGATCGGCGGTGTAGTTGGCGCCGGCGGTGACGACATTCTCGTACAAGGTGTCGCCGTCATTGGTCAGGTCGGCGCGGCCGCCGTTGCCGGCATGGGTGTCGCCGCCGACCACCGGCGTAAAGTCGACGCCGAAGGAGAAGCCGGCGAGGTCGGGCGAGGTGTATTTGATCCGGGTGTCCGGGTCGCCGATGCCCGAGATGTAGGTCGGGTCCAGCGAGAAGAAGTGGCCGCCGCCAGTGGCATAGTCGTGATCGAGGTTGTCGCCCCAATTGGCGCCCATCCCCATCTCCGACACCACGGCATCATGGGCGAAGATGTAGCCGTAATCACCGGCCACGGCGTCGACATCGCCCAGGGTGACGGTGCCGAAACCGCCCTGCAGGTAGATGTAGACATGGTCGACCGTAACGTCGTCACGGCGGTTGACGCTGTCGAAGCGGATGCGGCCGCCATATTCCAGGCCGTTGTCGGTGATGGTCTTGACGTCGAACTGCAGCCGGCCGCCGGAACGGAAATCGTAATCGCGGTCGAAGCTGTTGCCGCCGGACTGGTCCAGCACCGCCGCGGCCTCGAAGCCGAGGAAGCCGGAGATCCTCAGCTGCAGCCCGGAGGTGACCGGCACCTCCGCCGCTGCTGCCGTCATGCCGATCATGCCTGTCGCCGCGCAGATCGCCGCGGCGGCGCCATATCGCGCTCTTGCCATTGCCTGCCCCCCTTGTTGCCGGGTTCGCCCCGTGCCTGACAACTGTGGAGGGTCGGATTCCGGATTTCTTCCACGCCGCCGCTTGTGTTTTCCGGAAAGACAGCCTCATTCTCGATGGAATGAGCGACATCCAGACATCGCCCGCCGCGCCGGTCGACATCGAGACCTATATCGACAGCGGCGCCTTCTATGCCGAGCGGCATGTGCCGGAGCCGATGGGCCAGGCCCATTGGCACGACCATATCGAGCTGAACCTGCTGCTGGCCGGCGGCATGACCTATCTGTTCAACGGCACCCGGATCTCGATCGGCGAGAACCGGGTGCATCTGTTCTGGGCCGCGGTGCCGCACCAGGTGATCGCGGTCGAGCCGACGGCCGACCTGGTCTGCGTCTACCTGCCCTTCGCCGATTTCCTGGCCCTGCCGGTGGCCGATTCCTTCAAGTCCGGCGTGATGGACGGCCGCTTCGCCACGGTGGCGGCACCGGACCCGATCGACCCGCTGCTGTTCCAGCGCTGGGCCGCGGAATGGCCGGAGGGGTCGGC
>JAEKLZ010000529.1 GCA_019508225.1 Inquilinus limosus | reverse complement strand
CCCGCGCCAGGGCGTTGACCGCGGCCGAGGCCATGGCGCTGCCGCCGCGCCGGCCCGGCAGGGTCAGGAACGCCTGGTCGCTTTCGGCCAGCGCCGCCTTCGATTCGGCGGCGCCGACGAAGCCGACCGGGAAGCCCAGGATGGCGGCGGGCTTCGGGGCGCCCTCCTGCAGCAGCTCCAGCAGCCGGAACAAAGCGGTCGGGGCGTTGCCGATCACCACCACCGAATCCTCCAGCCGGTCGCGCCACAGCTCGACCATCGCCGCCGAGCGGGTGGTGCCGAGGCGGCGGGCCAACTCGGGCAACGACGGGTCGCCGATCAGGGATACGACCTCGTTCTCCGCCGGCAGGCGCGACCGGATGATGCCGACCTCGACCATGCGGCAATCGACCAGCACCGGCGCCCCGGCCAGAAGAGCCGTCCGGCCGCGCGCGGCGACCGGTAGATCGCCTCCGGGTCGCGGAGATAAGAGAAACGACGGGAGGCTACCCCTTCCTCACTCTCCGTCGTCATTCCCGCGAAAGCGGGAATCTCTCTCGGTTCGACGCCGTCGGGAGATCCCCGCTTTCGCGGGGATGACGTGATTGTGGGAGACGAGGACGATCGCACCATTGCTGCTTTTCACCCGGCCTTCTTCAGGCTCTTCGGCCCCAGCGGATGGTCGGCATGGGGATAGGGATGGTGATGGTGCCCATGGCCGTGACCGTGGCTATGGCCATGCTCATGACCTTGGCTGTCGTCATGCTCGTGATGGTGATGGCCGTCGTCGTGATGATGGTGATGGTGGCCGTGATCGCCGTGGTGATGATGCTCGTGGCCATGGTCATGGGGATGCCCGTGATCGTGGTCGTGCCCATGAGCATGGTCATGCCCCACCCCGCCGCCGATGCCCTCGACGTGGTGGTGGTGGCTCTCCTGCGGCAGGCCGACCTCGGCCTCGAAGCCCAGCACCTGCATCCGGTACTTGCACATCTGGCAGTTCATGTTGCCGGTGCCGTCGAGGATCTCGGCGATCCGCTCCTCCAGCGTCGCCAGCACCAGCGGGTGGTCGTTCAGGTAGCGCGCCTTGACGAACTCGATGCCCGGATGGCGGGCGGCGACGGCGTCGGTCGCGTCGTAGATCCGGTCGACCAGGATGCCGGTGAACAGGAAGTACGGGAACACGACGATGCGGCGATAGCCCAGCTTCGCCGCATGCTCCAGCGCCGGCTCGACCAGCGGGAAGGTGACGCCGGAATAGGCGGTCTCGCCCCAGCCGAAGCCGATGCCCTCCCACAGCATCCGCATGACCTTGGCGACGTTGGAGTTGGCGTCGGGGTCCGAGGCGCCGCGGCCGACCACCACCAGCATGGTCTCGTGCAGCGGCACCGGCCCATCGTCACGCCGGGCGTCGGCGATCTCCACCGCCTCCTGCACCCGCTCGCCGGCGGCGCGCAGCATCTTCACGTCGATGCCCAGCTCGCGGCCATAGCGGATGGTCAGGCCCGGGTGCTGCGCCTGGTAGGTGTTCAGCACGGACGGGATGTCGTTCTTGGCGTGGCCGGCGGCGAACAGCATGCCCGGGATCGCCAGCACCTCGGTCACGCCCTTGGCGCGCAGCCGGTCCAGCCCGTCGCGGATGATCGGCCGGGCGAATTCGAGATAGCCGTAATCCACCTCGTATTGCGGGAGGCGGCGGCGCAGCTGCAGGGACACGGCGGCGAACTCGTCCACGGCCCCCTGGTCCCGGCTGCCATGGCCGCAGATCATCACGCCCAGCTTGCCCGCCATCATGCCCTCCTGGCTCCACGCCATGCCGGCACGGCCGGGACGGATCCCGGCAGCGGACGGTGGGCGGCACGCGCGGATATCGCTTGGATCTATCCGTCCGATGGAACCCCGTTGCTTCGAGCATTCCGGGGGCGTCGCGGGACGCACCGTCGACGTCCCGGCCGGCACATTGCTATAGGGTTCCCTCGGAAGGCAACAGCGACGCGACATCCGATGGACGATCTGCGACCCGGAAGACTGTTTGTCTTCGGCCTCGGCTACAGCATGACCCGGCTGGCGCGGCGGCTGCGCGACCTCGGCTGGCAGGTCGCCGGCACCACGCGCGATGCCGACCGGCTGGAGCGGCTGCAGGATGAGGGATTCGAGGCCCACGCCTTCGGCCCGGACCAGCCGCTCGACCCCGCGGCGCTGGCCGGGACCACGCATCTGATCCAGTCGATCTCGCCGGAGGACTCGGGCGATCCGGTGGTGCCGGCGCTGGCGGAAGCGTTGCGCGCGCTGCCGCTGCTGCGCTGGGCCGGCTATCTCTCGACCCCTTCGGTCTATGGCGACCGCGGCGGCGCCTGGATCGACGAAAGCGCCGATCCGACTCCGGGCTCGCCGCGCGGCTGGAAGCGGCTGGAGTCGGAGCGCGCCTGGTTCGCCGCCTTCCAGGACACCGGCGTGGCGGTACAGGTGTTCCGCCTGGCCGGGATCTACGGGCCGGGGCGCAGCGCGCTGGACCAGCTGCGGCATGGCCGGGCGCGGCGCATCGACAAGCCGGGCCAGGTGTTCAACCGCATCCATGTCGACGACATCGGCACGGTGCTGATGGCCTCGATGCGTCAGCCGGTTCCGGGGGCGGTCTACAACGTCGCCGATGGCCACCCGTCCAGCCCGAACGACCCGATCGAGCATGCCGCCCGGCTGCTCGGCATCGATCCACCGCCGTTGATTCCGTTCGAGCAGGCCGGCCTTTCGCCCCTCGGCCGCGAGTTCTATTCCGAGTGCAAGCGGCTGAAGGTCGACCGCATCATCGATGAGCTCGGGGTGCACCTCGCCTATCCGAGCTATCGCGAGGGGCTGGATGCGATCTGGGCGGAGGAGCAGGCTTAGGCACCCGGCCGAAGAACGATAAGGTTTCGAGCGTTTTCACGTTGCCTCTCCCGCGTGGCGGGAGAGGTCGGGCTCGCACAGCGAGACCGGGTGAGGGTCGGCCCGGGCCTCGACAAAGAGCCCTCACCCGGAGCCGCTTCGCGTCTCCGACCTCTCCCGCAAGCGGGAGAGGCAACGCAAAATCCGATCCCTCCAGCGAATCTAATCCTGAGTCATTTTCACGCCGCGTCGGCCAGGCCGCGCTTCTTCAGCAGGGCCGCCGGCTCCGGCGGACGGCCGCGGAAGGCCTGGTAGGCCTCGGCCGGGTCGCGGCGGTAGCCGGCGGAATAGACGAACTCCGCCAGCCGCCCGGACACCGCCGGGTCGAAGATGTCGCCCGCCTCCTCGAAAGCGCCGAAGCCGTCCGCATCCAGCACCTCGGACCACAGGTAGCTGTAATAGCCGGCGGAATAGCCGCTGCCGGCGAAGACGTGCTGGAAATGCGGCGGCCGGTGCCGCATCACGATCGCCGACGGCATGCCGATGCGCTGCAGCGTCGCCCGCTCGAACGCCGCCGGGTCGGACGCGTCGGCACCCGCCGCGTGGAAGTCGAGATCGACCAGGGCCGAGGAGATGAACTCGACGGTGGAGAAGCCCTGGTTGAAGGTGCGCGCCGCCAGCACCCGCTGCAGCAGCTCCTCCGGCATCGGCTCGCCGGTGCGATAGTGCAGCGCGTGGCGGCGCAGGATCTCCGGCCGCTCCAGCCAATGCTCGTACAGCTGCGACGGGAATTCGACGAAGTCGCGCGCCACATTGGTGCCGGCGATGGCCGGGTAGGTCAGGTCGGACATCAGCCCGTGCAGGGCGTGGCCGAACTCGTGGAACAGGGTGCGGGCGTCGTCGAAGCTGAGCAGGCTCGGCGTGCCCGCCGCCGCCTTGGCGAAGTTCATGACGTTGACGACGATCGGGCGCACCTCGCCGTCGAAATTCTCCTGCTCGCGGATGGCCTCCATCCAGGCGCCGCTGCGCTTGGATGGCCGGGCGAAATAGTCGCCGTAGAACAGGCCGATGAAGCGGCCGTCCCGGCCCGTCACCTCCCAGGCCCGGACGTCCGGATGCCACACCGGCACGTCCTTCTGCTCCCGGAAGGACAGGCCGAACAGGCGGTGCGCCGTGTCGAAGGCGGCCTCGATGATGCGCTCGAGCTGCAGATAGGGCTTGAGCTCGCTCTCATCGAGATCGAACTCCCGCTTGCGCTGCTGCTCGGCGTAGTACCGCCAGTCCCAGGCGGCCACCTCGAAATTGCCGCCCTCCTCCGCCACCAGCGCCTGCAGCTTGTCCTGCTCGCGCAGCGCCCGGGCGCGGGCCGGCACCCAGACCGAGTTCAGCAGGCCCAGCGCCGCCTCCGGCGTCTTGGCCATGGTGTCGGCCAGGCGGAAATCGGCATAGCTGGGATAGCCCAGCAGCCGCGCCTGCTCGGCCCGCAGCGCCACGGTCTCGGCGATGATCGGCCGGTTGTCGGCGGCGGTGCTTTCGCCGCGCGCGAGCCACGCCTTGAACACCGTCTCGCGCAGGTCGCGTCGGGCGGAGAACTGCAGGAAGGGCTCGACGCTGGACCGGCCGAGCGTGATCGCATGCTTGCCCGGCTGGCCGCGCTCGGCCGCGGCGGCCGCCGCCGCGTCGCGCAGCTCCTGCGGCAGGCCGGCCAGGTCGGTCTCGCCGTCCAGCACCAGGGCATAGGCCTTCTCGTCGGCCAGCACGTTCTGGCCGAAGCTGGTGCCCAGCGTGGCCAGGCGCTCGACGATCTCGGACAGCCGGCGCTTCGCCGCCTCGTCCAGTCCGGCGCCGCTGCGGGTGAAGCCGAGATGGTAGCGCTCCAGCACCCGGTCCTGCTCCGGCGTCAGGCCGAGATCGCTGCGGCGGGCGAACAGGGCGTCGACCCGGCGGAACAGCGCCGGGTGCTGCTGGATCGCATTGTGGTGCCGGGCCAGCAGCGGCGCGACGTCGCGCTCCACCGCCTCGAGCTCGTCATTGCTGTGCGCAGAGGTCAGGTTGAAGAAGGCGGCGGCGACCCGGCGCAGCGCCCGGCCGCTGCGCTCCAGCGCCGCGACGGTGTTGTCGAAGCTCGGCTCGGCCGGGTCGCCGGCGATCGCCTCGATCTCGCGGTCATGCTCGGCCAGCGCGGCGTCGAAGGCCGGGCGGAAATGTTCGACCGCGATCCGCTGCCAGGGCGGGCTGCCGAACGGCGTGTCCCAGTCCGCGAGCAGCGGGTTGGCGGAAGTCTGCGTCTCGGAGCTCATCTTGGCACCGCCCGTGATCTGGATCCTTGGCCGCCAGACTAGCGAGGATCGCGGGTCGATGTCAGCAGCCGCGTCGCCGATCGTTCCGCGGCGCCTCGACTGGATTTTCACTCAATTCAATGAATATGAAATCTATATCCGATCAAATTCGATTGAAGGCCTAAGTATTAAATCCAGAGTCCATAAAGATTTAACAATGGAACCATTGGATTCCGGATGACGATATCCGGCCTCGCCGATAGCATAGCGCCGTATTCAGAAACGACAGCCGCCGGACCGGGAGTCCGGGGCCAGGAAGGGTTTTGCAGATGACGACGCTGACGGTGAACGCGCCAGACGGGATCAACGGCGCGAGATTCTCCTTCGATGCCCTGGAGCAGCTCGATTTCGACAACCCCAGGGTCACCTCCCTCACCTCCACCGCCGGGCATATCGATTTCGACGGGGTGTCGATCGACCTGGCCGGCACCGGCCTCGGCATCGGCCTGTTCGGCATCACCGGCGTCGTGACCGGGCTGGTGCTGTCCCAGAACGGCGTCGCCTTCGCCACGCTGTCCGGCATGTCGGTCAGCGCCGCGACCACCTATTCGCAGATCAGCAACAACGACTTCACCGGCCTGGCCAACAGCCTGTTCGCCGGCAATGACGCACAGGCGGGGTCGCAGAAGGCCGACACCCTGTCCGGCCTGGCCGGCAATGATTCGCTCAGCGGCCTCGCCGGCAACGACACGCTCGAGGGCGGCGTCGGCAACGACGTGCTGCGCGGGGGCGCCGGGGCCGACCATCTGGTCGGCGGCGCCGGTATCGACACCGCGATGTACAGCGAGAGCTCGATCGGGGTGACGGTCGACATCGCCGCCGGCAAGGGCATCGGCGGCAACGCCCAGGGCGACGTGCTGAGCGGCATCGAGAGCGTCTATGGCAGCTCCGGCGGCGACGTCCTCTCCGGCGGGGCCACCGCCAATACCCTGGTCGGCAATGCCGGCAACGACGTGATCGACGGCCGCGGCGGCCAGGACGCGCTGGGCGGCGGCGCCGGGGCCGACCGCTTCGTCTTCGATTCGATCGGCCACAGCAAGGTCGGCGCCGCCGACCGGATCGCCGATTTCAGCCATGCCGAGGGCGATCGCATCGACCTGCGCCCGATCGACGCCAGCACCGTGGCCGGCGGCAACCAGGGCTTCAGCTTCATCGGCACGGCGGCCTTCGGCCACCATGCCGGCGAGCTGCACTATGCCATCGCCGGCGGCATCACCACGGTCTCCGGCGACGTCGATGGCGACGCCAAGGCCGATTTCAGCATCGTCCTGACCGGCGCGATCCACCTGGCCGCGAGCGACTTCCTGCTGTAGCTGGGCCGAGCGGGCGTCAGCAGCCGGTGAGGCGCGGCGTCCGCTCGACCTCCAGGGCGAAGATGGGCCGGAGATATGTCCCGGCGACATTGCCGAAGAAGGCGGCGACCAGCCACAGCCAGCCATGCAGGCTGCCGGAGGCGATGCCGGAGAAATAGGCGCCGATGTTGCAGCCATAGGC
>JAEKLZ010000528.1 GCA_019508225.1 Inquilinus limosus | reverse complement strand
TGTCGGGCGGGCAGCGCCAGCGCGTCGCCATCGCCCGGGCGCTGGTGCTGGAGCCGCGGGTGCTGCTGCTGGACGAGCCGACCTCGGCGCTCGACGTCTCGGTGCAGGCGGAGATCCTGAACCTGCTGAAGCGGCTGCGCACCGAGCGCGGGCTGACCTATCTCCTGGTCACCCACAACCTCGCCGTGGTGTCGGTGATGTGCGAGCGGCTGGCGGTGATGAATCGCGGCCGCATCGTCGAGACGCTGACCGCGGCGCAGCTGCATGACGGCACCGTGACCCAGCCCTATACGGCCCAGCTGCTCGAGGCCAGCCGCGGCTACGACCGCGCCGCGGCCGACCGGATCGAGGATTTCGCGGCTTGAAGCGGGCGAGGCGGGGAGGACGCCGCCCCGTCGTCGCCATCGGATGGTCATCCGGGCGGCACTTTCGGATGGTCTAGGATCTTCGAGGTTCGACGAAAGGCTTCCTGATGCGCTTCCGGCCCTGGCTGATCCTTGCGGCCGTTCCGCTGCTCCTGGCGGTGGCGCCGCAGCCCGTCACCGCGCCGATTGCTCTCGGCTTCTGGCTCAAGGAGGGGGCGACGCCCGCCCATCCGGGGCTGGTGGGGGTGGATGCGGACGGGCCGTGCGGCACGGTCGCCCGGCTGCAGGTGGACCGCATCCCCGACTTCAAGCCGTCCGATCCGTTCGCGGTCGCCGAGGCGGTGGAGCTGGACAGCAAGGGGGCGACCATCCGCCGCTGGCGCCTGCCGGCAGACTACGTTGTCGGGGCCCTGGACGGCGACTGGCTGCTCACCGCCTATGCCGGCAAGTCCGATCCGCTCTGGATCGACCCGGCCGGCAGGCTAGGCGTCGCCAGCGCGGCCGATGCAAGGATCGCGCTGGGGGACGACAGCGTCATGGTGGTGGCGTGCCCCGCCGGGGTGACGGTCCCCGACGGCGCGCAATGCCTGTCGGTCCGCGACCGGCCGCAGCACGCCCGGCGCATCATCGCCGCCCCGGGAGTGTGCAGCTAGGCAGCGGCGGCTATTGGCAGTCCCCGGACGCATAGGCGTCGACGATCTTGCCGGCACCATCGATGTAATAGACGTTCCTGCAGGTGTAGGTGACGTCTTCCAGATACGGGTCGCTGTGCTGATAGACCGTCACGCCATTCGGCCCCGGCCCCGGTCCCAGCGTCGTATAGTCGTTGGTCTTTTGGACGGTGGAGGTTGCCGAGTCGTAATAGGTGTATTTCAGCAATCCACCCGATGTCTCACTTTCAGCCGGCTGGCCGATCTGGCTGATCAGCTCCTGGGCCGGTACTCCGATCCAGGTCTTTGCGTTCTTGCTGGCTTCCGAATTCACGCAGCCGGCAATCGATGCCGACAGCAACGCCATGCTGAAGATTCCGAGATTGCGCCTTCTCATCGCCTGGTTCTCCCCCTCCTTGACCGACACTCTGCCGCTTCCCGTCACCCGATTGGGCAAAGCATTGCAGAGCCGAACCATTCCAACGAACTAAGGCGCCAAGGTGGCGGCTAGGTCCGGAGTCACAAGGGGGACGGAGATGGACCGTGTCTCGCGCTTGTCGGCGCGGGCCGTGTCGCGGTGAGAGAGCCGGAGGTGCGGCGGGCCGCACCTCCAGGCCCGATCCTCAATGGCCGAGCTTGGCCACCTGGTCATCCGTCAGCTGCACCATCTTGCCGTCCTGCCAGCTGTAGAGGACGTAGTTGGAGCCGGTCGGGTCGCCCTTGGCGTCGAAGGTCAGCTTGCCGATGACGGTGTCGTAACCGCTGCCGTCGTGCAGCGCGGCCGCGACCTTGGCGCCGTCGACGGAGCCGGCCTTCTTCGCCGCCTCGGCCCAGGCCTGCACGGCGGCGTAGCTGTACAGGGTGTAGCCCTCGGGCTCGTAGCCGTCGGCCCGGAACTTGGCCACCGCGTCCTTGGCTTGCGGCTGGTCGCGCATCTCCGGCCCGAAGGTCACCAGGGCGCCCTGGCCGGCCGGCCCGGTGATGCCCCAGAACTCCTGCGACACGGTGCCGTCGTCGGACAGGAACTGTGCCTTCAGCCCCTGGTCGCGCATCTGGCGCAGGATCAGCCCGGCCTCGTTGTGCAGGCCGCCGAAGAACACGGCGTCGACATTCGCGGCCTTCATCTTCGAGACGACGGCCGAGAAGTCGCGCTCCCCAACCGTGATGCCCTCATACAGCACCTCGGTCAGGCCCAGGCCGTTCATCCGCGCCTTGGTGGCATCGGCCAGGCCTTTGCCGTAGGTGGTCTGGTCCTGCAGGATCGCGACCTTGCGGCCCTTGTAGGCCGTGGCCAGGAACTTGCCGGCGACATCGCCCTGCTGGTCGTCGCGGCCGCAGGTGCGGAACACGGTCTCGATGCCCTGCTCGGTCAGCTGCGGGTTGGTCGAGCCCGGGGTGATCTGCAGCACGCCTTCCTCGGCATACACGGTCGAGGCCGGGATCGAGACCGAGGAGTTGTAGTGGCCGATCACGGCCACGACCTTCTCGCCGACCAGCTCGTTCGCGGCCGCCACGCCCTGGCGCGGGTCGGAGGCGTCGTCGCCATAGACGATCGTCACCTGCTCGCCGTTCACGCCGCCGGCCGCGTTCAAGGCCTTGACCGCGGCCTCGGCGCCGCGGCGGAACTGTTCGCCCACCGCCGCATTCGGGCCGGTCAGCGGCGCGCCGACACCCAGCTTCACCTCGGCCATGGCCGGGGCGGCGAGGGCGCCGAGCGCGATGGCCGCCAGCAGGGTGATCGCAAAACGTGCTCTCAAAGCATCTCTCCTCGTTGCCGCCCGGCAGCTTCTGCCGCCAGGTCGTGATGGCCTGCCCGCAGCTCCGCAGTGCCTGTGGGGTCCGAGGACCCGTCGGCCGACATTGCGGGAAGCGCTGGTGTCGAAGCGGTGATCTAGTCCAGATCAGGTGCAGAAATTAACGGCCATTGTGACTACGGCTGTAGGCTTCGCGTTACGGATCGCATCGGTTGGTCTGTCGCCGATACTGGCCGTTGCGGTTGGTCTGGAGCGCGAAGCCAGTCCTTGGCCAGGACGTCCGACCATTGTGCCTCAGTGCGTAGATTGTCCCGGATAGGAAGACCCTCTCAATCCCCGAGGAATGGGGGATTGCCGGCTACGGGTCGAGCAGGCCGAGGCTGAGCGCGTTGGCCACGGCCTCGCTGCGGCTGGTCGCCTGCAGCTTGCGCATCGCCGAGGCGACGTATTCGTTGACGGTGTAGACCGACAGGGCCAGGCGCTGGGCCGCCTGCTTGCTGGAGGCGCCGCGGGCGACCCAGGCCAGGCAGTCGCGCTCGCGCGGCGCCAGCAACGGCGCGTCGCCGTTGCGCTGGCCGGCCCCCGCGCCTCCAGCAAGCAGCCGGCCGCGGATCTTCAGCGCCCGGCCGATATGCGGGCCGACATGGCGCAGCAGCCGGACCTCCTCGTCGCTCCAGTCGGGACGCCGCCCCGACCGCCAGAGCGAAAGATGCGCGCCGAGGCCATGCCGGTCGAAATCAACCCAGTACAGGCCGCTATGGCCGCCCTGCGGCCGGGCATAGTCGTTGTAGAATTCGGAGCGGACGAACTCGGCCTGGGGCACCAGCATGCGGTCGACGAAGACCGGCCGGGCCTGCAGCTGCTGCATCATCGGCAGGATCGGCCAGGTCGCGTGGTAATGGGCGTTGTAGAGCGGGATGTAGGCGGGGTCGCAGCCGACTCGGATGGCGATGTCGGCCTGCCTCGGGGCCCCGGTCGGATGCAGCGCCGCCGCCTCGCCGCCGACCAGCTCCAGGACGCGGCGCAGCACGATCGCCCAGTCCTCGTCGCCGAGCGCGGCGTCGTAGGTCTGGCCGACCAGCTCGGCAATGGCGCGGTCATCCGGCATGGCGACGCGAGGCAGGGGCACGGCAGGCCGCCGGCGCAAGGCCGGCAGCCCTTTCGGACTATAACAGATTTTATGGGTCTTCGACCGCCCGGGTGGAGACCGCCGTCACCTCGCGCCTCGACCCGAAGATCAGGGGGGCCGGGAGATGGTCGAGCGCGGCCGGCCCACGGCCGCGCTCCCCGGCGTCGCGGCGATCAATGCAGGGTCAGCAGGATCGCCGCCGCCGAGAGGGCGGCGCCGCCGGTGACGACGGCGAAGCCGGGTCCGGCGCGCCACAGCAGCACGGCGATCAGCCCGAAGGCTGCCATCAGAACCGGATTCATCTGTCCACCTCCAACCCTGTGCCCGTCCACGCCGCGCCGCCACAATCACAACAGAATTTGCGTCGAATTGTTTCCTTCTCGACGCGAAAAAACCTGAATCGTGCTCAGACGCACCTCGTGACTCTCTGGGACCAGAGTCCCGGATTCCGGGGGAAGCCTCAATCCCCGAGGATTAGGGGATCAGTCGCCGATCAGGTCGAGCACCATCGCCTTGGCCACCGCTTCGCTCCGGCTGGCCGCCTCCAGCTTCCGCATCGCCGATTCGATGTATTCGTTGATCGTGTGGATCGACAGCTCGAGCTGTCGCGCGATCTCCTTGCTCGAGGCGCCGCGGGCGATCCGGGCCAAGCAGTCCCGCTCGCGCCAGGTCAGCTCGGCCGCGCTGCGGGCCAGGCTGGTCGCGACCTGTTGCGCCGCGCTGGCGCCGAGACGGCGCTCGATCTCCAGCGCCTGCTCGAGATGCGGGCCGAGCCGGTGCAGCAGGCGCAGCTGCTCCGGCTCCCACTCCGGCTGCCGCCGCGACCGCCAGATCGAGATCAGGGCCGGGGTGGCCCCGGCGCCGGGCCGGCTGCGGGCGAGCCAGGACAGGCTGGCATGCTGGTCCTGCGGCGTCAGGAAGTCAGTGTAGAACTCGGTCCGGACATAGTCCCGGTCCGGCAGCAGCATGCGGTCGACGAAGACGGACCCGCCGGGCAGCCGCGGCAGCCAGGACCGGATCGGCAGCAGGCTGTGGTAGTGGGCGCCGTACAGCCCGACATAGGCCGGGTCGATGCCGCTGACCAGCGTCTGCACCGACTGCCCGGGGCCGTGCGGCCGCTGCAGCACGGCCGCGTGGGCGCCCAGCATCTGCGACAGCCGGTCCAGGATCCCGGTCCAGTCCTCATCGCCGATCGCGGCGTCGTAGATCTGGCCGATCAGGTCCAGGAATTGCAGCTCATCCGGCATGGCGGGCATCGCGATGGGGCCCGGCCCCGGGGCCGGCGGCGTGTTATAGCACGGTCGCCGGCCTCCGTCCCGGCGGGGCCGCTATTTCCCGGCGGCGGGCGTGGCGGGAAGCTCGGACCGCAGCCGCGCCGCGCCGAAGGCGACGCCGCGCTTCTCCGGCCCGAAGGCGATCAGGAGCGCGATCACCACCGCCACCACCCCGGTCACCCAGGCCATGGCCAGGGCGTAGTCGTTGCCGTTGGTGACGGCGATGTGGGTCTGCAGAGTCAGGTTGATCGCGGCCAGCAGGTTGCCGGTCTGGTAGACGAAGCCGGGGAAGGTGCCGCGCGCCTCCTCCGGCGACAGCTCGTTGAGATGGGCCGGGACCACGCCCCAGGCGCCCTGCACCGCGACCTGCATCAGGAAGGCGCCGGCGGCCAGCAGCACCGGGCCGGAGGAGAAGGCCCAGAGCGGCAGCGCCGGCAAGGCCAGCAGCGCCGCGACCACGATCACCCGGCGCCGGCCGAAGCGCTCCGACAGCACGCCGCAGCCGATGCCGCCGAGGATGGCGCCGATGTTGTAGACGATGGCGATCAGGCTGACCTCGTGCGGGCCCATGCCGTGCTGGACCTTGAGGAAGGTCGGGTAGATGTCCTGGGTGCCGTGGCTGAAGAAGTTGAATGCCGTCATCAGCAGGATGGCGTAGATCCCGAGCCGCCAGTGCCGCCGCACCGTGTCCAGCAGCGAGATGCCGACGCTCGTCGTCCGCGTCTCGGTCCAGGATGGCGATTCCGGCACGCTGCGGCGGATGTATAGCACCAGGAGGGCCGGCAGCACGCCGATCATGAACATGCCGCGCCAGCCGATCGAATCGTAGAACAGGCCGTAGACGACCGACGCCAGCAGGTAGCCGGTCGGATAGCCGGCCTGCAGCAGGCCCGAGACGAGGCCGCGCGAGCGGACCGGCACCGTCTCCATGGTCAGCGAGGCGCCGACGCCCCATTCGCCCCCCATGGCGATGCCGTACAGCATGCGCAGGACCAGCAGCACGGTGAAGGTCGGGGCGAAGCCCGAGGCGAATTCCAGCAGCGAATAGGCCAGCACGTCGACCATCAGCGTCGGCCGGCGGCCGAAGCGGTCGGC
>JAEKLZ010000527.1 GCA_019508225.1 Inquilinus limosus | reverse complement strand
CGCAGCCGATCGCGAAATAGCCTTTCATCCGGTTCCCATCCGTATCGTCCGGCTCCGACCTTGCCCCGCGCGGGGCGGGAGGGCAAGGTGCGGCCGGAACGGCCCTGCCTCCCTCCTGCCGAGACGATGATGACCGACCCGCACGACCATGATCACGGCCACGACCACGGCCCGGCCACTGGCACCGCCGAACTCGGCGCCGAGGGCGCGCCGATCCTGGTCGAGGTCACCCGCGGTTCGGTGGTCGAAAGCCGCCATCGCGGGTGCACGGCCATTGGGGCGATATCGGCCGGCCGGTCTACGCCCGCTCGGCGATCAAGTCGCTGCAGGCGATCCCGCTGGTCGAGAGCGGCGCCGCCAACGCCTTCGGCCTGGGCGACGAGGAGCTGGCGCTGGCCTGCGCCTCGCATGGCGGCGAGCCCGGCCATGTCGAGCGGGTGGCCGCCTGGCTGGCCAGGATCGGCCTGACCGAGGCCGACCTGGAATGCGGCACCCACCTGCCATTCCACGAGGGCTCGGCCCATGCCCTGGTCTGCAGCCACCAGCACCCGTCGGGCCTGCACAACAACTGCTCGGGCAAGCACACCGGCTTCCTGACCACCGCGGTTCATCTCGGCGAGAAGACCAAGGGCTACATCCGCTACGACCATCCGGTGCAGCAGCGCATCCTCGGCGTCCTCGAGCAGATGACCGGCTGCGGCCTGGGCGACGCGCCCTGGGCGGCCGATGGCTGCTCGATCCCGACCATCGCCATTCCGCTGGAAGGCCTGGCCTTCGCCATGGCCCGGATCGCCGACCCGGAGGACCTGCCCGAGAAGCGCCGCGACGCGGTGCTGCGGATCCGCAAGGCCTGGGCGGCCCAACCCTTCCTGGTGGCCGGCACCGGCCGCTTCGACACCGAGATCATGCAGGCCTGCGGCGGCCGGGTGATGACCAAGGTCGGGGCCGAGGGCGTCTTCTGTGCCGCCCTGCCGGAATACGGGCTCGGCGTCGCCCTGAAGATCGACGACGGGGCGGAGCGGGCGGCGAATGTCGCCATGGCCGCGATCCTGAAGCGGATCGGCGCGCTGGACGGCGCCGACCCGGAGATCGCCGGCCGCTGGCTGGCGCCCGAGATCAAGACCCGGCTTGGCGCAACGGTCGGCGTTGTCCGCGGCGCCACGGGGCTGGCCGGCGAGGGCTGAGCGGCGCCGGCATCCCGCCTGTTGCCCCACCCGCCATGGCGATGGGATGCTGAATCGGCATAACGCCGTTTGTATACGAACAATGATTGGTCCACACTGCCGGGCGTCGTCGTCATTCTGCGTCCGAGGCACCATGCGAGTCCCTGTCCGGTCCGATCGCAAGCCGCCCGGCCGGCGATGACCGTGGCGGGATCCGGCATCGCGCTGCGCGTGAACGGGGTGGAGGTGTGGACACCGGCCGCCCCCGCGACGCCGCTCCTGCATGTGCTGCGCAACGATGCCCGGCTGAACGGTCCGAAATACGGCTGCGGCCTCGGCGAATGCGGCGCCTGTCTGGTGCTGGTCGACGGCAAGGCGGCGCGCAGCTGCACTCTGCCGGTCGGCGCCATGGCCGGGCATGCGATCACGACGCTGGAGGGGCTGGGCGGCGAAGGCGGGCTGCATCCGGTGCAGCAGGCCTTCATCGATGGGCAGGGCGCCCAGTGCGGCTATTGCCTGAACGGAATGATCATCCGCACCGTGGCGCTGCTGGCCGTGAACCCGCGCCCGACCGAGGCGGAGATCCGCGAGGCGCTGCGCTTCAACCTGTGCCGCTGCGGCACCCATGTCGAGATCCTGGCCTCGGTCCGGCGCGCCATGGCGCTGACCGGCGGGGCGGGGGCGCCATGACCACCTCGGTTCTGGCCGGCCTGACCGCGGCGAAGCTGCTCGAGGCGGCGGACACCCTGCTGGTCTACCGCCGCGCCGGGGATGGGGTAGAGCCCTTCATCTGCCTGTCGGCGGCGGATGACGTGATCGGCTATTGCGGCCATGTCGATCTCGGCCAGGGCATCCGCACCGCTTTGACCCAGATCGTGGCGGAGGAGCTGGACGTCCCGCCCGCCGCGGTGGAGATGGTGCTGGGCGACACCGCCCGCGCCCCGAATCAGGGCGCGACCATCGCCAGCGATACCATCCAGCACACGGCCGTGCCGCTGCGTCGGGCAGCGGCCCAGGCCCGGGCGGCGCTGCTGGCGTTGGCGGCCGAACGGCTCGGCGTCCCGGTGTCGGAGCTGCGGGTCGAGGACGGGCTGATCGGCACCGAGGGCGGCAACCGGCGCATCGCCTATGGCGAGCTGCTGGCCGGCGAGCGCATCCGGCTGGAGCTGGACGACAGCCATCCGGTCAAGCCGGTCTCGGAATACCGCATCGTCGGCCGGCCCCAGCCGCGGGTCGACATCCCGGCCAAGGTCGCCGGCCGCGCCGTCTTCGTCCACGACCTGCGGGTCGACGGCATGGTCCATGGCCGGGTGGTGCGGCCGCCCTATGCCGGCGTCGACCATGGCCCTTTCGTCGGCACCAGCCTGGTCGCGGTGGACGAAGGCTCGGTCGCGCATCTGCCGGGCTTCATCGCCGTGGTCGCGATCGGCGACTTCGTCGGCGTGGTGGCGGAGCGGGAGGAGCAGGCGATCGCCGCCGCCGAGGCGCTGCGGGTCGACTGGAAACCGGTGCCGGTCCTGCCGGATCTCGACGACCTGGCCACGGCGTTGCGCGCCAACCCGTCGACGCCGCGGCGGGTCGAGGATCGCGGCGACGTCGAGGCCGCCCTGGCCGGATCGGCGACGCGGCTGGCCCGGCGCTATGTCTGGCCCTATCAGCTGCATGGCTCGATCGGCCCATCCTGCGCCGTCGCCGATATCGGCCCCGAGGACGCACGGGTCTGGGCGGGCACCCAGAACCCGCACCCGCTGCGCGCCGACATCGCCCGGCTGCTCGACCTGCCGGAGACGGCGGTCGACCTGGTGCGGATGGAGGCGGCGGGCTGCTACGGCCGCAACTGCGCCGACGACGTGGCGGCCGATGCCGCGCTGCTGTCCCGCGCCGTCGGCCGCCCGGTCCGGGTGCAGCTGACCCGCGAGCAGGAGCACCTGTGGGAGCCGAAGGGCACCGCCCAGCTGATGGAGGTCGATGGCGGGCTCGATGCCGCCGGCGACGCCGTGGCCTATGACTACCAGTCGCGCTACCCGTCGAACGCCGCCCCGACCCTGGCGCTGCTGCTGACCGGCAAGGTCGCGCCGGTGGCCCAGGTGCTCGAGATGGGCGACCGCACCTCGGTCCCGCCCTACGACTACGCCAATCGCCGGGTCACCATCCACGACATGCCGCCGATCATCCGCGCCTCCTGGCTGCGCGGCGTCTCGGCCTTGCCCAACACCTTCGCGCATGAGAGCTGGATCGACGAGGCGGCGGCCGCGGCGCAGATCGACCCGATCGAATACCGGCTGCGCTATCTGCACGACCCGCGGGCGCGGGACCTGGTCGAGCGCACCGCGGCCGAGGCCGGCTGGGTGCCGCGCACCCGCTGGGGCACCGAGGGCGGCGAGGGCGACATCCTGCGCGGCCGCGGCTTCGCCTATGCCCTCTACGTCCACAGCAAGTTCCCGGGCTACGGCGCCGCCTGGTCGGCCTGGGTCGCCGATGTCGAGGTCAACCGGGCGACCGGCGAGGTCGCGGTCACCCGCATCGTCAACGGCCACGATGCCGGGCTGATGATCAACCCGGCCGGGGTGCAGCATCAGATCCACGGCAACATCGTCCAGTCGATCAGCCGGGCGACGCGGGAGGAGGTGCGGTTCGAGGCCGGCCTGCCCGCGGTGCGGGACTGGGGCGGCTACCCGATCGTCGGCTTCCCGGATGTGCCGCCGATCGACACGCTGATGGTGGAGCGGCCGGACCAGCCGCCGCTTGGCGCCGGCGAATCCGCCTCCGTCCCCAGCGCCGCCGCCATCGCCAACGCGATCTATGACGCCTGCGGCATCCGCTTCCGCGAGCCGCCCTTCACGCCGGAGAAGGTGAAGGCGGCTCTCGCGCGGGAGGGCCTGCTGGCCCCGTCGGCGGCGCAGCCCCGGGTGCCGATCCCGGCGTTGGCCTCGCGGCCTGCCCCTCGCCGTTCCGGCCGAGGCTGGAAGGCCTGGCTGCTTGGCGCCGGGGCCGTGGTGGCCGGCGCCGTCGCCGCGGCGATGCCGTGGCGGGCGGAGATTGCGCCGATCGCGCGGCCCGACCCGTCGGTCTATTCGGCCGAGACGATCGAGCGTGGCCGGCAGCTGGCGGCGCTGGGCAACTGCGCCGTCTGCCACACCGGGCCGGACGGCGTCGTCAATGCCGGCGGCCATGCGATGGCGACCCCCTTTGGCACGGTCTATTCGACCAACCTCACACCGGACCCGGAGACCGGCATCGGCGCCTGGTCTTATCCCGCCTTCGAACGGGCGATGCGGCAGGGGATCAGCCGCGACGGCCACCATCTATACCCGGCCTTCCCCTATCCGCATTTCACCCGCATCGCCGATGCCGACATGCAGGCGCTGTACGCTTATCTGATGGCGCAGCCGGCGGTGCGGTCGACGCCGCCGAAGACAGCGCTGCCGTTCCCGATGAACCTGCGGCCGCTGCTGGCGGGGTGGAACGCGCTGTTCCTGCGCCAGGGCGAGCTGCAGCCGGAGCCGACGCAGTCGGCGGAATGGAACCGCGGCCGCACTCTGGTCGAAGGCCTCGGCCACTGCTCGGCCTGCCACACGCCGCGCAACGCGCTGGGGGCGGAGAAGGGCGCCGACGCCGCCCGCCTCGCCGGCGGCTGGGCCGAGGGGTGGGAGGCGCCGGCCCTGACCGCGCTGTCCCGCGCGCCGGTGCCGTGGGACGCCGGCGAGCTGTACCAGTATCTGCGCACCGGCTATTCCCGGCTGCACGGGCCGGCCGGCGGGCCGATGGCCCCGGTGGTGACGGAGCTGTCGGCCCTGCCCGATGCCGACATCCGCGCCATGGCGACCTATCTCGCCTCGCTGAACCCGCCGGATTCGGGCGCCGATGCCCGTGTCGCGCAGGCTGAGGCCGTCTCGGCGTCAACCGTTGAGTCGGTCGCCGCCAGCCCGGCCGCGCGGCTCTATGACGGCGCCTGCGCCGTGTGCCATGAGGGCGGGGAGCGGCCGGACCTGTTCGGCATCCGGCCGTCGCTGGCGCTGAACAGCAACCTGCACTCCGACCGCCCGGACAATCTGATCCGGGTGATCCTGGACGGCGCCGCAGGTCCGGCGGCCGGGCAGCACGGCGCCATGCCGGCCTTCCGCGACACGCTGACCGACCGCCAGCTGGCCGATCTCGTCGCCTATCTGCGCGGCCGCTTCGCCCCCGGCCGGCCGGCTTGGCAGAATGTGGGCGAAGCGGTGCGGCGCCTGCGCTAGTTCGCCCGGTTCCAGGCGGCGGTGGCGAAGCCGGCGGCCACCAGCACGCCAGCACCCGCGCGGTTGATCAGGCGCAGCACCGAGGGCCGGCCGATGGTGTCGCGCAGCCGGGCGCCGATCCAGGCATAGGCGGCGGCGTTCAGCGCGGCGAGGGTGACGAAGGTGCCCTCCAGCACCGCCATCTGCGGCAGCAGCGGCGCCTCGGGATGCACGAACTGCGGCAGGAACGCGACGAAGAAGACGATGCTCTTCGGGTTCAGCGCGGTCACGGCGAAGGCGTGCAGCAGCATGGCGCGGGGCGAGCGTCCGGCGTCGGGGGCCACCAGGCCGTCGGCCTTGGGCGCGGCCCGCCACAGCTTGACGCCGAGATAGACCAGATAGGCGGCGCCGATCCATTTCAGCACGGTGAAGGCGGTGGCCGAAGCAGCCAGCAGGGCGCCCAACCCCAGCAGCGACAGGGTCATCGCCGTCAGGTCGCCGAGCGCCACGCCGGCCACGATCCACCAGGCATGCGACCGGCCGCGGCCGAGCGCGTAGGACAGCACCAGGGTGACGGTCGGTCCCGGGATGATCAGGACGATGAAGGCGGCGAGCAGGAAGGCGAACCACAGGTCGAGCGACATGGCGGCGGCTCCTCTTTGAAGAGGCCAGCAATCCATGACGCCGGAGATTTGTCCAGCGGCGCGGCGACCGCGCCGCTGGACCCATGGCTCAATCGTGCCAGAACGACTCTCGGGTCACCTTCACCTTGCCGGATTCGATGTCCGAGACCTTGATCGCCGGATAGCCGACGGTCCAGTCGGCGCTGGATGTCCAGGCGTCGATCACCATGTCACGCATCTCGGCCGCCCCGGCCGCGACGCGCTGGGTGACGAAGCCGACCGCCGCCGGGGTCGGGCTGGTGTAGTTGTTGGAGGCGGGCGCCAGCTGGTAGGTGCGCTCGACCGCGCCCAGCGTCGCCCGGAGGTAATCGTGCACGCGCTGCTCGATCTGGCAGCCGCAGTCGCGATAGCGCGGCAGGGCGGCGCGGATCGCGCGCTCGCCGACGAAGCTCTTGACGAAGCTGCCCTCGAACGGCCCGTGGATCGGGGCGTTGGTGTAGTTGTTCGGGTTCGGATAGTTGCCCCAGCCGTTGAAATGCACTGAGA
>JAEKLZ010000526.1 GCA_019508225.1 Inquilinus limosus | reverse complement strand
GGCATCGGCAGCCGGTCGACGATGGCGGCGACGCCGGTGCGCACCGGGTCGACCGTCGGCAGGCCGAAGCGATTCTCGGCCTCCTTCATGGCGCGCTCCGCCGCCTGCGGATCGAGCGCCGAGGTGTTGAAGGCCAGCCCGATCACCTTCGCCTCCGGGTTGGTCAGCCGGGCACAACGTTCGTTCAGGGCGATGCAGTCGGCCAGGTCGGGCAGCGGGAAGTTCGGCAGGCCGCGCATATGCGGCCGTCCCGGCTCATGGCACATCACCAGCGCCTCGGCCTGGGCGCCGTGCAGCAGGCCTAGCGACACGCCGGCATAGGAGGCGTGGAACAGCGATCCCTGGCCCTCGATCAGGTCCCAATGGTCGGTCTCGGCCTCCGGCGCCAGCCATTCGGTGGCGCCGGAGATGAAGTCGGCGACCACGGCGTCGACCGAGACGCCGCCGCCGGCAATCAGGATGCCGGTCTGGCCGGTGGCGCGGAAATCGGCCTTCAGGCCGCGTGCCTTCATCTCGCGCTCCAGCGCCAGCGAGGTGAACATCTTGCCGACCGAGCAGTCGGTGCGTGGCGACGTCGAAGTCGCGGTCCGGGTGGCGCACATCGAACAGGCTGCGGCCCAGCGCCTTGGCGCGCTGCGCCACCGGCGGCAGGTCGGCGATGCGGTTGTGCAGGCCCGAGGCGATGTCCATGCCGAGCTCGAGCGCCCGCAGCATGGTGTCCTGCCAGGCCTCGGAGACCCGGCCGCCGCGATTGGCGACGCCGATGATCAGCGTCCGCGCACCCTTGGCCGCCGCTTCTTCCAGCGTCAGGTCGGGCAGGCCGCAAGTGGCGCGGCAGCCGTCCAGCCGCAGCTGGCCGACGCAGACCTCGCGGCGCCACTGCGCCACGCCATAGGCGGTCTTGGCGGCGAGCTGGTCGGGGGCATCCCCCAGGAACAGCAGATAGGGACGCCTGATATCCACGATGCGGGCTCCTCACCAACGATCGCCGCGAGTGTAGCGGGAATCCGGGGTCAGGCCAGGACCGCGGCTTCGGGATGTCATAACCGGCGGTGAGGGTGCAGGCCTCCCGGTCCGTGCGGGATAGGGAGGCCGGGCGGGGTCAGTTCTGGTCCTGCTGCCGCTTGTCGGCCGGCGGCAGCGGGCGCCGTGCCGGCGGCGGGGGTGGCCGATGCTCGGCCTGCTGCTGCGGGCGGCGCTGCTGCGTCATCTGCGGCGGTGGGGCCCGATGGGGCTGTGGCTGGGTTTCGTGCAGCGGCGCCGTGGCGTTGCGCGGCGGCTGCACCGGCGACCGGGCCGCCGGGTGAGGCTGGGCCGCCGCCGCCGGATGGGCGGTGGTCTGGACCTGCGGCCGCTGCTCTCCGGCGGACGGCCGGGCCAGAGCCTGCGGCGCGGCGAGGGTCGGCTTGGGCGCCACGGCGGCGTTCGGCGCGCTCGCAGGCCTCTGGCCGCGCTCCGGCAGCGGCGGCCGGCCCGGCTGAGCCTGGGGCGTCGTGCCTGCCTGTGCCACCGTGGGCCTGCCTTGGGCATTCGGCTCAGGCCGGTTCTGGTCGGGCGGCGGCAGATGCGCGGCCTGGGCTGGCCCGGCCGCCTGGGGCGATGTCGGTCCACCAGGCGCGGCGGGGCCGCGCTGGTTGCGGTCGAGCAGCGGCGGGTGGCCGGTCTGGGCGTTGCCGGTCGACGTCACCGGGGGCTTCCCGGCGGCCTGGGCGGGGGCCGGCGCGGCGGGGCCGCGCTGTGGGTCCGGTGTCGGCCCTTGAGGCTGGCCCGCGGGGCCGCGGGTGGTCTCGATGGCATGGGCGGGCTGGCTCGGCGCCGGCGGGTGCGGCCGGTTCGGGTCGGCGGCGGCCAACGGCAGACGTCCTCCCGGCCCGGGGACGCCCGGCGCGCGGGCCTGGGCCGGGTGCGGCGCCTGCGGCTGGCCGGCGGCCGCGGCCTCCGGATGCGGCAGGGCCACGACCGGGGTCAGCCGCGCATGGTCCAGCTGGTCCGCCGTCACCGGCAACGCGGCATGCGCCACCGGCTGGCGGCCGGCCAGAACCTGCGCCGGCACCACCGTGGCGAAGCGGCGGTTGGCGCCGTTCTCGACGATCGTGGTCGGGCCGTTGTGGATGTTGTTGATCTCGACATTCCGGATGTTGGTGACGTTCACGTTCCGGACATAGGTGTCGCTGACCCGGTAGGGCGGGCGGTAGATCTCGCCCGGCCCCAGCGGGTACCAGCCGATCGGGTGGCTGTCGACGGCCGCGGTGACGGCGGCACCGAGCGCGGCCCCGGCGAAGAAGCTGACCAGCGCCGGGGCGTAGACCGGGTGCGCCTCGACCGGGCCGGGCACCCAGCCCCAGCGGTCGTCGACACGGGTCCAGCGGCCGTAATGGAAGGGGGCGAAGCCCCAGGGCTGGTCGTCGACCCAGGTCCAGCCCCAGCGGTCGTCATGGTCCCACCGGCCGTAGCGGTACGGCGCCCAGTCGGCCGGCACGTCGGTCGGGTACCAGACGGTGCCATAGGTCGGCGTCTCGTGCCAGGTGCCGGCGGCGGCCAGGTCCTGGTAGCCGGTCATGGCGCGGGAAACGTAGCGCGGCGCGGCGGCGGCCGCCCGGATCCGGCCGTCGGCCCAATCGTCCAGCGGGCCGCGGTCGGCCGATGGCGCCAGGGTGTAGCTGAACGGGTCGCTGCCGGTGACCACGCCGGTCTCGCCGCCCTGGATGTCGACCGGCCCGTCGGGACCGCCGGCGACCTGCGCCTCGCCGGAGAACACCACCACCTGGGTCGGGTCCTGGGTGGTGCCGGCGTCGATGCGGTACTCGCCCGGCCGGTCCAGTGTGACCGTGCCGCGCGGGGTGTCGACCGACCAGGTCTCGCCCGCTTGCAACTCGGCGATGTCGATGTTGACCGAGCCCTGGCCCAACTGGGCGGCGAAGGCCTGGTCATCCAGCTGCTGGATGTCCAGATCGGCCTGGTCGCCGAGATGCAGCTCGGCCGGCCCGATCTCCAGCGCCGCGCGGGCCTGCGGCTCGGTCCAGACCGACATGCCGGAGGTCACCGGCTGGTTGCGGGCGGCCACCGCCCAGGGCTGCGTCGGATCGGGGCGCAGCGACACCGCGCCCGAGACATCGGCCAGCCGCCCGACCCGGGCCGGCGGATCATCATCCGCCCAGGCCGGAAGGGCACCGCAGAGCAGGGCCGCCGCGGCGACCCCCGCCAGGATCTGCGCTCTCATCCGCTCCTCCTCGGCCGCCGGCCGTGTCGAGGGCCGGGCGGCCAGATGTCCCCGTTCGGCGCCGGCAAGGGTCCGATGCCGGCGCGAGCGCACGTCCGCACGGTCAGAGGCTAGCGGGGTCGGGCTTGCAGGAGGCTGGCCCGGAGATGAATTCGCGGTGAAGTGCCGGTTCGCGGCCGCCGGCTCACTTCAGCAGGCGGTCGATCTCGGCCTTCAGCTCCGCATCGTCCGGCTTGCGCCCGGCCGCGGCCAGCACCGCGGCGCGCAGGAACAGGGCCTGGGCCGACAGCTCGTCTACGCCGTCCTGCGCCTGGGCCATGACCTGCTCGATCTGGTCCAGCCGTTCGGACATGCGGTCGGCGGTGGTGCCGTCCAGGGGCTTGTCGCCGGCGGCCGCGATCGCCTCCAGCAGGTCGGCGGCGACGATACGCAGCCCCAGCCAGGCGGTCGCCGCCTCCAGCGCCTGCCGCGACCGCCGGCTCTCGCCGCTGCCCAGCCGGCCGATCAGCGGCGCCGCCGCGGTCAGGCCGCGGCGAGCCTCATCGCGCGCATCCAGGGCCTGGGCGGCCTGCACCAGCAGCAGGTTGGCATCGAGCATCTGGGTCGATTCGGCGCCGTGCTCGATCAGCGCCATGCCGACCAGCTCGTACCGGCCGGCCTGCACCGCCTGCATCTCGCCATTGGCCGCCTGGCCGCGCAACCGGCCGTACAGCGCGATGAAGGGATCCGGGTCGGACGGTGCCGGACCCGCCGCGGGGGCCACGGTCACCGTCGGCGGCTGCGGCCAGCGGCGCAGCCCCTCCATCAACTGGGCGGCGACCCGGGCCGAGGGAACCATGCTCGGATCGGCCGGCGGCTGGGCGGGCTGGGTCGGGGCGATCGGGGCAGCCGGCGCCGCCGGCACCGCCTCTGCCGCGGGGGCGGGCGGGGTCGAGCCGGTTGCCGGCGACGGGCTGACCGCCGGCGCCGATGCCGCGGGGATGGAGACCGAGGCCGTCGTGGTGGTGGACGCGGTGGCCTGTTCCGGCTTCGCGGCGGCCGCTGCCGCTGCCGCGGCCGGTGCCCCCGTCGCGGGCGGCGGTTCGGGCTTCGGCGCTGCGTTCGGAGCGGCCGCCGGTTCGGGTGAGGCTGCGGGGGCTGCTGCGACGACAGCCGGATCGGATGTCGCCGGCGCCGGCTCCGCGGCGGGTTCGGCCGGGGACGTCTGCGGCGGGGCGGCAGCCGCCTGTGCCGGGGGAGCGGCGGGTGCGGCTGCAGCCGGTGTCGCGGCCGCCTGCTGGACCAGCGGCCGCGGCGGCGCTGTCGCCGGATCGGCCAGCAGGGCATCGGCCTGGGCCTGGGTCAGCCGGCCGGTCGCGGCGCTGCCGCCGGCGCGCTGGTACAGGGCGATCGCGCGCCGGGTGCCGTCGCCGAACCGACCGTCGACCTGGCTGCGGTAGTGGCCGAGAGCGGCCAGGCGCTCCTGCACCTTGCGGCGCTGCGCGGTGGTCAGGGCCGGCTCCGCGCCCTCCGGCGCCGGCGGGCCGATCAGCGTGTCGGCCTGGTTCTGCAGCGCCTGCAGCGACTGGCGGTCGCCGGCGGCGCGGTCGCGGATCGCAGCGGCCTCGGCGCAGTCCGGGCCCTGGGTGGCGGCGCGCGCATCGATCGTGTCGACGCGCTGGCGCTGCTCGGCGATATCGTCGGCGACGGCCAGGGCGCCGGTGCGGGCGGCCAGCGGGTCGGCGCCCGCCAGCTGGCGCAGGCGCTGGCCGATGCGGTCGATTACGGCGGTGGTGTCGGCCTGCACCGATTGGGCGTCGTCGACCAGCGCCGGGCAGGCCTGCGGGCCGCCGGGCAGGGCGCCGGTGGGGGTCGAGGCGATGCGGTCGGCCAGCCGGTTCGCCCGCCGCGCCTCGGCGTCCAGGCGGCGGGCTAGGCTGCCCAGCCGCTCGCTCTGCAAATCGGGCCGGCCGCATTGGCCGATGATGGTGCGATAGGCCGCCTGGGCCCGGCGCAGCTTGGCCGACAGGCCCTGCGCCTGGGCCGCGGTCTGGGTCGCCTGGTCGATCGGGGCGTGGGCGGTGCCGGCGCCGGCATCCCGCTCGATCCGGTCGATCCGCGTCCGCACCCGGCCCAGATCGCTCTCCGCCGTGGTCGCCAGCACATGCGCCTCGGCCTCGGTCTGGGCGCAGCTCTGCGACCGGCTCGGCCTGGCCGGCTCCTCGAACTGGCGGCGGATGCCGCTGAAGAAGTCGTCCAGCCCGTCCGCGCGCGCGGGCCCGGCCGCGGCGGCGAGGACCAGCGCGACGGCGACGGCGAGGCTATTGGCGATCCGGGCGATCCTCATGCGAACTCTTGCTCTTGCGCGCCAGCAGGCGGAAGGCCGCCGCGGCGCCGACCAGCGTCGTGACGACCAGGAGTATGATCAGCACCGGCGCCGCATCTTCAATGCCGAAGATTCGGTTCAGGGCCTCGCCGGCGAACCAGCCGATCCCGACCCAGACCGGCGCCCAGACGATGCCGGAGGCCACATTGGCGATCTGGAACGGAATATGGCGCATCCCCAGCATGCCGGCGACCAGCGGAATCACGGCGCGGACCGGGCCGAGGAAGCGGCCGATGAAGACGCTGATGCCGCCCCACCGGTGGAAGAAGTCACGGCCGGTGCGCAGCATCTGCGGATACCGGGTGAACGGCCAGATCCGCTCGGTCCGGTGCTCCAGCCACACCCCGATCCAGTACGACACGGCGTCGCCCAGCACGGCGCCGGCGATCGCCCAGGGGATGACGTCCCACGGGCTCAGCGTGCCTGACTGGATCAGCGTGCCGGCGGCGACCAGGATGGCGGTGGCCGGCAGCAGCAGGCTGAGCCCGGCGAACGACTCGCCGAAGGCGAAGACCAGGATGATCGGGCCGGCCCAACTGCCATGGGCGCCGATGAAGGCGATCGTCTGGTCGATGAAACCCTGCACCCGCCGAACTCTCCTGATCCTCGCGGCCGGTATCGGCGGCAAAAGCGGCGATCAGAGGGCGAGGATGCGGTCGGGCGCGTCGGAGAAGACGCCGGCGACGCCGAGCTCGAACAGCGCCTGGGCCCGTGCCGCGTCGTTCACCGTATAGGCCAGGACCGGCCGGCCGGTGGCGCGGTACTCGGCGATCGTCTCCGGCGTTTCCTTCTCATGGCTGACATTGATCGTGGCGGCGCCGATCGCGTCGGCATTAGCGGCCCAGACCGCCGGCCGCTCCCAGATCAGGTAGCCGCGCGGCCAGTCGGGCGCGATCTCGCGCGCCTTCAGCAGGCTGTCGATGGCGAAGCTGGAGACCAGCGGCCTCGGCCGGTCGGCGGGCCACAGCTTCTGCGCCGCGGCCAGCGCCACCTCCGCCGTCTCGACCTCGCGGCCCGGGCAGGGCTTGATCTCGATGTTGACCGCCAGCCCCAGCTCCAGCGCCAGGGTCAGCACCTCGTCCAGGGTCGGCACCCGCTCGCCGCGGAACTCGGGCGCGAACTTGCGGCCGGCATCCAGCATCCGCACCGCCGCGAAGTCGGAATTGGCGACCGGGCCGCTGCCGTCGGTGGTGCGGTCCAGCGCGTCGTCATGGATCACCACCGGCACCCGGTTGCGGGTCAGCTTGACGTCGAACTCGACCATCTGCA
>JAEKLZ010000525.1 GCA_019508225.1 Inquilinus limosus | reverse complement strand
GAGCACACCCGCGGCAACGACCTCGAGGTCAATGTGCTGAAGGGCAAGCAGCTGACCAACATCCGCACCACCAGCAAGGACGAGGCGGTCCGCCTGACCCCGCCGATCCAGATGACGCTGGAGCGGGCGCTGACCTACATCAACGACGACGAGCTGGTCGAGGTCACGCCGAAGACCATCCGCCTGCGCAAGCGGCTGCTGGATCCGAACGAGCGCAAGCGGGTCGAGCGCCAGAAGAAAGAGGCCTGAGATTCAGGCGGCGGCGGTGCCGGACGGTTCCGGCATCGCCGCGCTTTCCGTCTTCCCGCCGTCGCCATTCCCGACGGGTTTCGGGGTCCATTGCATCACTGCCGCGATGATGGTGCCGAAGCCGCGGACCACGACCGTGTGCGCCTCCAGTCCCTCCGGCACCTCACCGGCAAGCTCCCGCGGCCCCAGCAGGCCGACCACCAGCATGGCGTCCGGCCCGATGCGCCGGCGCAGCCGCCGGATCAACCGGCTCAGCTGGTGCTCGGTCACGGTGCCCGTGTGGGCCACCAGCACCACCGGAACCTCGATCGCCTCGGGCACGGCCCCGCCGCGATCGGCGTAGCCGCAGGCGATGCCCTTCTCGGCCAGCAGCTGGCCGGTCATCAGCGCGGCGGCCTGGTCCAGCTCGTCCCGCGCGCCGAGGCACAGCACCGCGGGCGGGGTGTCATGCCCGTCTTCGTCGAGATCCGCGACCGCCGCCAGAATGCTGCCCCAGACCGCGACGCGCTGCGGGCCGTCCAGCGCCCCCCGCTGCCGGTCGGCCTGGGCCATGTGGATGGCCGGCAGGATCATGCTCTCGAACAGCGCCTGGCGCGACTGGCCCTGCAGCCCGCGCTCGGCCAGCTCCGACGCCTCCAGCGGATCGCCGGCCAGGATGCGCTGATAGAAATGCGCCTCGGGCGTCAACGCCGGCGTGCTGCCCAGCAGCACGTCCAGGAAGCCGAATTGCGGCACGTGCCGGCCCAGCACGGCCAGGCAGACCGTCAGCGGCACGGCCAGCAGCAGCCCCGGAATGCCCCACAGGGTCAGCCAGAAGATGGTGGCGAACAGCACGGCGAAGGGCGACAGCCCGGTGCTGCCGCCATACAGCAGCGGCTCCCCGACATTGACGGTGACCAGGTCCAGCACCACGAACAGCGCGATCGTCTCCAGCGGCATCAGCCAGCCCGGATCGACGGCGAAGGCCAGGATGGTCGGCAGCAGCGCGGCGGCGACCGTCCCGACCAGCGGAATGAAGCGCAGCACCGCCGACAGCAGGCCCCACAGTATGGGGTTGGGCACGCCGATGACCCAGAGGCCGATGCCGAAGGCCGCGCCATAGCAGAAGTTCAGCAGCGCCTGGGCCAGCAGGAAACGGCTCAGCCGCTGCGCCGCGTCGTCCATGGCCGCGGTGGCGCGAGTCAGGTCCTTCGACCCCAGCAGCCAGATCAGCCGGTTCCGCAGATCCTCCCGCTCCATCAGCATGAACACCGAGAAGACCAGAACCACGCCGATGATGGCGAAGGGCTCGATCAGCGGGGCGCCGACCTCCCAGGCCAGCTGCAGCGGCGTCAGCGCCGGCGGCACCAGCTGCACCGGGACGGGCTTGCCCTGGGCACCCTCCATGCCCATCGGGGCGGCTGCCACCGCCCGTTCGGTCGCCTCCTCGGACAGGCGGGCCACCATGGCGGTCAACCGGTCGATCAGCCCGCCGCCGGGCGCGGCCTCCTTGATCGACTGGATCTTCGCCTCGAGGTTGCTCTGGTATCGCGGCAGGTTCCCGGCCAGGTCGATCGTCTGGCTGGCGACCAGGACGATGAACACCACCGCCGCGATGGACAGGGCGACGATCACGATCAGCACCGCCGGGGTCCGCGGCAGGCCCAGCTTGCGCAGCTGCAGCACCACCGGAGCCATGGCGAAGCTGATCAGCAGCGCCAAGGAGAACGGGATCAGGACGTCGCGGCCGAAATACAGCGCCGCGGTCGCCGCCAGGATCACCAGGATCCCATTGGTCGAGGACAAGGCGCCGATCTTGTCGGTCAGCGGGGTCAGGCTGCGGTGAGATCGGCCGGGTTCGGACAGCATCTGGACACAGGCGGAAGCGGGGGCGGGAATGGAACGGTGCGGCAACCCCCGCAGTTCCCGCCGCATCGCCCCGCCGGGCTATTCCATGTCTTCCAGCTCGCGGCCGCGGGTCTCCCGCACGGCGCGGGCGACGAAGAGGAGGGACAGCAGGGCCATCACGGCGTAGAGGCCGTAGGCGAGGCCGAGGCCGGCCGAGGCCAGGGACGGGAAGGTCTCCGACACAAGGAAGTTGGCCGCCCATTGCGCCGCCGCGGCCACGGCCAGGGCATAGGCCCGGATCCGGTTGCTGAACATCTCGCCCAGCAGCACCCAGACGACCGGGCCCCAGCTGACCCCGAAGAACACGACATAGAGATTGGCGGCGACGACCGCGACGATTCCGGCCGTCCCGTCCAGCACCGGCGCCATGGCGCCGTTGACCATCGCGGTCGGGGCGGTGCCGAAGATATACGCCATGGTCCCCAGCGCCAGGGTCATGCCGGCCGACCCGACCAGCAGCAGCGGCTTGCGCCCGACCCGGTCGATCAGGGCGATGGCCACCAGCGTGACCAGGATGTTGGTGACCGAGGTGGCGACCGTGATCACCAGCGAATCCGCCTCGGTATAGCCGACCGCCTGCCACAGCACCGAGGAATAGTAGAAGATCACGTTGATGCCGACGAACTGCTGGAACACCGACAGCAGGATGCCGGTCCAGACGATCGGCAGCAGGCCGAAGCTGGGGCCGGCGAGATCGCGCAGCGATTGCCGCTTCTCCTGGTCGATGCTGCTCTCGATCTCGGCGATCTTGACCCGCGGCGGCGGCCGGTTGCCGACGAAGCGCCGCAGCACCTCGGCCGCCTCGGCGATGCGCTTCTTGCTGACCAGGAAGCGCGGCGATTCCGGGATGATGCCGGCCAGCACGCCGTACATCACCGACGGCACCGCCATCGAGATGAACATCCAGCGCCAGGCCTCGAGCCCGAACCACAGCGTGTTGCCGGCGCCACCGGCCGCGGCCGCCAGCGCATAGTCGCACAGCAGCGCGACGAAGATGCCGACGACGATGGCCAGCTGCTGCAGCGAGCCCAGCCGGCCGCGGATATGGGCCGGCGAGACCTCGGCGATATAGGCCGGGGCGATGACGCTGGCGGCGCCGACGGCCACGCCGCCGACGAAGCGCAGCACCGTCAACGCCCAGATGTCCCAGGCCAGCCCGGACCCGACGGAGCCGATCAGGAAGATGACCGCCGCCAGCTGCATCACCGCGATCCGGCCGTACCGATCCGCCACCGGCCCGGCGAACCAGGCGCCGACGGCGGAGCCGAGCAGGGCGCTGGCCACCGAGAAGCCGAGCAGCACGTCGCCGGCCCCGGACCACGTGCGGATGGCGCCGACGGCGCCGTTGATCACCGAGGTGTCGTAGCCGAACAGGAAGCCGCCCATGGCGGCCGCCAGCGCGATCAGGAAGGTCTTGCCGACGACGGAGCCGCCATCGCCGGAAGACGCCGCCGGGGCGCCGCGTTCGGGGGAACGGTCTGCTGTCGACATGGCCCGTCTCCGGATTGGTCTCCACAGGACTGTGAACCTGTCGACAGGCGATTCCCATCCCACGAGGGATCGCATCTCCGTGGCGAAATCGGCATGGAACCGGGGCGGCTGGGCCGACGGCTGATCAGCCCGTCAGCCGCTCCAGCCGCCAGCCGCCGCCCTGGCGGGCCAGCCGCGGCTGCAGCCAGGCCAGGGCGTCGCGCAGGGCGTCCTCGACGCCCCAGGGCAGGTTGGCCAGGACCAGGCCGCTGCCGTTGAGCCGGGCCGGGAACAGCGTGTCGAACACGGTCAGCTCCGCCGTCCAGGCGCGGGGCAGGGCCGGCAGCGCCGCCAGCATGGCGTCGACCGGCGGCCGGTCCTTGATCGGGTACCAGGCGGCGATCACGCCCTCCGGCCAGCGGCGATGGGCGGTGGCGATGCCGCGGGCCAGCCGTGCCAGCTCGTCCGGCTGCTCGAAGGACGGGTCCAGCAGCAGCAGGCCGCGCCGCGGCTGCGGCGGCAGCAGGCCGCGCAGCGACTCCCAGGAATCGCGGTGATGGATCGCGATCTGGTCGTCGCCGGCGAATTCGGCGCGCAGCCGGGCATTGTCCTCGGGATGCAGCTCGACCAGGGTCAGCCGGTCGCCAGGCCGCATCAGCGCCCGGATCAGCCGCGGCGAGCCGGGGTAGATCTCCAGCCGGCCGGAGGGGTTGAAGCCTCGGACCAGCTCGAGATAGCGCGCCACCGCGGCCGGGGCCTCCGCCTCGTGCTCGATCCGGGCGATGCCGTCGACATACTCGCCGGTCTTCGACGCCTCGGCGGCCAGGGCATAGCGGCCGATTCCGGCATGCAGGTCGAGGGCGGAGAACGGCTTGCCCTTGCCGCGCAGCGCCTCCAGCAGCGCCACCAGCACGACATGCTTCAGGACGTCGGCCTGGTTGCCGGCGTGGAAGGCGTGGCGATAGTTCATGCCGCCCGCAGCACCGCCACCCAGCCGGGCAGCGGCACCTTGTTCTCTGTGCGGGTCCAGGCGGACTCGATCTCGACGACGGCGAAGTCAGCCTTGGCCGCGACGTCACGCAGATAGGCGGCGGAATGCTGGTAGCGGTGGTGGTCGCCCAGACGCCAGCCTTCGTCGCCGGCACCATCTTGCGCCTCCAGCGTCAGGGCGAACAGGCCACCCGGCCGCAGCACCCGGCGGGTGGCGGCGAACAGCGGCACAAGGTCGCCGATATAGACCGCGACATCGGCCGCCAGGGCCAGGTCGTAGCGCTCGGGCCAGTCGGCCAAGGCGGCGACGATCTCGCCCGGCTCCAGCCGGTCGTACAGATTCCGCGCCATGGCCTGCAGGATCATGCCGGGCGACAGGTCGATCCCGTCCAGCCGGCGACGGCGGTCGGCGAAGGCGATGCCGGCCAGGCCGGTGCCGCAGCCGAGATCCAGGATGTCCAGCGGCCCCTCCGGCGCCGCGCGGTCGACCGCCTGGCGCAGCAGCTCCGGCCCGCGATAGCGCAGCGCCTCGACCAGCGCCGTGTCGAAGCGCGGCGCGTACTGGTCGAACAGGGTGCGGACATGCGCTTCCGGCAGCTGCGCCGGCACCGGGGCGGCGCCGATCAACGCCAGCCGCACCGCGGCCCCCATCCGGTCCTCCGGGTCCAGGTCCAGCGCCATGCGATAAGCCGCGGCGGCGTCGCCGTCCGCGGCCTCCAGCGCCTGGCCCAGGGCGTAGTGGATCTCGACATCCCCGGGGTCGATCTCGATCGCGGCGCGAATGGCATCGGCGGCCTCGGCTGGCTGGCCGTCGTCAAGCAGGGCAAGGCCGATCTCCAGGCGCCGGCGCGCCCGCGGGTCCGGGGTAGGAAGGGGGAGGGTCATGGTCTGGCGTCCACTGCGCCGCGGCCGTGCCGCAGTCGCGCGCGGGCTTATAGCCGAAGCGCTGCCCCGGCGTCGAGGGACTCCGCGCTCTAGGCGTTGGTCGGGTAGACGAAGCCGTCGGCCTCGTAGACGCCGCCATAGGCATTGGTGTCCGGGTTCCAGAAGCGCACCGCGGTCCAGTCGTTGTCGGAGGACACGTCGACCACCGACTGCTCGCGGTAGATCCGCCGTCGGGTCTCCCCGTTGTTGCCCCAGTTGGTGTGCGACACGGTGATCTCGCGCGAGTTGCGCACCGTCACCACCACCGAGATGTGGCCGGAGCTCAGCCGGTCCGACCGCCCCAGCACCAGCACGGCGCCGGAGCGCGGTTCGCCGCCCTTGCCGTAGACGCCATCGGCCTGGTCCCACCAGGTCCAGGCGTCGCCCTTGATCTGGATGCCGGAGACGGCGCGGGCATAGGGCACGCATTCCTCCGGCGCATTGGCGGTGACGTAGCGGGCGACGCCGCTGCCGGCCGGGTTGCGCACGATCTCGCGCCCGCCGCCACAGGCGGCAAGAGCCAGCGCGATCGACAGCACCCAGGCACGTCGCAGCATCTGTCGCTCTCAACCGAAAAATCAGAAGTCCGCCCCAATGTGTTGGAATGTAGATATTTTTAGGATTCTGGTCAAGATCGAGGCGGAGCGGGCCGAGAGGCTGCCTCTAACTATCTCGGACGAAGTCGGAGTGGCGCTCGGTGAATAATTCTCAAGGTTTATAAACACTGAATGGAAGATCTTGGAACGTGGCTTGAATAGAACATAAGGTATGCTCGTGCCCGCGAAATAGAGC
>JAEKLZ010000524.1 GCA_019508225.1 Inquilinus limosus | reverse complement strand
CCATTGCTACGCCGTGCTGGAGGCTCTGCCGCATCTGCGCGACCCCGGCGAGCACGGCGAGTACCAGTCGGTGCAGGGCTTCCCCAACAACTGCCTGAATCCGGCGCATGAGCCGGTCTACGGCTTCCTGGAGACCGTGTTCGACGAGCTGATAGCGCTGTTCCCGTCGAAGATCCTGCATGTCGGCGCCGACGAGGTGCCGCTGGCCGCCTGGTCGGGCTCACCGCTCGCGCTCGACCGCCTGAAGCAGACCGGCGACGCGGCGCTGGCGGAGCAGCACGCCAAGCTGGTCAACACCCTCGGCAACCACCATGGCGCCGACGCCATCGAGGGGTCGGCGACCGCCGTGCTGCAGGCCGGATTCCTGCAGCGGGTCCAGCGCTTCCTGGCCTCGCGCGGCGTCGTCACCGGCGGCTGGGAGGAGGCCGCGCATGGCGACGTGATCGAGAAGGACAAGAGCTACCTGGTCGGCTGGCGGTCGGTCGAGGTCAGCGCCGAACTGGCCGGCCGCGGCTACGACATCGTCGTCGCGCCGGGGCAGCGCTACTACCTCGACATGTCGCAGAGCACCGCCTGGTCCGAGCCGGGCGCCGGCTGGGCCGGCTGGTCGGGCCCGCAGGAGACCTACGAGTTCGAGGCCACCCGGGGCTGGACCGAGGAGCAGCTGAAGCACCTGATGGGCGTCCAGGCCTGCATCTGGTCCGAGCCGATGACCGACCGCGCGGTGTTCGATCGCCTGGTGTTCCCCCGGCTGTCGGCCATCGCCGAAGCCGGCTGGACCCGGAAGGAGGCGAAGTCCTGGGCGCGCTTCAGCGCCCTGGCCGGCCTGATGCCGAACCTGTACGGGCATTGGGCGGACTGATCCCCACCCTCCGCGGCATCCCCTAATCATCGGGGGATGCCGCGGGCCTTCGTTCCGACCAGACTGTGGATGTGCCTGGGGGACGAGATGCGTGCCGCCATCTGTGCCGCCGGTAACAGGCCGACGCAGGCGGGGCGATGCATCCTCCGGCACGGCTGGCGGGCTGGGCATGCGATCCGGCCGCCATCGATCAACGAGGGGATATGATGCGCAGCATCGACAGAGCGTTCTTCATCCTGGCCGTGCTGATGGCGCTGGTCGGCATTCTGTTGGGAATCCAGATGGGCATGGCCCATGACTTCCAGCTGGTGCCGGTGCATGCCCACATCAATCTCGTCGGCTGGGTCTCGCTCGCCCTGTTCGGGATCGGCTACCGGCTGGGCCTCGCCAAGGCCGGCGCGCTGGCCGTCTTCCATTTCTGGATCGCGGCCGCCGGCGCCATCCTGCTGCCGGTCGGCATCTATCTGGCCACGACCCGACAGCAGGAGGCCGTGGTCATCATCGGCTCGCTGCTGACGCTGGCCTCGATGCTGCTGTTCCTGGTCAATGTCGTCCGGGCCTGGAACACGCCGGCAACCGTCTCCTGATCAACCGATCCAGGACGGTTTGCGCTTCTCCAGGAAGGCGGCGACGCCTTCCTTGCCCTCGTCGCCGGCGCGGGTCGCGGCAATACGGCGGGCGCAGTCGTCCTCGACCTCGGCCGGCGCCTTGCCCGCCACTGCGGCGACCAGGTCCTTGGCCGCCCGGATCGCCGCCGGGCCGTTGCCGCGCAGCGCCGCCAGGACCTGCCGCGCCGCCTCCTCCAGGCCGTCTCCCGCCACCAGCTCGTGCACCAGGCCGAGGCGCCGGGCCTCGACCGCGTCGAAACGCTCCGCGGTCAGGAAGTAGCGGCGGGCGGCGCGGGCGCCGATGGCCCGCACCACATAGGGGCTGATCACCGCGGGGATCAGGCCGAGCTTCACCTCGGACAGCGAGAAGGCCGCCGCCTCGGTGGCGATGGCGATGTCGCAGCAGGCGACCAGCCCGACCCCGCCGCCATAGGCCGCGCCATGGACCAGGGCGACCGTCGGCTGCGGCAGCGTGTCGATGGTGCGCATCAGCGCCGCCAGCGCCCGGGCGTCGGCCAGATTGGCGGCCTCATCATAGGCCGCCATGCGGCGCATCCAGTCGAGGTCGGCGCCGGCCGAGAAGCTCTTGCCGGCGCCGCGCAGCACCACCGTCCGCACCGAATCATCGGCGCCCAGCCCGGCAAAGCCCGCGGTCAGCTCGGCGATGACATGCTCGTCGAAGGCGTTGTGCCGGTCCGGCCGATCCATCACGACCGTGCCGATGCCGTTCTCGATCTCGATCCGGACCGCGCTCATCGCACCACCCAGCTCAGCACCAGAAGACCCAGCAGCGCCCAGATCACGCCGGCCACGATCGACCGGGCGATGAAGGCGCGGACGGAGGTGTACAGCAGGAACAGGCCGAGGATCAGCAACGCGAAGGAGAAGATCGAGCTGTTCATCCCGATGGCGCGGGCCATGCCGTCGAGGAAGTCGTTCACCGCGCCGCTGATGCCGCCGAATACGCCGCGGACGACGCGGATGATGAAGTGGATCAGCGTGCCCAACGCCTCGCCGAGCCATTCGAAGAAGCTCTGCGTCTCGAACACCGCCTGGCGGCCGCGGAGAAGGTCGTACAGGATCATCGATACTTCCGTCACATCCGGAACACGCCGAAGCGGGTCGGCTCGATCGGCGCGTTCAGGGCCGCCGACAGCGCCAGGGCCAGCACCCGGCGGCTGTCCGCCGGATCGATCACCCCGTCATCCCACAGCCGGGCCGAGGCGTAGTAGGGATGGCCTTGCTTCTCATACTGGTCGCGGATCGGCGCCTTGAACGCCTCCTCCTCCGCCTCCGGCCAGGTCCCGCCCTTGGCCTCGATGCCGTCGCGCCGCACCTGGGCCAGGACGTTGGCCGCCTGCTCGCCGCCCATCACCGAGATCCGAGCGTTCGGCCACATGAACAGGAAGCGCGGCCCGTAGGCGCGGCCGCACATGCCGTAATTGCCGGCGCCGAAGCTGCCGCCGATCATCAGGGTCAGCTTCGGCACCTGGGCGGAGGCCACGGCGGTGACCAGCTTGGCGCCGTCCTTGGCGATGCCGCCGCGCTCGTATTTCGAGCCGACCATGAAGCCGGTGATGTTCTGCAGGAACAGCAGCGGGATGCCGCGCTGGCAGCACAGCTCGACGAAATGGGCGCCCTTCAGCGCGCTTTCGGAGAACAGAATGCCGTTGTTCGCGACGATGCCGACCGGCACGCCCCAGAGATGGGCGAAGCCGCAGACCAGGGTGGTGCCGTACAGCGCCTTGAACTCGTCGAACTCCGACCCGTCGACCAGCCGCGCGATCACCTCGCGCACGTCGAACGGCTTGCGCAGGTCGGTGCCGACGATGCCGTAGAGGTCGGTCGCCGGATACAGCGGCTCCACCGGGTCGCGCAGCGCCAGGGCCGGCCGCTTGACCCGGTTCAGGTCGGCGACGATGCGGCGGGCGATGGCCAGGGCGTGGTGGTCGTCCTGAGCGTAGTGGTCGGTGACACCGGAGATGCGGCTGTGCACGTCGGCGCCGCCGAGATCCTCGGCCGACACCTCCTCGCCGGTCGCCGCCTTCACCAGCGGCGGGCCGCCGAGGAAGATGGTGCCCTGGCCCTTGACGATGATCGATTCGTCCGACATCGCCGGGACATAGGCGCCGCCGGCGGTGCAGGAGCCCATCACCACCGCGATCTGCGGGATGCGGGCGGCCGACATCGTCGCCTGATTGTAGAAGATCCGGCCGAAATGGTCGCGATCGGGGAAGACCTCGTCCTGCAGCGGCAGGAAGGCGCCGCCCGAATCGACCAGGTAGATGCAGGGCAGGTTGTTCTCGCGCGCGATCTCCTGCGCCCGCAGGTGCTTCTTCACCGTCAACGGGTAGTAGGTGCCGCCCTTGACGGTGGCATCATTGACGACAATGACGCACTCCTGCCCCGAGACCGGGCCGATGCCGGTGATGATGCCGGCAGCCGGGACGTCGTCCCGATAAACTTGGTGGCCGGCGAGCTGCGACAGCTCCAGAAACGGCGCGCCGGGGTCGAGCAGCGTGCGGATGCGGTCGCGCGGCAGCAGCTTGCCACGGGCGACGTGCCGGTCGCGGGACGCCTGGCCGCCGCCGAGCTTGATCCGGGCCACGGTCGATTGCAGATCGTCGACGGCCGCGCGCATGGCCGTCTCGTTGTCATGGAAAGCGGCGGACCGGGGGTCGGCCGCGCTGTTCAGCACGGGCATGGGCGCTCCAGCTCGAGCCAAGGATGCCGCGCACCATGCCGGGATGAATGAGTCCGGGCAAGGGCAGAAAGATTGTTGCCGGCGAAGCGCCGCTTCATGTCCGACAAAAAAGGGGGCCGAAGCCCCCTTTCCCCTTCCAGCCGCTCTCAGAGCGCCGGATCGATCACGGGCACTGCGGGTCGCCCTTGGTGCATTGCGGACCATTGGTGATGAGCTGGTTCGGAGCGCGGTAGACGTAGCGATTCACGACCCGGCCATTCTCCATCACGGTGCTCGCGCTTTCGAGCGTCGAGCCCGGCGGCACGTTGGCGGGCAACGTCGCTGGTGCTGCCGGAGTGCCGCCCACGACGACCGCAGGCTCTTGCGGCTGGGCGCAGGCACCAAGCGCCAGGAGCGCAGCGAAACCGGACAGAAGGGCGGTTCTACGAAGCGCGATGCGCATGGCACAAACTCCTCTTTATCATTATCGGTCCGGCCGTAGACACGGCGTTACGCCGATACAACACCGGCAGGGTGGTTCAGGCTCCCATCAATTTCAACATCGAAACCTGCACAATGGTTCCCGCTTCGATTCGCTCGGTCATGCCCAATCCGGATTCGGGATCGCCTGGTAAGCCTGCCGCAGGGCGTCCGACCAGCGCTGGCGCAGCCCGGAGAAGTAGGGATCGTCCTCGCCGACCCGCTTGCGCAGGTCCAGCTTCAGCGCGTCGCGGCGGTACAGGGCGATGTCGATCGGCAGCCCGACCGAGAGGTTGCTGCGCAGCGTCGAGTCCATCGACACCAGGCCGAGCTTGAGCCCGTCGATCAGCGGCGTCTCGAATCGCGCCGCCCGATCGAGGATCGGCTTGCCGTATTTGTGCTCGCCGATCTGCAGATAGGGCGTGTCGGCCGTCGCCTCGATGAAGTTGCCGGCTTGGTAGATCTCGAACAGGCGGCAGCGGCGCCCGGTGATCTGGCCGCCGAGCAGGAAGGAGGCGTTGAAGCCGCCGGCATGCTGCTCCATCGCCGGACCGTCGCGGTTCCAGACCGCGCGCACCGCCTCGCCCACCAGCTCGGCGCAGCGGAACATCGACGGCGCGGTGGTCAGGCTCTCATGTCCCTCGCCGGCATCGACCGCCTCGGACAGCAAGGCGACCACGGACTGGGTGATGGCGAGATTGCCGGCGGTGAGCAGCACCATCACCCGGTCGCCCGGCCGCTCCCAGATGTGCATCTTGCGGAAGGTCGAGATGTTGTCGACCCCGGCATTGGTGCGGGTGTCGGCGATCATCACCAGCCCGTCTTCGAGCAGGAGGCCAAGGCAGTAGGTCATGCGAAAGGGTCCGGGGTCATGGTGAAGGATCAGGCCTGCGCCTGGGTCTGGGACTGGCCGACGCGGACCACGACCTCCAGCGCCTCGCCGCCGCCGCCCTGGCGCAGGCCACGGACCGGCGCGGTGTCGCGGTAGTCGAGGCCGGTGGCGATTCGGACATAGTGCTCGGTCGGGCACACCCCGTTGGCGGCGTCGAAGCCGACCCAGCCGAGCCCGTCGATGAAGGCCTCGGCCCAGGCATGGCCGGCCGCCTGCTCGACGCTGCCGTCTGCCATCAGCAGATAGCCCGACACATAGCGGGCCGGCAGGCCGAGATGACGGGCGCAGGCCAGGAAGACATGAGTGTGGTCCTGGCACACGCCGGTGCCGGCCGCCAATGCCTCGGCGGCCGTGGTGGCGGCGTGGGTCAGGCCGGGCCGGAAGGTGATGCGGCCGTGCACCGCCAGCATCAGCGCATGGGCCAGCGCCAGCGGCTCACCCCCCGCGGCAGCGGCAGCCTCCTCCGCCAGCGCGATCAGCGCCGCGTCGGCGCCGGCCAGCGGCGACGGGCGCAGGTAGAAGGCGGGCGGGAACCGCTCCTCGGCCCCGGTGACGATGCCCTGGGTGTCACGGGTCACGACCTCGCCTTCCACCGTCAGGGTCAGCGCCTCGTGCGGCCGTTCCAGCGACAGCATGTCGACGATGTTGCCGAAGCCGTCCTCGCCGCCGGCGGCGACGCTGGCGCCGGCCGGCGGCACCACCCGCCAGCGCAGCACCTCCTGCCCGTCATGCGATCGGGGCGTCAGGCGCAGCGTCTGCAGGGTGCGGGTGACCGGGCCGTCGTAGCGATAAC
>JAEKLZ010000199.1 GCA_019508225.1 Inquilinus limosus | reverse complement strand
TGGCGGGGCTGCTCTTCGCCGCGGTGCACGGGCCGGGACGGATCCTGGCGCTGCGCCGGACGGTGCTTGGCCGGGCCTAGGCGGCCGGCCAGGCGGCCATCGCCCGGCGCACGATCTTCATCAGCTCGTCGCGCCCGGCCCCGTCCAGCGCCTGCACCGACAGGCCCTGGATGATGGCGCCGTAGAATCGCGCCAGCTCGTCCGGGTCGGTGCCGGGCGGCAGTTCGCCCTCGTCCAGGGCGCGGGCGAAGCGGGCGCGCAGGCGGCCCACCGATGCACCGCGCTTTTCCGCCGGCACCGCGGCTGCCGGCCGATTCTCCGGGGCGCAGGTCAGGACGGCGGTCGAGATCATGCAGCCGGGCGGGTGGGCCGGGTCGCTGAAGTCGCGGGCCGAGCCCTCCAGGATCAGCTGGATCGCCTCGCGCGCCGTCGGCGCCGTCATCGCCCAGGGCGCGGCCCGCTGCGGGTCGGCGCGGTAGCGGTCCAGCGCATCGCGGTACAGCCGCTCCTTCGACCCGAAGGCGCCGTACAGGCTGGGCGTGGTGATGCCCATCGCCGCGGTCAGGTCGGCGATCGACGCGCCCTCATAACCCTGGCGCCAGAACACCGGCAGCGCGCGGTCCAGCGCCGCGTCGCGGTCGAAACCCCTGGGGCGGCCGCGGGGGCGCGGCGGATCTGTTTTCATAGCGATCGGTCTGAAATCCGGTTGACGAACACTCTGCGATGATATTTCGTAGCGATCCATCCGAAAATGGAGTCCTGCGATGACGACCGCCCTGTTCGACGATGTGCCGGCCGCCGATCCCGCCCTGTCGCAAGGGATCGACGCCGCGATCGACCGGGCGCTGGCGGAGAAGCGCATCGTCGGCACCGTGGTTCTGGTGGCGCAGGACGGCCGGCTGATCTATCGCCGCGCCGCCGGCTTGGCCGACCGCGAGGCCGGCCGCGCCATGCGCGAGGACTCGGTGTTCCTCTACGCCTCGCTGACCAAGCCGATGGTCACCGCCGCCGCCCTGCGGCTGGTGGAGGAGGGGCGGATCGCCCTGACCGACCCGGTGACGAAGCTCCTGTCCGACTTCCGGCCGAGGCTGGCCGACGGCACCGAGCCGGTGATCACCATCCATCACCTGCTGACCCACACCGCGGGCCTGATCTACGGCTTCACCGAGCCGGCGGACGGCCCCTATCACCGCGTCGGCGTCTCCGACGGGCTCGACGTGCCGGGCCGGTCCTTCGCCGACAATCTGCGTCGCATCGCCTCGGTGCCGCTCGCCTTCGCCCCGGGCTCGGCCTGGGCCTATTCGGTGGCGCTCGACGTGCTCGGCGCCGCGCTGGAGCGGGCGGCTGGGGAAAGCCTGGGGGATCTGGTGCGAAGCCGGATCACCGATCCGCTCGGGCTCAAGGACACCGGCTTCGCCCCGCCGGACCGCTCGCGCCTGGCCGCCGCCTATGCCGACGGCGAGCCGGCGCCGGTGCGGATGGGCGAGCACTACGCCATCCCGGCGCCGCGGGAGTTCGCCGGGCTCAGCTTCGCCCCGGGCCGCATCTTCGACCCGGCCTCCTACCCCTCCGGCGGCGCCGGCATGGCCGGCACGGCCGGCGACTTCCTGGTGTTCCTCGAGGCCCTGCGCCGCGGCGGCGCGCCGATCCTGAAGCCGGAGACGGTGCAGGCCATGGCCACCAGCCAGATCCCCGGGCTGGCGATGCCGGCCTCGCCGGGCACCACCTTCGGCTACGGCTTCGCGCTGGTGACCGACCCGGCGGCGGCCGGGGTGCCGATGACCGCGGGCACCTGGCGCTGGGGCGGCGTCTACGGCCATTCCTGGTTCGTCGACCCGGCCAGGCGGCTCAGCGTCGTCGGCCTCACCAACACCGCGCTGGAGGGCATGAAGGGCGCATTCGTGTCCGATCTGCGCGCCGCGATCTATGCCAGGCTGGAATAGCCGGACCCTGGGGGCTGCCACGAACCCTGGTTGACCCGCCCCCGGCGCACCCCCATCCTTTGGGGGTCTGCCGTTCTGCGGGAGGTCCGTCGTGGCCGAGCCGGGCGATATCGCGGCCCAGATCTGGGACATGAAGTACCGGCTGAAGCAGCCGGACGGCACGGCTGTCGACCAGTCGGTCGACGACAGCTGGCGCCGGGTCGCTGGTGCCGTGGCCGCCGCCGAATCGGACCCTGCTCTCTGGACCGAGCGCTTCCTCGGCATCCTGCGCGACCACCGCTACCTGCCGGCCGGCCGCATCCTGGCCGGCGCCGGCACCGGGCGCGACGTCACCCTGTTCAACTGCTTCGTCATGGGCACGGTGCCGGACAGCATGTCCGGCATCTTCGCCCATCTGCGCGAGGCGGCGCTGACGCTGCAGCAGGGCGGCGGCATCGGCTACGACTTCTCGACCATCCGGCCGAAGGGCGCGCCGGTCGCCGGCGTCGGGGCCGACGCCTCCGGCCCGCTGTCCTTCATGGATGTGTGGGATGCGATGTGCCGCACCATCATGTCCGCCGGCTCCCGCCGCGGCGCGATGATGGCGACGCTGCGCTGCGACCACCCCGACGTGGTCGAGTTCATCGAGGCCAAGCGCACCCCAGGCCGGCTGCGCATGTTCAACCTCTCGGTCCTGGCCACCGATCCGTTCATGCAGGCGGTGGCCGACGACGCGCCCTGGGACCTGGTGTTCGGCGGCCGCGTCTTCCGCACCCTGCCGGCGCGCGAGCTGTGGGACCGGATCATGCGCTCGACCTATGATTCGGCCGAGCCCGGCGTGATCTTCATCGACCGCATCAACGCGCGGAACAATCTCCAATATTGCGAGACGATCCAGAGCACCAATCCCTGCGTCACCGCGGAGAGCTGGGTCCAGACAATCGACGGTCCCCGCACGGTCGGGGACCTGCTCGGGCGGCCGTTCGTCGCTCTGGTGAACGGGCAGCCGGCCTCTTCCGGGCCGGAAGGCTTCTTCCCGACCGGCCGCAAGCCGGTGCTCCGGCTGGAGACGGCCGAAGGCCATGCGCTGCGGCTGACAGCGGACCATCCGGTCCTGGTGGCGACCGAGGTGTCCCGCTTCCGGATCGAGACCGAGTGGCGCAAGGCCGGCGAATTGCAGCCGGGCGATCGCGTCCGGCTGCACGATCACGGCGACGGCCTCGCCTGGCCCGGTATCGGCTCGGAAAACGAAGGTTATCTGGTCGGCCTGCTGATCGGCGACGGCACGCTGAAATCCGACAAGGCCGTGCTCTCCGTCTGGCCCGGCGAGGCCACGGTCAATGGTGCCGACGCCCGTCCTGGGATCGCCGGGGTGATGGCGGCGGCGCTCGCGGCCGCCCGATCGCTGCCGCACCGGGCCGATTTCGCGGGCTGGATGCGCGTGCCGGGCCGGGGCGAGCGTCGGCTGAGCTTAGGGGCCGTGCGCGACCTGGCGCTGTCGCTCGGCCTCGCGCCCGGCCGCAAGACGATCACGCCGGCGATCGAGCAGGCGTCCTCGGCTTTCGCGGTCGGGCTGCTGCGCGGCCTGTTCGATGCCGACGGATCGGTCCAGGGCACCCGGGAGAAGGGCGTCAGCATCCGTCTGGCGCAGAGCGATCTTGGCCTGCTGCGCGCGGTCCAGCGCATGCTGCTGCGGCTGGGCATCGCCTCTTCGATCTATGCCGATCGCCGTGCGGCCGGGCCGCGCCTGCTGCCGGACGGCAAGGGTGGGCGCCGCCTCTACGACTGCTCCGCCGATCACGAGCTCGTCGTCGCCGGGGCCGGCATCGCCTGCTTTGCCGCCCGGATCGGCTTCGCCGATACCGACAAGCAGGCGCGGCTCGACCGGGCGCTGGCGGGCTATCGCCGGGCGCTCAACCGCGAGCGGTTCCTCGCCACTGTGAAGCGGCTGGCGCCGGACGGGGAGGAGGAGGTCTACGACGTCCGCATCCCCGGCCCGAACGCCTTCGACGGCAACGGCCTGGTCCTGCACAATTGCGGAGAGCAGCCACTTCCTCCTTATGGCGCCTGCCTGCTCGGCTCGGTCAACCTGGCGAAGCTGGTGGCGGATCCGTTCACGCCCGAGGCCCGCTTCGACCATGCGGCGCTGGCGGAGATCGTGCCGGTCGCCATCCGGCTGATGGACAATGTGGTCGACGTCTCGCGCTTCCCGCTGCCGGAGCAGGCGGCCGAGGCCAGAGCCAAGCGGCGCATCGGCCTCGGCGTCACCGGCCTGGCCGACGCCTTCCTGATGCTCGGCGTGCGCTACGGCTCGCCCGAATCGGCGGCGCTGACGGAGGAATGGCTCGGCGCGATCAAGCTGCATTCCTATCGCGCCTCGGCGGAAATCGCGGCGGAGAAAGGGCCCTTCCCGCTGTTCGACCGCGACGCGTTCCTGGCCGCGCCGGGCGTCGCCGAGCTGCCGGACGAGATCCGCGACCTGATCGCCCGGCACGGCATCCGCAACGCGCTGCTGACCTCGATCGCGCCGACCGGAACCATCTCGCTGTTCGCCGGCAACGTCGCCTCGGGGATCGAGCCGGTCTTCGCCTGGACCCACACCCGCAATGTGCTGCTGCCGGACGGCAGCCGGCGGGCGGAGACGGTGGAGAATTATGCCTACCGGCTGTTCCGCGAGATCCACGGCGCCGATGCGCCGCTGCCGGACTATTTCGTCGACGCGCAGACGCTGGAGCCGGCCGACCACCTGGTGATCCAGGCGGCGGCGCAGAAGCACATCGACAGCTCGATCAGCAAGACCATCAACTGCCCCGAGGACCTGTCCTTCGACGCCTTCAAGGACATCTACGCCCAGGCCTACGCGCTCGGCTGCAAGGGCTGCACCACCTACCGGCCGAACGCGATCACCGGCGCCGTGCTGGAGGCGAAGCCGCAGTCGGCGCCGAAGCGGGCGGCCGACGCCCCCGGCCTCAGCGCGCCCGCGGCCCGGCCGGAGGTGCTGCCGGGCGAGACCTACAAGCTGCGCTGGCCGGACAGCGACCACGCCATCTACGTCACCCTCAATGACGAGGTGGTCGACGGCCGCCGCCGGCCGTTCGAGATCTTCATCAATTCGAAGAACATGGAGCACTACGCCTGGACCGTGGCGCTGACCCGGATGATCAGCGCCGTGTTCCGCCGTGGCGGCGACGTCGCCTTCGTGGTCGAGGAGCTGAAGGCCGTGTTCGACCCGCGCGGCGGGCAGTGGATGGGCGGCCGCTACGTGCCGTCGCTGCTGGCCGCGATCGGCGAGACGATCGAGCGGCACATGGTGGCGACCGGGTTCCTGGCGAAGCCGGAGGGCATCGTGCCGGAGGTGGCGGTCGAGGTGACGGCAGAGGCGGCCGCCGCGCCGGCGCGGCCGCCGGGCCGGTCCTGCCCGAAATGCGGCCACCCGACCCTGATCCGGCAGGAGGGCTGCGACACCTGCCTGAACTGCGGTTATTCGCGCTGCGGGTAGAGCCGGGGCAGGCGATTGCAGCGTCCGTTGCCAGCCGTCGGCCGGTGCGGCACTCTCCGCCCGGAATAGGGGGAACAGATGAACTGCTTTCGTCATAGGGAAACCGCGTCGGTCGGGATCTGTACCTATTGCGGACGCGGGATGTGTCCCGACTGCGCACGCGAGATCGAGGCAACGGCCGTGGCCTGCAGCGACCAATGCGCCGAGGGGATCCGCAAGACCAGGGCACTCGTCGCCGCGAACCAGCGCCTTGTCGGTGGCGGTGGCGGCCTGAATGGCCTGCCGACCAGCACATTGACCTATGGTGTGGTCGGTCTGTTCGCCTTCGGGTTCGGCATCTATGCGTTCACGGTGCCGAATTTCAGCTTCATGGCCTGGTATTGTCTGCTGTTCGGGGGCGTGTCCCTGTTCAATGCGTATCTCATTTTCCGACGGACTGTGGCCCGGCGGGGATCGGCTTGAAGCTGGACTAAGCGATCTCGACCGCAGGCTGGGTCGGCACGGGCTCCGCCGCCTCGGCCACCATCTTCGCCAAAGCGAACAGGGCGCCATCGCGGATGCCGAGCTCGCGCAGATGCTCGACCGTGTTCTGCAGATAGTCGCGGTTCGGTCCGCTGCTGCCGATGCCGGCGCGGATCATCGCCACCGTCTGGTCGTGGTCCAGCGCGCCGCAATACTGGCGGTGGCGGCGGTCGGCCAGGAAGCAGCAGGCGGTGACCGGGCCTGAAGGCAGGCGGATCTGCTTCAGGCTCGGGCGGTAGACGCCGGTCACCATCTCGCGGTCCCAGAGATAGGCGACCACCTCCGGCACATGCTCCGGCGCCACCTTGAAGGCGATGCCGCGGCAGGAGCCGCCGCGGTCCAGCCCCAGTACCAGCCCAGGCCGTTCCGGCGTGCCGCGATAGCGGTGCGACAGGACGCAGAATCGGCGGTGATAGCCGTGCAGCACCGCCGGCTGCCGCTCGAGATGCGGGAAGCCCGGATTCCACATCAGCGAGCCATAGCCGAACACCCAGAGCGGCTCGCCCGGGATCAGCGGCAGGTTCGGCGTCTTCCAATCATGATGACCATCGGCCATCCCCCACATGTAGCGTGTTGCAAGTGCGAAGGGGAGGGGCGTCGTGTCGCGATCCGCTGGTTCGGCTTGACTCCGGGGCCCGGTCGCGGCCACGTGCCTTCCTCGCACCACCATCCGGGACCGCCATGCGTCGCCGCCGCCGTATCGTCGTCGTTCCCACCACCCTCTTGATCCTGCTCGCCGCCGGCTGGACCGGCGGCTGGTACTGGGCCGCGGGGAAGGTCGAGGCCCAGGCGCAGGCCTTCGCCGCCAATCCGCCGCCGGGCGTTACGGTCGATCCCGGCACGGTCAGCGTCGAGGGCTTCCCGCTGGCCTTCACCGTCGAATCCCAGGCGCCCAGCCTGCGCCGGATCGACGGTCTGACCTGGAACGCCGCCGGCGTGGTCGCCACCGCCAAGCCCTGGACCCTGCCCGAGGTCGGCTTCACCATCGCGCCGCCGCAGCGCATCACCCTGCCGGGCAGCCCGGCCCTGATCGCCGACGTCAAGGGTTCGGGCAGCGGCAGCGCCCGCATCGGCAGCGACGGCAAGCCGAACCGGATCCTGCTGACCCTGTCCCAGGTCGAGCTCTCCGGCGGGCTGCTGCAGGCGCCGCTGCCGATCGCCCGGGTCAACGGCTCGGCCGACCGGGCGCCGGAGGAGGCCGGGGCCGGCGCCGCCGCATCGCTCGACATCGAGGGGCTGGAGACGCCGGATCTCGGCCTGCAGGCGATGGGCCGGCGGGTCGACATGCTGGCGGCGCGGCTGACCGTGCTGGGCCCGTTGCCGAAGGCCGCGACCGCGCCGGAACTGACCGCCTGGCGGGCGGCCGGCGGCAAGCTCCGGGTCGACAATCTGGCGCTGCGCTGGGGGCCGCTGGTGATCGATGCCGGCGGCACGCTCGATCTCGACGACAGGCTGCAGCCGCAGGGCACGCTGACGGCGAGGATCCGCGGCTACGGCCCGGTGATCGAGGACCTGCAGAAGGCCGGGGCGGTCAAGGAGCGCGACGCCGGCTTCGCCAAGGTCGGACTCGACCTGATGGCCGGCCAGCCGGCGGCGGACGGCACCCGCACCGTCACCGCGCCGATCACGATCGAGAAGGGCCGCGTGTCCTTCGGCCCGCTGCAGGTGGCGAAGCTGCCCGAGATCCGGTGGGCGCAATGATGCGGCGGCTGGCCGGCACCCTTGCCGTCCTGTTCGCGCTCCTGGCCGTCGGCGTACCGCGTGCGGTGATGGCAGCCGACGACGCCCCGCTCAGCCATGCCAGCCAGATCGGGCCGGCGATCCAGGCCTGCATCGTCTGGCCGAAGGGGCTCGAGGCCTACCCCTTCATGGAAATCACGGTGATCTTCAGCCTGAAGCGGTCCGGCGGGTTGATCGGCCCGCCGCGCCTGGCCTTCGCCAGCTTCCGCGGCAGCCCGGAAAAGCGGGCGATCCTGATCCAGGAGACGGTGAAGGCGATCGAGGGATGCATGCCGCTGCGCATGACCGAGGCGCTGGGCGCGGCGATGGCCGGGCGGCTGATCCGCTTCCAATTGACTTATCGCCAGGGCGAGGAACGGGACACCTGACGGCCGGGCTGCGGCCGGCCGGTGCCGGTCAGTCCTCTTCCTTGGTCAGCCGCGCCGCCTTCTCCGGCTCCATCTCCTCCTGATGGGCGTCGACGACGCCGCGGCGGATGGCGCGGGTGCGGGTGAACCAGGATTGCAGCGTGTCGCCCTCGCCACGGCGGATGGCGCGCTGCAGCCGCACCAGGTCCTCGGTGAACTGCTGCAGCACCTCCAGCACCGCGTCCTTGTTGGTCAGGAACACGTCGCGCCACATCACCGGGTCGGAGCCGGCGATGCGGGTGAAGTCGCGGAAGCCGCCGGCGGAGAAGCGGATCACCTCGGCCTGGGTCGCCTCCTCCATGTCCGAGGCGGTGCCGACGATGGTGTAGGCGATCAGATGCGGGATATGCGAGGTGATGGCCAGCACCCGGTCATGGTGCTCGGCGGTCATGCGCTCGACCATCATGCCCATGCCGCGCCACAGCGCCTCGACCTTGGCCACCGCCTGCGGGTCGACGCCCGGCTCCGGCGTCAGCACGCACCAGCGGTCGATGAACAGCTCGGCGAAGCCGGCGGACGGGCCGGAATGCTCGGTGCCGGCGATCGGATGGCCGGGCACCAGATGCACGCCGGCCGGCAGATAGGGCGCGATGGTCTTCGCCACCATGCCCTTGACCGAGCCGACATCGGTGACCACGGCGCCGGGCGCCAGGGCCGGGGCGATGGCCTTGGCCAGCTGCTCATAGGCGCCCATCGGGGCGCAGATCATCACGATATCGGCGCCGGCCACGGCGGCGGCCGGGTCGGCCTCGACCCGGTCGAGGAAGCCCAGCGCCATCGCTTCGTCGCGGGTCTCCCGGCGCCGGGAATGGCCGACGATCTCAGCCGCCAGCCCGTGCTTGCGGGCGGCGCGCGCGACGGAGGATCCGATCAGGCCGATGCCCAGCAGGGCCAGGCGCTTGAAGATCGGCGCCCCGGTGTCGGTCGCTGGCGTCGTCATCGGCCGCGCAAATGCTCGGCCAGCGCCGTGACCACGGCCCGCATCTCCTCCTCGGTGCCGATGGTGATGCGCAGGCAGCTGGGCAGGCCGTAGCCGCCCATCTGGCGCACCAGGATGCCGCTGTCCTTCAGGTGCAGCCGGGCGGCCTCGGCATCGCGATCGCCGAAATCGACCAGCAGGAAGTTGCCGGCCGAGGGCAGCGGCGTCAGGCCCAGCTTTTCCGCTTCCGCCGCGGTCCAGCGCCGCCATTCGGCGTTGTGGGCGCGGCTCTTCTCGATGAACGCTTCGTCCGCCAGCGCCGCCACGCCCGCCGCCTGCGCCGCGGCGCTGACGTTGAACGGCCCGCGGGCGCGGTGCAGCACGTCGGTGACGCCGGCCGAGGCATAGGCCCAGCCCAGCCGCAGCGCGCCCATGCCGTAGATCTTCGAGAAGGTGCGCAGCATCACGACATTGCCGGCCCGGTCGACCAGATCGGCGCCGGCGCTGTACTCCGGGTCATCGATGTATTCGGCATAGGCGGCATCGAGCGCCAGGATCACATCCGAGGGCAGGGCCGCATGCAGCCGCTCGACCTCGGCCCGCGGCAGCAGGTAGCCGGTCGGGTTGTTCGGGTTGGCCAGGAACAGGATGCGGGTGCGCGGCGTCACCCGCGCCAGCAGGGCATCGACATCGGTCTTGAGGTCCGCCTCCGGCGCGGCGATCGGCGTGGCGCCGACGGCCTTGGCCGCGATCGGGTACATCAGGAAGCCGTGCCGGCTGTACAGCACCTCGTCGCCCGGCCCGGCATAGCTCTTCGCCAGCAGCGCGATCAGCTCGTCCGACCCGGCGCCGGCGACGATGCGCCCGGCATCCAGGCCGAAGCGGGCGGCCAGGGCCTCGCGCAGGGCGCTGCAGCCGCCGTCCGGATAGCGGTGGATCTCGCCGCCCAGCTCGCGATAGGCCGCGGTCGCCTTCGGGCTCGGGCCGAAGGCACCCTCGTTCGAGGCCAGCCGGATCGGCCGGCCCAGCTGCGGATGCGGCACGGCCTTGGCCTCGCCGCCGACATAGGGGTCGATGTCCAGCAGGCCCGGGCGGGGGCGCGGCGCTTGGATCGCGGTCATGGGACCTCTCAGCTCCGATGGCCGATGGTGATCGGGGTGGCGAAGCCGCCGATCAGGCGGATGTGGGGGGACAGCCCCTCCAGCCGCTCGGCCAGGCTGGCCAGCCGGGCGTCGCCGGGGGCGACGAAATCGGCCACGTCGACCAGATGCACGGCGGCATCCTCGGCACTGCGCGCCGGCCGGGTCCAGAACGCCACCGGCGGCAGGCCGACGGCCTCGAGAAGCTGCTTCAGCCGGCTGCGGCTGATGTCGCCGGTGACCTCGACCGCGACCAGCGCGTGGTCGTCGCCGGTCTGCTCGGGGGCGAGATGGGCGACGGCCAGGGCCAGCGGCTCGTCGCGATGCCGCTCGGTCACCACGAAGGGCAGGGTGCCGACGACCCGCGGGGCGCGCGGGTCGTCCGACACCAGCACCTGCCACCAGGGGTCGGTGTCGGATTCCACGGGCCAGGGCAGGACCGCCACGGCGGCGCTGCCGTCATAGACGGCGCGGATCGCCTGGATCGGTCCGGCGACCGGGGTCATCGGGGTGTGGCTGCCATAATGGTCGCGCGCCAGGTCCCACAGCTCGGTCTGGGCGTCCGGCGCGTGCACGGCGACGGCGAAGGGCGCCTGCATGCGGGTGCAGCCGGCGATCAGCTCGCGCCAGATCCGGGTCAGCTCCGGCAGCGGAAAGTCACCGCTGTGCCGGGCCGCCAGGCGGCGCAGGATCGCGGCCTCGCGGCCCGGCCGCATGGCCAGCGGGTCGCCGTTCTTGGCGATGGCGATGTCATGCACCACCCCGGCCCGCTGCATGATCAGGTCATGAAGCGCTTCGTCGATCTCGTCGATCCGCTGGCGCAGCGAGTCGAGAGGCTGGGGGGAATCTGACATCGTCTGGAACGGGCTGCAGCCTGCCGGGTCGAGGGCGATCAGATGTAGAACGGGGCAGGGGTGAAAGCAAAGGAAACATCTGGGGTTTTACGCATCGTGGACCGGCGCCTCCGCACCCCCTGAAATCGCCGTGCCGGCCCCGGAACCCCGGCCAGACCGGGACCGTGCTGCCGTCCGGGCTTGCCGCCTCGCCGCGCCGGGCTAGCCCGGCTGCTCCTCGCCGTCGCGCCGCACGCCCAAAGCCGGCTGCCCCGCCCCGACCGGGACCAGCACCGGCCGCCGGGCGCGGACCTTCTTGCCGCGCGACAGCTGGTAGATCTGCTTCGACGCCTCGACCATCACCGTGCCGGCGACGCGCTGGAACCAGCGGGCGCCGACCTCCTCCCACACCGGGGCGGTGGACAGCAGGAAGCGTGAGTGTGTCGGCGGCAGCCACAGGGCGCGGGCCACCCGCTCCGGCACGAACTGGTGCTGGCGCAGCATCTGGTTCAGCTGGTTCGACGAATAGGGCTTGCCGTGGCCGAACGGGGTGCGGTCGGACCGCGCCCACAGGCTGCGCCGGTTCGGCACCACCACGAGCAGCCGGCCGCTGCCGTTCAGCACGCGCCAGATCTCGCGCATCAGCTCGCCCAGCTGCTCGGTCGCCTCCAGCCCGTGCACCAGCAGCACCCGGTCGACCGACATGTCGGGCAGCGGCAGCTCGGTCTCCTCGCTCAGCGCCACCAGGCCGCGGCCGTCCGGCGGCCAATGGGCGACGCCCTGCTCGGCCGGCATGCAGGCGATCACCCGCTCGGCCTCGCCCAGGAACGGCCGCAGGAACGGCGTGGCGTAGCCCAGGCCGAGGATGATCTGGCCCTGCGTGTCCGGCCACAGCAGGCGGATCTGCCGGCGCACCATGCGGCGCACCACCAGGCCCAGGCTGGTCTCGTAGAACTCACGCAGGTCGATGACGTCGCTGTACATGGGCCCGTTGTCCTATGGGCGCCCGTCGTCCTCTGGGCAAAGTCACGTTAGGATAACGCATCGATGGCAGGATGGAGCCATCGCGAATCCGGCTGCCACAACAGGATATTTCAGGAGTCGCTTCATGGCCCGCAAGACCGAGCCTCGCGGAATCGACCCGGAGCGCCTGAAGCAGGCCGCCCGCGAGGCCGCGGATCTCTATCTCGAGCATCCGAACGTCACCTCGGTCGGCATCGGCCGGAAGCTCGAGAACGGCAAGCCGACGGGCGCGCTGTGCATCCAGTTCACCGTCGGCCGCAAGATCGCGCCGCAGGGGCTGGTGGAGGAGGGCATCCCGCCGCTGCCGAGGAGCATCACGGTCGACGGCGTCAAGATCCCGACCGACGTGGTCGAGCGGCGCTACAAGCCGTCCTGGCAGCTGGTGCCGCAGGTGGTGAAGGACGAGCGCAAGCTGCGGCACGACCCGCTGCTGCCCGGCATCAGCGTCAGCCATCCCGCCGGCACGGCCGGCACCCTCGGCTGCATCGTCTACGACCGGCAGGAGGGGCGGCCGCACATCCTGTCGAACTGGCATGTGCTGCAGGGCGAGCAGGGCCGGCTGGGCGACACCGTGGTCCAGCCCGGGCCATTCGACGACAACCGGGTCGAGAGCAACGGCTGCGGCGTGCTGGTGCGCAGCCATCTCGGCCTGGCCGGGGACTGCGCCATCGCCCGGATCGAGGGGCGGGAGATCGACCCGAAGATCCTCGACCTCGGCGTCCGGGTCGCGCGGCTGGGCCGGCCGGAGCTCGGCGACCGGGTGGTCAAGTCCGGCCGCACCACCGGTGTCACCTGGGGCATCGTCACCCGGATCGAGACCACGGTGAAGCTGTCCTACGGCGACGGGGTCGGCACCAAGCGCATCGGCGGCTTCGAGATCGGCCCCGACCCGGACCGCCCGGCGGCCGAGAACGAGATCAGCAAGGGCGGCGATTCCGGCTCGGTCTGGCTCGGCCTCGACGGCAAGGGCAACCCGACCGACGTCATGCTGGGCCTGCATTTCGGCGGCGAGGCCGACGGCGCCGAGGCCAGCGAGGGCGACTTCGCCCTGGCCTGCACCGCCGACGCCGTGTTCAAGAAGCTGGAGATCGAGCCGACCCCGCCGGCGCTGGCCCTGGCCGCGCCGGCGGCCACCGGCGGCGGCTTCGACCCGCGCTTCCTGGCCGGCAAGACCGTGCCGCTGCCGGCGATGTCGAAGGCGCAGGAGACGGATGCCGCCAAGGCCGGGGGCTCCGCCATCATCCGCCACACCCATTTCTCGCTGGTGCTCAGCAGGTCGCGCCGCCTCGCCCGCTGGGTCGCCTGGAACGTCGATGGCGGCCAGATCCGGCTGCTCAGCCGCAGCGGGCTGAAGTTCGCGGTCGACCCGCTGGTCGACGCGAAATGGCAGTCCGGCGACGCGCTCTACGCCGCCAACCGCCTCGACCGCGGCCACATCGCCCGGCGCCAGGACCTGGTGTGGGGGACGCCGGAGGAGGCGGCGCGGGCCAACCGCGAGTCCTTCTACTTCACCAACATCGCGCCGCAGCACGAGGCCTACAACCAGTCGGGTCTGAACGGCCTGTGGGGCCTGCTGGAGAACGCGATCCTGGAGGAGGTGGAGGTCGAGCAGCTGCGCGTCTCGGTGCTGGGCGGCCCGGTGTTCCGCGACGACGACCCGGTCTATCGCGACACCGCCATCCCGCGCGACTTCTGGAAGATCGTGGCCTATATCGAGGCCGGGGCGCTGAAGGCCAAGGCCTTCCTGCTGACCCAGGAGGACCTGCTGAACCGGATCGAGGCGCTGGGGCTGGAGCCGTTCCGGCTGTACCAGCTGCCGATCGCGGAGCTGGAAACCCGCACCGGACTCGATTTCGGCGACCTCAAGGCCGCCGACGACCGGGCGGCCCCGGTCCGCCCGGCGCGCGGCCGCCGTGGCGTGGCCGAATCCCTGCCGCGGGTGACGTTGATAGAAAGCCTGGCCGACATCGAGTTGTGATTGGGTCGCGGAGCGGGCCGGGAGCGGCTATGCTGCCCTGTCCCGATCCCGCTGATCCAGGAGGACGCATGGCCTCGCTTCGCGTCACGCTGATTCCCGTCCTGAAGGACAACTACGCCTATCTGCTGGAGGATGAGTCGACCGGCATGGTCGGCGTGGTCGACCCCGGCGAGGCCGACCCGGTGGCGGCGAAGCTGGAGGCCAAGGGTGGCCGGCTGGACTGGATCCTGAACACCCACCATCACGGCGACCATGTCGGCGGCAATCACGAGCTGGCGAAGCGCTACGGCGCCTCGATCGTCGGGCCGGCGGCGGAATCGGCGCGCATCCCCGACCTCGACCGCGGCGTGGCCGAGGGCGACCACGTCATGATCGGTGCCGCCCGTGGTTCTGTGCTCGACGTCCCCGGCCATACCGCCGGCCATATCGCCTTCTGGTTCGAGGATGCCGGCGTGCTGTTCTGCGGCGACACGCTGTTCGCCCTGGGCTGCGGCCGCCTGCTCGAGGGCACGCCGGAGCAGATGTGGTCCAGCCTGCTGAAGCTGCGGGCGCTGCCGGACACCACCCGGATCTATTGCGGCCATGAATACACCCAGTCGAACGCCCGCTTCGCGCTGACGGTCGACGGCGCCAACCCGGTGCTGCAGGCCTATGCCGAGGATGTCGACGACGCGCGCGAGAGCGGCGCCGCCACCATCCCGGCGCAACTCGGCCGCGAGAAGCTGGCCAACCCCTTCCTGCGCGCCGACAAGCCGGAGCTGCAGGCCGCGATCGGCATGGCCGGCGCCGACCCGGTCGCCGTCTTCGCCGAAATCCGCGGCCGCAAGGACCGGTTCTGACCATTTCCCTGACCCAGGACGATCATGAAGCTCCTCTACAGCCCGTTCTCGCCCTTCGCCCGCAAGGTCCGCATCGTCGCCCATGAGACCGGCCTGCAGGACCGGATCGAGGTGGTGCCGACCAGCACCGAGGACCCGGCCAGCGGCCTGTCGGCGCGCAACCCGCTGAACAAGATCCCGGTGCTGGAGACCGAGTTCGGCCCGCTCTACGACAGCCCGGTGATCTGCGAGTATCTCGACACGCTGCATGACGGGCCGAAGCTGGTCCCGGCCGCGGGGGCGGACCGCTGGCGCGCCCTGCGCTGGGAAGCCCTGGCCGACGGGCTGATGGATGCCGCGCTGCTGATCCGCTACGAGATCACGCTGCGCCCGGCCGACAAGCAGCACGAGCCCTGGATCGAACGCCAGAAGACCAAGATCCGGAAGTCGCTCGACCAGATGGAGGCCGATGCGGCGGAGCTCGACGGGCCGGTGACCATCGGCACGATCGGCGCCGCCAGTGCCCTCGGCTATCTCGACCTGCGCTTCGCCGACTGGGGCTGGCGCGAGACCCATCCGCGCCTGGCCGCCTGGCATGCCGGATTCGCCGAGCGCCCGTCCTACATCGCGACGATCGCCCAGGCATGAGCGCGATGACGCCGGAGGCGATCATCGCCAGGCTCGGCATGCAGCCGCACCCCGAGGGCGGGCATTATGTCGAGCTGTGGCGCGACCCGCCGCCGGAAGGCGGCCGCGGCCGGGCCTCGCTGATCCACTTCCTGCTGCGGGCTGGCGAGGTGTCGCACTGGCACGCGGTGGACGCGCCGGAGATCTGGATCTGGCAGGCCGGCGCGCCGCTGGAGCTGTCGATCGCGGAAGCCGGGCAGGCGGGCGAGGTGCTGCGCCTCGGCCCCGACATCCTGGCCGGCGACCGCTTCCAGGGGGTGGTGCCGGAAGGCCACTGGCAGGCGGCGCGCAGCCTGGGCGACTGGACCCTGGTCAGCTGCGTCGTCGCCCCGGCCTTCCGCTTCGAAGGCTTCACCCTGGCCCCGCCCGGCTGGCGGCCGGAGCTGGGGTAGGGGGAGAAGATCTTGTTTTTGCGTTGCCTCTCCCGCCTGGCGGGAGAGGCCGGGCGTCCGCAGGACGACCGGGTGAGGGCTGGCCCGGGCCTCGACAAAGAACCCTCACCCGGAGCCGCTTCGCGTCTCCGGCCTCTCCCGCAAGCGGGAGAGGCAATGCGTTGATCCGATCGATCATTCTTTCGATTGCAAAGGCTTTCACCCCCCGCCTCTGCTAAGACATCCGCATCGCCGTCGCCCGCGGATCGTCCATGACCAGCCTCGCCCTCGGCACCGACCGGATCGGTGCCGGCATCGCCTGCGCCGTCGCCGGCTTTGCCTGCTTCTCGGCCGGCGACGCCATCTCGAAATGGCTGATCGGCAGCCGCGGCATCACCGCCTTCGAGTTGTTCTTCTTCTTCGGCCTGTTCGCCCTGCCGGTGGCCGCCGGCCATGCCGTGCGGTCGGGCGGCTGGGACCGGCTGCGGCCGCGCCTGCCGGGCGCGACGCTGCTGCGCAGCGCCCTGATCACCGCCTCCGCCATCTCCGCCGCCTGGGCCTTCGGCCGGCTGCCGCTGGCCGATGTCTACGCCCTGCTGTTCGCCACGCCGATCCTGGTCACCGCGCTGTCGGTGCCGTTCCTGGGCGAGGCGGTCGGCCGGCACCGCTGGGCGGCGGTGATCGTCGGCTTTCTCGGCATCCTGGTGATGCTGCGCCCGGGGCTGGTGGCGTTCGATGCCGGCCATGCCGCGGCGCTGGCCTCGCCGCTGTTCTTCTCGGCCGCGCTGATCGTGTCGCGCCGGATCGGCCGGCGCGAGAGCGACGCCGCCCAACTGGCCCTGCTGTTCCTGGCCATGGTGATTGGCGGCGGCGCCGCCCTGCCCTTCGTCTGGGTCACGCCCGATGCGCTGGGGCTGCTCGGCCTCGCGGGCGGCGGAGTGCTCAGCGCCGCCGGGCACATCCTGCTGATCCGGGCGCTGCATTCGGCGCCGCCCAGCGCGGTGACGCCGTTCCAGTACAGCCAGATGATCTGGGGCGTGCTGTACGGGCTGGTGCTGTTCGGCGACACCATCGATGCCGTCACCATGGTCGGCGCCGCGGTGGTGATCGGCAGCGGCCTTTACATCCTGTGGCGCGAGACCCGCCGCCGCTCCGGTGCCATGCTCGACCTCGGATAGAGCGATCCTCATCCCGCTCTAAACACATTGTTTCATTGCATTAATTTGCGATCTCGTTCATGTTATGTTCCATGGACAAGGCGCAGACCGATCCGATGTCGGAAGCCCCGGCCTCTCCCCAGGAGGAGCGGACGGCGCGGCATCTGCGCATGCTCGCCCGGGCGGCGGACGTCCATATGGAGATCATCGAGGCCACCCGCACCGAGGCGGTGGAGGCCCCGCAGCCCGGAATCGACTATTGCCGGCGGATCGCCGTCGTCACCCGCTCGCTGCGGCTGACCCTGCTGCTGGAGGACAAGTTCGCCAATCATCGCGACGAGCGGCGCAAGACCGCGGCGAAGCGGGAGTCGGCGCAGGCGGACTGGCACGACCTGCGGGTGAAGCTGGCGATGCTGGCGGCCGCCTATGAGGTGTCGGAGGACGACGATGAGGTCGACCGCCGCGTCGCCGAGGTCTGCGAGCGGGTCGAGCGGCCGGAGGTATCGGAGTTCATCGAAGCCAGCCGGCCGGAGGTCGCAGTGGCGGCCTTGTGCCGGCGCTGGAACTTCCCGGTGGAGGTGGAGCGCTGGCTGGAGATGGCCGACGAGGCCATGGAGCATTACGGCTTCATCCCGCCGGAGGATGGCGAGGACGACGAGGAGGATCCTGAGGATCAGCCCGAGCCTCGCTCCGCCGGCGCGGGCCGCCGCAAGCCTAAGCCCTGGGACACAGGATAACCGCCGGCGAACTCGCCCGCTTCACCAACCTCCGGCACTCGCGAACGCAGCCTTCCACACTCCCCCTCCCCTTGCGGGAGGGGGTTGGGGGAGGGGTCTGCGCGCGTCCGCGCGCCAATGCGCAGAGGACAGGCCGTCATGGCCGAGGCACATCAGAGTTCAGGCCGGCCTCTGACGGCGAAACCCCCTCCCCCTGCCCCCTCCCGCGAGGGGAGGGGGAGAGCAGAAGGGATGGGATCGGCTCGAACGGCGGGTATCCTGAAGAGGTCTCGTCCTTCGGGTGACGGCCCTTTGTCGAGGCGGAGCCCGACCCCCCATCGTTCCGCTTCAGGCCTGCGCGGCGCGCCGGGCCCACAGGTCGCGCCCGGCCAGGATCGCGCCGCCGACGATCAGGGCGCAGGCGGCGCCGACCGACAGGGTCAGGGCGCCCTGGCCGAAGGCGATCAGCAGCAGGGTCGGCAGCAGCGGCGCGGCATAGGCGAAGGCGCCCAGCGCCCGGATGTCGCCGCGCTTCACCCCATGGTCCCAGACGAAGAAGGCCAGGCCGACCGGCCCCAGGCCCAGCCCCGCGATCGCGGCCCAGCCGGCGGCGTCCGGCACCACCGTCCGCTCCAGCGCGAGATGGCACAGCAGCGACAGCAGGGCGGTGCCGCCGCAGAACCAGCCCACCGTCTCGGTCGGCACCGCGCCGATCCGCCGGCTCAGCACCGAATAGCCGGCCCAGATCATCGCCGAAAGGACGGCAGCGCCGTAGCCCAGGGCGAAGGCAGGATCGAACGCCACCCCCCGCCCGCCGATCAGCACGACGACGCCGAGCAGCCCCAGCGCCGCCCCGGCGACATGCCACCAGCGCAGCCGCTCGCCCGGCAGCAAAGCGGAGAACAGCACGATCAGCAGCGGCCAGGCGTAGTTGATCAGGTTGGCCTCGACCGGCGGCGCCAGGCGCCATCCAGCCGAGCCCGATCAGGAAGGCGACGGCGAAGGCCATGCCGGTCAGCTGGAACGGCGGGATGGCGCTGGCCCAGGTGGCCAGCAGGGCCAGCGTCGCCCACATCAGCACGGCGGTGCCGCCGATCAGCGTGGCGCGCCGGATGGCGGCAAGGTCGGGGGACATGGGGGTCTGTTTTCGCTTCTTGCTCACATTGTCATGCCCGTCCTCGGACTTGATCCGAGGATTGACCCGGGCATCCAGAGTCTGTCGACAGCTTCTGGATCGCCGGGTCAAGCCCGGCGATGACAGGTTGGGGTGGGCGGAACCTTACTGCTGCAGGCCCGGATAGGCCCACAGGCCGGACGTCCGCATCAGGTCGCGATAGACCACCAGCCGCTCGTCGGGGCTGACCTTCGCCGCCTCCTCCAGCGACGGGGCGTCCAGCGCGATCGCCGGCACCACGGCGAGGCTCAGCCCGTACTGGGCCAGCGCCTCCTCGGTCACCACCCGGGCCCGGCGCATATGGCTGGCGCTGGTCACCAGGATCACCGCGTCGCCGCCATGGCGCTTGATCAGCGAGGCCGCGTTCAGCCCGTTGCCGACCGTGTCCTTGGCCTTGTCCTCGCCGATCACGCGGTCGCGGTCGACGCCCTTCTCGACCAGCCAGCGGGTCATCAGGTCGGCCTCGGTCACGCCGGCCTGGGGCTGGCCGCCGGTGACGATCAGCCGGGCGGTGGGGTTCGCCTGCGCCGCCTTCAGCGCCACGTCCAGCCGGTCCAGCAGCGTCGGCTGCATGGTGCCGTCCTTGGCCAGCGCGTAGCCCAGCACCAGGATCACCGGCTTGCCCGGCAGCGCCGGGACCGTAGTGGCCGGCGGGTCGGCCAGGATCGCCTCGGTGCGGGCGAAGCGGGCGCGGTACCGCTCGGCCAGAGGGCGGTCGAGGCCGGCCAGGGCGATGTCGGCCAGCGCCGCGGCGTCGGCGTCGCCGCGCACCCGGGCCAGCGCCGCCAGCCAGGCATAGGCGTCGGTGGCGCGCGAATCGTGCCGGGTGATCTCCTGATACGTCGCCTCGGCCTCCGGGATCTTCTTCTGGATGATCTGGGTGGAGGCGACGGCGTAGCGGAAGTCCAGCCGCTCCGGCGCCAGGGTCGAGGCCTCGGCGAAGGCCTGCTCGACCACGTCGTAGCGGCCGTGCAGGGTGATGCCCTTGAACACCTCCGCCTCGGCCTTCTTCACGTCGCCGCCGGACCAGTAGTACTGCATGCCGGTCTCGACCAGCGTGCGGATCCGGCTCTCGGTGGCGTCGTCATAGGCCAGGGCCGGCCCGGTCAGCGCGCCCAGCAGGGCCAGGCCGCAGGCGATGCGACGGATCGTGAATGTCTGTGTCATGAAGCCCCTCCGTTGCCCGGTTCATACGCTAGATTTGCGGGCTGGAGAATCGCCCATGACCGATGACGCTGTTCGCATCCGCCTCTGGCGGCCGGAGGACCGGGCCCTCGGCCTCGCCCTGTTCGACAGCAATGTGCCGCGCTACTTCGCGGCGCAGGAGCGGCAGGATTTCCTCGACTTCGTCGACGGACTGCCCGGCCCGTATTTCGTGCTGGAGGATGCGGCGGGACAGGCGCTGGGCTGCGGCGGCTTCGCGGCGGCCGAGGGCGACGCCTCGGTCGCGGTGCTGTGCTGGGGCATGGTGCGCGGCGACCGGCATCGCGCCGGGCTGGGCAGCGTCCTGCTGACCGAGCGGCTCGACCGCATCGCCGCCGACCCGACGTTCCGCTCGGTCGCGATCGAGACCTCGCAGCACAGCCGCGGCTTCTTCGCCCGCCACGGCTTCATCCAGACCCGGCAGGTGCCGGACGGCTTCGCCCCCGGCATGGACCTGGTGGAAATGACGCTGGACCTGGATGGGTACCGGCGGTCGCGGCCCGTCTAAGGCTTCAGCAGGAACACTACATACCCCCGGAACCAGGGGCTGGCGGTCAGCGCGTCGGACGCCTCCCATTCGCCGTCCTGCACCAGCCCGATCTTGAAGGGCAGGGTCAGCCGGGCGATGCGCGGCAGGTAGGCGCGGTAGCTCGGGATGGTGCGGCGGCCCTGATAGGTCTGCACCACCACCTCGTCGACCACGCCCCGCAGCTGGTTGATCGCCTCGGGGTCGGCGTTGCTGCCCCAGTCCATCAGCCCGGTGATGCTCAGCCGGTATTCGGGCGGCAGCTGCGCCCGCAGCCCGCGCAGGAAGGCGGCATACTCCTGCAGGTGGCGGGTGCGGGCATCGAAGTCGATCTGGATGCCGACCACCGGGTTGCCGGCCTGCTTCCAGCGCCGGGCCTGGGCCAGGATGGTGGGCAGGATCTGCGGCGGCCAGCGCAGCGTGTGGGCGCGGTAGGCCAGCCAGATCTCGCCCTGGCGCAGCCGCGGCACGGCGATACCCTGGGCGATCATCCGGGCCGGGCCGGGGCCGCCGCGCGGCGGCGGATCGATCTGGCCCTGCAGGACATAGAGGGTCCGGGCCTGGGCCAGCACCGCCGGCGGCGGCACCCCCGCCCACAGCCAGAAGGAATCGTGCCGGGTGGCGTCGACCGTGGCGCCGGCCGGCCCCGGCGCCGCCAGCAGCAGCGCCGCCGCCAGCAGCGTCCGGCGCCGCATCGTCACCAATAGTATCGGAGGCTCTTCGCCCAGGCGGTGGTGCCGTAGCGCGACTTCAGCGTCTGGAACCACTGCTTGCGCTGGTTCTGCGGGATCTCCTGCGGGCCGCAGCCATTGTTCTGGCTCGGCGCGAAGCAGTTGATGGCGCGGTACAGGGCGTAGGCGCGGTCGTTGCGGCCGGCCTTGGCATCGGCCATCACATGCATGTAGCCGTCCAGCCGGGAATAGACCTTGCCCGGGAACTGGGTCGCGGTGCCGCCCAGCTGCTTGTCGTCCGGCTGGGTGTCGAGGGCGTAGGAGTCCAGGCCGTTGCGCAGGATGAACTCGCCCAGGCAGTTCAGCCCCTCCGGGCTCTCCGGGCTCTTCTGCAGCGTCGCCGCGATCTCGCGGATCGACGGGCAGGTGTAGTCGGATTCGGCCGAGGCGCCGTCCCAGTGGAACAAGGTCAGGGACTGGTCCCAGGGCACCGACGGCTTCTCCGGCAGCGGGTCGGGCAGCAGCGCCAGGTCGGTGGCGAAGCTGCGGTAGTGGCCGCGCATCAGGTCCTTGTACAGCAGCGTGAACAGGGCAGTGTCGCGCTCCTGCTCGGTCGCATCCGTCGCCTTGGCCTGCTGGCGCAGCAGTGCCTGCCCGGCCAGATTGCGCAGCAGGATCCGGCGGATCTCCGGGCTCTTGATCGGGGATCCCGGCTCGAACACCGTCGCCAGCTTGCCGCTGCGCTCGTAGTTCATGGCCAGCGCCAGCTCCAGCTGGGCGCGCTGCAGCGGCTTGGCCAGCGGGATCAGCTGCAGCCAGAGCGTCTGCGCCCCGGCCCAGTCGCCCTTGGCCTCCAGCGCGAAGCCGCGCAGGGTCTGGCGGCTGAACTCGAGGAAGCTCATGGCGCCGGTCGGCACCGCGTCCGGCAGGCTCTTCAGCGTCTCGTCCGGCGACTGCGCGACGTAGAACTGGTAGGCGGCCACCAGATAGCCGTGCAGGTCCGGCCGGTCGGCGAAGCGCGGCTTCTGCTGTTCCAGTGTGTCCAGGCCGATGATCGGACCGCCGTCGCCGCCGACATCGATGCCCTTGTCGCGCATCATCATCAGGTCCATCACCGCCAGCAGCGTCGGGTCGGTGACGTCGGCGCTGCGCTTGGACACCAGCAGCTTGTTGTCGGTCTCCTGCACCAGCGCGTCGAGCGCCGCGGCATCGGCCGGGGTCTTGCCCAGCAGCCCGGCATAGGCGGCGGCCAGCCGGGTCGGGTCGTCGCCCAGCCAGTACACTCGGCGCAACAGGCCGCGGGCCGAGGCGGTGTAGAGGCCGCTCGGATAGGCCTGGAGATAGGCCTCGAACGCCTTTTCCGACTCCGCCAGGACGGCCTTGTCGACATTCTCCAGCTTGGGATAGCCCATCTCGTCGAAGGCGTTCTGCTGCGCCTGGTTCAGCAGGGTGCGCGCCTCCAGGTAGCGCGCCGTCTCCTGCAGCCAGGGCTGGGCGCTGCCGTCCAGCGCCTTGAACGCCTCGGTCGCCTGCGGGAAGTCGCCGGCATAGAAGGCGACCGCGCCCTGCAGGTAGCCGGCGAACTGCTTGCCCGGCGCCGACTGTACGTCCGTGGGCACCAGGCTGGCCCGCTGCGCCTCGTCCCAGCTGCAGCCGCCCAGCATGGCCAGGCGCGCCCGGGCCAGCGACAGGCGCTCGGCGGCCGGCAGATCGGTGCTGCCGACCAGCTGCTGCAGGAAGGCCCGGGCCGCGGCATCGTCGTTGCTGGCGCAACGGCTGCCCTCGCCGGTGGCGAACAGGTTGCCGCTGCTCTCCGTCGCGGCGGAGGTCACGGCCTCCGGCGGCACGCCGATGGTCTGCGCCAGCTCGGCCAGCGCCGCGCGGTCGGGATCGAGGGCGGGCTGGGTCTCGACCACGGCCGTCTCGCCGCTGCCGGCGCCGCCGGCTTGCATATCCGCCGGCGGCTCCTCCGGCGGCCCCAGCCGGTCGAGCGGGAACGGCACCAGCGCGTAGCCCATCTCGCGGTCGTATTCCGACGGCGGCGCGTCCGGCATCGGCGCCAGCCCCTGGTCGGCCAGCAGCAGGCGCAGATTGACCCGGCTGTCGTTGGCCGGGCTCAGGAAGGGCAGGTTGTTGCAGCCGTCGAGACCGTCCTGCTTCAGCGACCACGTCACCGAGCAGCCGAAATCCCCGCTCGCCTGGGCTGCCTGGATGCTGACGCCGCTGAGCAGCAGGACCATCGGAAGCAAACCGCGCCGGATCATCATTCCTGTCTCGCCCCATCGCGACCGTGGGAATCGTCTCCGCCGGTCGTATCAGATCGCCCGCTTGGCCGACAGGCCCGATCCTGTCCGCGGCACGCGGCGAAATCTTGGCCTGAGCGGGGCAGGCTCTCAGATCCCGCCCGCCACCTTCAGCACCGTGGCGGTGGTCGACCTCCTCCGGCTCGCCCGGCCGCCCGGCGGGGATCCGGGCGGTCACCCGCTCCAGCCGTCCCGGCGCATGGATCCCGGTCCGGATCATGCCCGGCGCCACCGCATTGACCCGGATGCCCTCGGCCGCCAGCTCGCGGCCCAGGCCGACCGTGAAGCTCTCGATCGCGCCCTTGGTCGCGGCATAGTGAACGTATTCGCCCGGGCTGCCGGTCTGTGCCGCGATCGAGGACAGGCTGACGATCGCCCCTGTGGTCCCGGTGGCGCGGAAGCGGCGCACCGCCTCCCGTGCGCACAGGATCGGGCCGACCAGGTTGACGTCGACCACCTGCCGCAAGGTCTCGGCCTCCAGATCGGCCAGCAGGCCGTTGCGGCCGGTGATGCCGGCATTGTTGACCAGCCCCTGCACCGGCCCGAAGGCAGCCTCGGCGCGGTCGAACAGGGACCGGATCTCGTCCTCCTGCGACACGTCCGCGGGTACGGCGATGGCCCGGCCACCGGCGCTGGAGATCTCCGCCGCCACCGCCTCGGCCGCCACGGCGTCGGCGCGGTAGTTGACGCAGACGGCCCAGCCGTCCCGCGCCGCGCGGCGGGCGATGGCGGCGCCGATGCCGCGGCCGCCGCCGGTGACGATCAGCAGGCTCACAGCGACAGCAGCCTTGCCGCGAAATCGGCGATCGGCGCGCCGTCGACCATCAGCCCGGCCGGCACCGAGAAATGGCCCTGCGGCCGGATATGGACCTGCGCCTCCGGCACGCCCCAGCGCCTGGCGATGGCCTGGCCGCCGGCGAAGGGGGTGACGTCGTCCTTGCTGCCCAGCACCATGAAGACATTGCCGGTGTCCATCTGCGGCCGCTCCACCGGGTCGGTCAGCGGCCGCCAGCGGCTCAGCGACGCTTCGGTCCAGCCGGCGGCCGTGAGCGCCCGGTCCAGCCCGAAGGCGCGGGCGAAGGAGCCGCCGAGGGCGATCTCCTCGATCCCTTCCGAGGTGGTGAACAGCAGCAGCGCATCCGGCCGGCAGTCGGCCGGCCAGCCGCCGCAATGGGTGGCGGCCAGCTGCGCCGTCAGGGCACCGAAGCTGATGCCGGTCCAGCCCACCGCCCCGGTGCTCGTCTGCCGGGCCCAGCGGGTCAGGATCGCGACCTCGCGCACGGCGGCCGAGAGGTGGTCCAGCGCGCCGAGCGGCGTCGACGCCACCATCGGCTCGCCGGCATAGGATCCGGGACGCTTGCGCCGGCCATGCCACGGCGCCTCGACCAGCACCACGCGCAGGCCGCGCCGGACCAGGGATTCGATCTCCGTCAGCGGGCCGCGCAGATGGTCCGGCTCCATGCACACGCCGTGCAGATGCACCACGGTGGGCGGGTTCACCACATTGGCCGGGGTGAACACCCGGGCCCAGCAGGCGCTGTCCACCGCCGGCTCCGGCGACGGGAAGGTCAGCCAGTGGTCGGTGCCCAGCTCGCTGGGCAGCCGTCGCGTCTCGGCGATGGCCGGCAGCAGCTCGGGCAGGCGGTAGGCGTTCTCCGGATCGGTCCGCCGGGCGCCGTGCCGGGCCTCGACCTCGGCCTCGGTCGGGATCGCCCAGCGGCAGGCCGGGATCTTGCGGTTGTTGCCGAACAGGGCGAAGCGCAGCCGGCTGGTGGTCAGGGCCGAGGCGGCGTCGAGTCGCGCTTCCTCCGCCGCCACTGCTTCCGCCAAAGGCGCGGTGGTGGAGAACAGCAGGCGCTGCCATTCGGCGTCGGCCTGGCGGTGCTGCTCGGTCAGGCGGGCGACGTCGCGAAGGGTACGGCCCAGCCAGACCGGCCGCTTGCCCAGGGCGTCGGGCGGGATGTCCAGCTCGGCGCAGAACCGGCGCAGGTCGCCCTCGGACACGATCGCCGCGGCCAGGCTGCGCGACGCCGGCAGGAACCAGCCGCGCAGCAGGGCCAGCGACATGCCGTCGAACCAGGGCCGCGCCACCAGCCGGCCCAAGGGGGTGCGCATCAGCCGCATCAGGTCGGGCCGCGGCTTCAGCCGCACCGGGCCGGGCGTGCGCCGGCGCTGCGCCCGCTGCCGGGCCGACAGGTGCAGCACCCGCCGCAGCTCCGGCCATTCGATCAGCGCATCGGCCTCCTCCAGCGTCGCCCAGCGCGCCTGGGCGGCGTCGTCGCCGGCCACCGGCTCGCCGGACCGCCACTCGGCCTCGACGTCGATGATGGTGTAGTGCCACTCGACGTCGCCGGCGGCGTCGCGATGGATCGAATCGACCGCGGTGACGATGCCGATCGCTTCGGCCTCCACCCCGGCCTCCTCGCGGGTCTCGCGCAGCGCCGCCTCGAACAGGGTCTCGCCCAGCTCCTGGCTGCCGCCGGGGATGCTCCACTGCCCGGCCTGGGGCGCCTTGCCGCGCTGGATCACCAGCAGCCGGTCGTCGCGCCAGACGATGGCACCGACCCCGATCTTCGGCCGATCCATCTGGGGAGGCATACGGGTGTCCTGCGGCATCGGCCTACTGGAACGCCACTTCGGCGAAGCTGCGCAGCTTGCGGCTGTGCAGTTGCTCCAGCCCCAGCTCGCGCAGCCGCTCCATGGCGCGGATGCCGATCTGCAGGTGCTGGCCGACCTGCTGCTTGTAGAAGGCGTCGGCCATGCCCGGCAGCTTCAGCTCGCCATGCAGCGGCTTGTCGGAGACGCAGAGCAGCGTGCCGTAGGGCACCCGGAAGCGGAAGCCGTTGGCGGCGATGGTCGCGCTCTCCATGTCCAGCGCGATCGCCCGGCTCTGGCTGAAGCGCTGCACCGGCTCGCGATAGTCGCGCAGCTCCCAGTTGCGGTTGTCGATGGTGGCGACCGTGCCGGTGCGCATCACGCTCTTCAGGCCGTAGCCGGTCAGGCCGGTGATCTCGCCGACCGCGCGCTCCAGCGCCACCTGGATCTCGGCCAGGGCCGGCACCGGCACCCAGACCGGCAGGTCGGCGTCCAGCACATGGTCCTCGCGGACATAGCCATGGGCCAGGACATAGTCGCCCAGCTTCTGCGTGTTCCGCAGGCCGGCGCAGTGGCCCAGCATGATCCAGGCATGCGGCCGCAGCACCGCGATGTGGTCGGTGATGGTCTTGGCGTTGGACGGGCCGACGCCGATGTTGACCATGGTGATGCCGGAATGGTCCGGCCGGGTCAGGTGATAGGCCGGCATCTGCGGCAGCCGCGCCGCCGGGGTGCCGCGGGCCCGGCCGCCGGGCATGGTGATGCGGTCGCCCGGCTCGATGAAGGCGTCGTAGCCGCCGCCGTCGCCCTGCATCAGCCCATAGGCGATGCGGATGAACTCGTCGATGTAGAACTGGTAGTTGGTAAACAGGACGAAGTTCTGGAAATGCTCGCAGCCGGTGGCGGTGTAGTGCTTCAGCCGGAACAGCGAATAGTCCGCCCGCGGCGCCGTGAACAGGGCCAGCGGGTGCGGCTCGCCCGGCGGGATCAGGGCGGTGCCGTTGACGATGCTGTCATCCATCATCGACAGGTCCGGCAGGTCGAACACCGCCCGCATGTGCAGCATGCGCTCGCGGGTCAGGTCGCCCTCGACATGCATGCCGTCGGGGAAGGCGAAATGGATCGGGATCGGCGTGTCGCTGACCCCGACCTCGACCGGCACGTGATGGTTCTGGATGATCTGGCCGATCTGCTCGGTCAGGTAGCGGTGGAACAGCGACGGCCGCGTGATCGTGCTGGTGAAGGTGCCCGGCCGGTCGACGAAGCCGTAGGACAGGCGGGTGTCGGCCCGGCTGAAATCCTCGACGGTGACCGACAGGTAGGGGTAGCAGGCGCGCACCCGGCCAGCCGGCTCCTCACCGCGGGAATAGGCGCGGAAGGCGTCGCGCAGCAGGCCCGTGTTGGCGTCGTAGATCGCGTGCAGCCGGGCCACTGCCTCGGCCGCGTCGTGGAACTGCTCGGGGGCGAAGGTCTGGGCGGGCGTCGGGGTCTTGCTCATGACTCGACTCCCATCAGCGACCGGCCGAACTGCTCGGGGTCGAAGGGCCGCAGGTCGTCGATGCTCTCGCCGACGCCGATCGCGTGCACCGGCAGGCCGAAGCGCTCGGCCAGCGCCACCAGCACGCCGCCGCGGGCGCTGCCGTCCAGCTTGGTCAGGATCAGGCCGGTGACCGAAACCAGCTCGCGGAACACCTCGACCTGGTTGTGCGCGTTCTGGCCGGTGGTGGAATCCAGCACCAACAGCACGTCGTGCGGCGCCGTCGGGTCGATCTTCTTCAGCACGCGGATGATCTTGGCCAGCTCGGCCATCAGATTGTCCTTGTTCTGCAACCGGCCGGCGGTGTCGATCAGCAGCACGTCGCGGCCCTCGGCCTTCGCCCGGGTCAGCGCGTCGAAGGACAGGCCGGCGGCGTCGGCGCCGGGATTGGCGGTGACCACCGGGCAGCCGGAGCGCTCGCCCCACACCTGCAGCTGGTGCACCGCGGCGGCGCGGAAGGTGTCGCCGGCCGCGATCATCACCGACCGTCCGTCCTCGCGCCACTGCTTGGCCAGCTTGCCGATGGTGGTGGTCTTGCCGGTGCCGTTGACCCCGACCACCAGCACCACCTGCGGCTTGCGCTCGGGGGAGAGGATCAAGGGTTTGGCGACAGGCCGCAGGATCTGCGCCACATGATCGGCCAAGGCGCGCCGCACCTCGTCGTCCGACACCTCCTTGCCGAAGCGGGTGCGGGCCAGCTCGGCGGTCAGCTTGGCGGCGGTGGCCGGGCCGAGATCGGCCTGGATCAGCAGCTCCTCCAGCTCCTCCAGCGTCGCATCGTCCAGCTTGCGCTTGGTGAAGATGCTGCTGATGCCTTCGGTCAGCTTGGCGGAGGAGCGCGACAGCCCCTCCTTCAGTCGGGTGAACCACCCTTTTTTCGGCGCCCCTGCGCCGCCGTCATTCATCTGTTCTGTCATGGCCGCTTCTTAACACGCCGCATGTGACCTCCGTAAGTCGGCCCGGCGCGGGGCAGGGCCGACCCGCAGAAAAGGGTTGCAACCGGCCCGCCTCCGGGACTGAAATGGCGACATCGGCTGGGGTGCCCACCGTCACGGCGGGCTGAGATCATACCCATCGAACCTGACCTGGATCATGCCAGCGGAGGGAGCCTGAGATGACCGGCGTTCCGATTCCGTCCTTTTTGCAGGCTGACTCCGTCGGCCCGACACCGTTGCGCGGCACAAGACCGCGCGTCGCCATCATCGGCGCCGGGGTCAACGGCCTGGCCATCGGCTGGCGCCTGGCCCGCGCCGGCTGCCCGGTCGACGTCTATGACCGCGGGCCGGTCGGGCGCGAGGCCAGCTGGGCCGCCGCCGGCATGCTCGCCGCCGGGCTCGAGGCCGAGCCGGGGGAGGAGGCGCTGTTCGGCCTGTGCCG
>JAEKLZ010000157.1 GCA_019508225.1 Inquilinus limosus | reverse complement strand
GCCGTCGGGCCGGCGGAATTCCTGCCGCAGCTCCCGCCAGTTCACCCCGCTTCCGGCGTCCAGCGCGATCTCGCCGTCGAGCCGGACCGGGCCGGTCATGTCCAGCCGGTCGAGGCCGTCGAGCAGATCGGCGCATCCGCCGGCGCTGAGGCGCCGCCGGATGAACTCGTGGTGGATCACCACCGCGCGAGCCTCCCAATCGCCCTGCCCCACGCCGCCGTCATCCAGGAACCGTCGCGCAGCATCTTGCGCGTCCTGCAAGCCCGCACTGCCGCCGCGATGAAGCAGATTGGTGTCCTCGACCTCCGCCATCAGAGCGAAGATGGCCTGGACGCGCGCGGCGCCCTCGTCACCAGCGAGAGCGCGTCCCCGCCGGAGACCCGGCAGCCCGATCCCTCGGAGTTGCGGGAATCCTGCCGCGGCTTCCGCGCGGGCGCCCCCCGCCCCGAACCGGCGCAACACGCCGCTGCCGTTGCTGCGGAGCGGGATCGGACCGCGCAGGATATCGTCGCCCCAGCGCCGGGCGACGATATCCGTCAGCTGCGTGGCCGACAGGCGCGCCGGCGCGCCTTCCGCCGAGGCTGCTCCGGCTGCGGCGCAGAGCAGCCCCAGGCCGAAGATGGCACCTCGGTGGGTGTTCACGCCGCCTGTGGCGGCGAGCATCGCCTCCTCGGCGTCCCGGCCGATCTGGCGGAGCAGCTCCATCTCCGCCCCCGCCGCGCCGGCGATCGCCAGGCGGGCAAAGAAGGGGCGGATCGCACCGGCGCTGCGACGGAAGGTGGTGTGGTCCATGTCGTCATGACTGCCGCTGTCGACATGACTCACCAGGCCGGGCTTCGGCCAAGTCTCCAGCTCGGCGACGAGGGCCGCGGAAGCGATGTCGCCCAGCCGCTCGGCGACCGCAACGGGAAGGACGGATACCTGCCGCTGGGGCGCAATGCCGGCGTCCGGCGCCGGACGGCTCAGGCGAAGAGGGTGTGCACGCATCGGATGTCCGCTCCGTCCATGGATTTGACGAGCACGGCGCCGCCGGGCCGGCGGAATTCCTGCCGCAGCTCCCGCCAGTTCACCCCGCTTCCGGCGTCCAGCGCGATCTCGCCGTCGAGCCGGACCGGGCCGGTCATGTCCAGCCGGTCGAGGCCGTCGAGCAGATCGGGCAGGATCTCCGCCTTCGGCCTGGGCCAGATCAGGTCGATATCCGATCCGGACCGCAGATAGGGCAGACCCGTCAGGCGTTGCCAGAGCAGCGCCCCAAACAGAAGCGGGGCCAACGCCAGCCGCTCGCCCAGGGCGATCAGCCCGTCCACCTGGGACCGCCAGGCGGCGGGGACGGAGGCCACCGCCGCGCTGAGCGGGACGGCGGCGACGGGCTCCGTCACCAGCTCGGCGGGGATGGACAGTGCGAGACGCAGCTTGCCGTAGGCCGGTGGCAGGGGCAGGCCGACGGCGACGCCGCCCTCCCCCTCCTCGGCGGCCGGGCGGCGTGCGATCACCGGCCAGCCGCGTTCCGCCCAGCCGGCGACGAGCCGGCGCGGCCCGTACTCCAGGTCCTGGAAGCCGGGCGATGCGGCCAGCACCGCCGGCCACCCGCCCGGCATCACGCGCAGCAGGTCATGGCGCTGCGGCATGACCGCTCTCGACGACCTGCTCCGCCACGCGCCGGGCCAGTCCCGACGCCAGGCGCCGGCCGCCGCGCTTCGCTCCCAGCGCATCCCTGGCATCATGGCCCGAGCTGGCCGCCAGGGCCGCTTCGAGCTGGGTGACGAGCGGCTGGCGCGGGTCCCAGATCTCCGCCACCGCTCCGACCTCGGTCATGGAGGCGAGGCCAGGCGCGAAGACGGGGGTCGTCTGCGACAGCGCCCGAAGCTTGTCTTCCGGCAATTTCGTGACCCGTGCCATCGACGGCAGGTCCATGACGGCGGGCTCCGCGCCCGGCAAGGCGACGAGGATGGCCGTCGCCAGCCCGGTGGCCAGAAACGCACCGGCGGCCGCCTTGCCGTGGTTCAGCCCGACCGTGCGATGCCCTTCCCGGCTGGCCAGCAGCAGGCATTTGGCGAGATGCGCGAGATATTCGTTGAGGCCGAGCATCTCGTCGCGACGGGCCATGCGCTGGCTGCGCGTGTCCACCATCACCAGGATCGGCGTGTCGCCACCGGCCGCGATCACACGCAGCACCCGTTCGGCGAGGGGCAGGACGCCGTCGATCCCGAGCGGCTCTCCATCGGCGATGCCGATCACCTCGACCGTGCCGCCATTCTCGCGGCGACCGGTCCCCAGGATCAGCTTGTCGGGGCGCACGACCACATCGTGCCCGGCGGGGAACAGACCCGCCAGGATCTCATCGACCGTCATGATCCAGTCCTTTCACCTTGGCGGCGAGTGCGGCGAACGCCTCGTCGTCCATGTCCCGAACGCCCTCCGGATCGGCGATGCCGAGGATGGCCCACATCTCGGTGGCGCTGCTGCAGCCGCCGAGCCGGGCCTGCCGCGCCGCGAGCCTTTCCTGCTCGGCCTGCAGCGTCCGCAGGTCGAAGGCCGGCACCCGGTCGAGCAGGGCGAGCGCGGCCCCGCGAAAGCCGGCCATCGTGTCCATGGCATAGGCGTCGGCGCCCCCGATCAGGCGGCGCGTCCGGCCGCCGGTGACGCTCCAGACCAGGGCCTTGTCCTTGGAGTCGAACTCCTCGACGCCCTGATTGGTCTCGATCACCTCGGGGCCAGTGACCCCGAGCCGTCCCTGCTCGGAGATCGCGATCCGCGAGCAGGTGGCGGCGGTCAGTCCGGCGCCGCCGAACGCCCCGGAACGCCCACCGACCAGGGCGATCACCGCGACGCCGGCGCTGCGGGCTTCGGCGATCGCCCGCATCACCTCGGCGACGGCGAGCTCGCCGGCATTGGCCTCCTGCAGCCGCACGCCGCCGCTGTCGAGCAGCAGCAGGACGGGGAGATCGGCACGGTCGCGCGCCGCCCGAAGCAGGCCGACCAGCTTCGCCCCGCTCACCTCGGCGAAGGTGCCGCCCATGAACTGCCCCTCCTGGGCGGCGACCAGCACCTCCCGGCCGTCGAGGCGCCCGCGCCCGACGATCATGCCGTCGTCGAACGCGGCAGGAAGATCGAACAGCGCCAGGTGAGGGCTCTGCACGCGGTCCGACGGCGGCAGGATCTCGATGAAGCTGTCCGGATCGAGCAGGCCGGCGAGGCGCTCGCGGGCGGAGGCCAGGAACCAGCTCGCGGACTCTTGGCTGGCGGACTGGCGGATCGCATTGTCATTCATCGTGCCGCCTCCATCATCCTGACGCCCTGCACCAGCCGCAGCGCCACCGTGTCCGGCCGGGCCCCGCCGTCATTGATCGAGATGCGGAGCCCGCCCGGGGAGGCACGCTCGACGAAGTCGGCGACGACCGCCTTCCACACCTCGTCATAGCCGCGCACCGGCGTGGCGATCTCGACCGAGCATTCGGTGTCCGGCAACGCGCGTTCGAGCAGCACTTCGAGATTGCCGGACGCGACGACGCCGACGATGGCGCTCCGGGCCTGCCCCGCAGCCGGGCGGCCGGGGGCGTATCGAAGCTTGATGATCACCATGGCAGCCTCCTACCAGTTCCGGAATTTGCGGGGCGGGTCGTAGAGATTGCCCGACCAGTGCATCAGATCCTTGACGGAGTGCGCGGCGAGCAGGCTCTTGTGAGTGTCGAGCGGATCGATGCCGAGATCTTCCGGCCGGCGGACGACCTTGCGGGCCCGCAGCTCCTCCACAACGCGGCGGTCGCGGGCGCGGCCCACCGGCGTGTACCCGGCCACGCCGCGGATCGCCTGCTCGCGCTCATAGGCGGTGCGGCACAGCAGGAGGTTCGCGATTCCCTCCTCCGTGACGATGTGGGTCACGTCGTCGCCATAGATCATCACCGGCGGCAGATCGAGGTGGAGCGCCTCGGCGAGCTGGATGCTGTCGAGCTGCTCGACGAAGGTCGGGACCAGCTTCTCGCCGAAGGTCTCGACGATCTGGACCACCAGCTTGCGGCCGCGCGGCAATTGCTGCATCTGCCCGTCCGCCGCTTCGCGCCCCGCCTTCAGCCAGGCTTCGCTGGCATGGCGTCGGCCATGCGGGTCGGAGCCCATGTTCGGCGCGCCGCCGAACCCCGCGATCCGGTTGCGCGTGACGGTCGAGCTGTTGCCCTGCAGGTCGATCTGCAGGGTCGACCCGATGAACAGGTCGGTCGCGTACAGGCCGGCGGCCTGGCAGTACATGCGGTTCGACGCCATCGAACCGTCCCGGCCGGTGAAGAAGATGTCCGGGCGGGCGCGCATATACGCGTCCATGCCCACCTCCGACCCGAAGCTGTGGACCTGCTGCACCCAGCCGGTCTCGATCGCCGGGATCAGGGTGGGATGCGGATTCAGGGCGAAATGGGTCGCGATGCGCCCCTTCAGGCCGAGCCGCTCGGCATAGGTCGGCAGCAGCAGCTCGATCGCGGCGGTGTTGAACCCGATGCCGTGGTTCAGCCGCCGGACTCCGTATTCTTCGTAGATCCCGCGGATCGCCAGCATCCCGGTCAGGATCTGGGTCTCGGTGATCTGCGCCGGGTCGCGGGTGAACAGGGGCTCGACATAGAAGGTCTCGGGCGCGACGACCACGAAGTCGACGCGGTCGCCGGGCACGTCGACCCGCGGCACCTTGTCGACGATCTCGTTCACCTGGGCGATGACGATGCCCTGCTTGAACGCCGTGGCCTCGATCACCACGGGAGAGTCTTCCGTGTTCGGACCCATATAGAGGTTGCCGTCGCGGTCGGCGCAGCGCGCGACGGTCAGCGCCACATGCGGTGTCAGGTCGACGAAGTAGCGCGAGAACAGCTCGAGATAGGTGTGGATCGCGCCGAGCTCGATCTTTCCGGCATTGAGCGTCCGTGCCAGCGCGGCGCCCTGCGGGCCGGAATAGGAGAAATCGAGCCGGCGGGCGATCCCGGCCTCGAACAGGTCGAGATGCTCGGCGAGGACCAGCCCGGACTGCACGATGTGGAGGTCCCGGACGATGTTCGGGTCCACCGCGGCAAGACAGCGCGCGAGGAAATCCGCCTGCTTCTGGTTGTCGCCCTCCAGGCAGACGCGGTCCCCCGGGCGGATCACCGCCTCGAGCAGCCTGGTCGCATCATCGGGCGCGACCAGCTTGCCTTTGGCATAGCGGCCGGCCGCAGCTAGGCGCTGCTCGCGGGATTGCCTCCCGGTATCCCATTCGCGCTGCGCCGGGACCTTCGATTGGACGGTCATCGCACGCACCTCCGTCGACTGTGCTGGGGAGAGATCGGATTGGCTCGCCCGGCCCGCCTGACGGGCCGGGCGGCGGGAGCGGCCTATTTGGCTGCGACCGTCTCAGCCGACCGAGCCGCCTGCTCGATGACGGCGGCGACCTCCTTCGGGCGGGATTCGTAGACCGAGTGGCTGGCGCCCTCGAGCACGGTGACGTGGCTGTGGGCGCGCTCGTAGTAGAAGCGCTCGAGGTCCGGGTTGATGATCTTGTCGGCGCCGGCGACGATGCCCCAGCTCGGCTTGGTCTTCCAGGCGGCCACGGTCATCGGGGTGGAGAACACCGCCGCCGCGGTCAGGACCTGGGACTGCGCCTCGAACTTCGCCTGGTCGAGCGGCAGGTCGGCGGCGAAATGGGAGGGGAAGAGGTCCGGCCGCAGATAGGTATAGCCGTCCGCCGTCTTCACCACCGCGCCGGGCACCTGTGAGGTGACGCTCGGCGTCTTCTTGCCGAGGGCGGCTTCGTCCTCGCCGACATCGGGCGCATGCGCCGCGACATAGACCAAGGCCGCGACATGCGGGTCATCGCCGGCTTCGGTGATGATCGACCCGCCGTAGCTGTGGGCCACCAGGACGGTCGGCCCATCCTGCTGGTCGAGGACCCGCTTGGTGGCGGCGACGTCGTCGGCCAGGCTGGTCAGCGGCTGCTGCACCATGGTCACGTGGAAGCCATCCCGGCTCAGGATGTCGTAGACCGGCTTCCAGCCGGAGGCGTCGACCCAGGCGCCGTGGACCAGCACGATGTTCTTGATCGGCGCGGCAGGAGCGGCCGACGCGGCGGCGGGGGCGACGGAGGCCAGCAGCGATGCCAGCAGGAGGATGCGCTTGCTGTGGAACGCGGACATGAGACCACCTCGATTGTTTGAGCATCGGGAGTGGTCTCCGAGCGACCCGGAAGGAGCGTCGTCGAGACCACGAGATGAACGATACGGCGGTCCCCTGCCCGCCCTCCATTGGACGGCAGGGCTGCCGGGCCCCTGACTTCCGGTCGCCGGACAGAGACTTTGGTATGGGGCCGAAGACTGGTTCAGCGCCCCCGACCGGCAGGCCGGAATGGTCGGTTCGAAACAGCGCCCGAAACCTAGGTATAGGTCCGGCCCTACGAACACGGGGTAACGACGATCCAACGTGCGATGGAGCGGCGTCCGGCTTCGTCCCTAACCTTGACCGATGACGTGGACGGGCTGCGCGGCGATGGGCCTGCGCATCGCCGCTGTTATCCGCAAGAGGAGGTCGTTGCCGTGTTGTCTGACGCAATCCTGCTGGCGCTGGCGCCGGTGTTCTTCGTGATGGGGCTCGGCTATGCCGCCGGACGAATGCACATCGTCGAGAACCATCAGGTCGACAGCCTGAACAAGCTGGTGATGGATTTCGCGCTGCCAGCATCCGTGTTTGCGGCGACGGCCTCGGCACCGCGCAGCGAAATGCTGGCTCAGATGCCGCTCTTCGCGATCTCCGGCGGCGTCATGCTGCTGCTGTACCTGGCATGGTACTTCTTTCAGCATGCAACCTCGAAGGTCGGCAAGGAGGACGCCGCGCTCCAGGCGCTGACGATCGCCTTTCCGAATCTCGCGGGTGTCGGGCTCCCCATCGTGTCCGCGGTGCTCGGCCCGACCGGGACTGTGCCGGTCGCGGTCACCCTGGCGGCCGGCTCCATTCTCGTCAGCCCGCTCACGCTGATCCTCCTCGAAGTCTATGGCGCGAAGGACGGTGCCGCCGCCGGACCGATGACCACGCGGATTCTCGGAGCTCTCCGGCGCGCGCTGACCAAGCCTGTCGTCCTGGCTCCGGTGCTCGGCATCGCGCTCTCGCTGTTGCAGTTGAAGCTCGGCCCGGTCGCCGACGCCTGCCTGCTGCTGATCGGGCATGCCGCCGCCGGCGTCGCGCTGTTCCTCACCGGCCTGGTCCTGTCGGGCCAGTCCTTCCGGCTGGATTGGAAAGTCGTCAGGGCGACCGGAGCGGCCGACGTCATCCGGCCGCTGCTGACCGCCGCGATCGTGTTCATCCTGCCGGTCTCGGCCGAAACCGCGAAGGTGGCCATTCTGCTGGCGGCCGTGCCGTCAGGGTTCTTCGGCATCCTGTTCGCCGTGAACTACCGCCTGGATTCGCAGACGGCGGGATCCATGGTCATCGCCAGCACCGTGTTCAGCATCGTGACAATGGCAATCACCATTGCCGTGCTCTTCCCGCGGTAACGCGGATCTCCGTCGAACCACAGCGTTGCACCTGCATCGTCATGCGCCATCATCCAAGAAGGAGTGCAAAGATGATCAGCACCATGTCTTTGACCGGGCCTCGGAAAATCGCGGTCGTCACAGGCGGCAGCCGAGGCCTGGGCCGCTCGATTGTCCTGAATCTCGCCAAGCGCGGGGTCGAGTCCGTCTTCACCTACAACACCAGCAGGGCAGAGGCGGACAAGGTGAGCGAACTTGCTACGGAAGCCGGCGGCAAGGCCTTGGCGCTGCAGCTCGATACCGGCAATACCGGATCGATCGGCGCGTTCGTGCCCAACCTCGCGGCCGCGTTGGTCGAGCTTGGCGCCCAGCGGTTCGACTACCTCGTGAACAACGCCGGCATATCCCACCACAATGCGTTCGAGAGCACGACCGAGGAGGAGCTCGACGCGCTCTACAATATTCATTTCAAGGGCGTCTTCTTTCTCACACAGAAGCTGCTGCCGCTCATCAATGACGGCGGGCGCATCGTGAACATCTCCACCGGGCTGACACGCATCACGATACCGGGCAGCGGTGCCTACGCGTCGATGAAGGGAGCGGTCGAGGTGCTGACCCGCTATATGGCAAAGGAGCTGGGGCCACGGCGGATCGCCGTCAACACGGTCGCGCCTGGCGCCATTGCGACCGATTTCAGCGGCGGGATGGTTCGGGACAATCCCGAGCTGAACAAGCGGGTGGCGGACATGACGGCTCTCGGGCGGACCGGGTTGCCGGAAGATATCGGCCCCATGATTGCGTCCCTGTTGTCGGAGGATCACCGGTGGGTGAATGCCCAGCGGATCGAGGTTTCGGGCGGCATGGCCCTCTGACCGGCGCCTCCGATCGGCATCGGGTTCTCTGGGCTTGGGATTCGGCCCATGCGGGGCGCCCGGCAGCTTGACGGTTGGTGGCGCCGGCCCCAGGCTCATCATCGGTCTTTCGTCAAGCAGGTCCGGGTTTCGATCGACGGCCAGACATAACAAGCATGGGGAGCGGTATTCGAGTTCGCGCTGTCGGCGGACTGCGACACCACGTAAATGTCATGAGCGCATCAGCCGCGGCGACATCCACCGACACGCCCCTCGTCCTGATCGTCGACGACGACGAGGGCATCCGCGAGGCGCTGACCGACCTGCTGCGCTCGGTCGGGATCGAGGCGAAAAGCTTCGGGTCGACCCGGGAGCTGCTGGACGCCACCCCGAGCGACCGGCCCGGCTGCCTGATCCTTGACGTCCGCCTGCCGGGCTTGAGCGGGCTGGACCTGCAGGCCCAGCTGGCGCGCAGCGGCAACACCCGCCCGATCATCTTCATGACCGGCCATGGCGACATCCCGATGAGCGTGCGGGCGATGAAGGCCGGGGCCCTGGATTTCCTGACCAAGCCTTTCCGCGACCAGGACATGCTGGACGCGGTGGCCACCGCCATCGACAAGGACATGGCGCAGCGCCGGGATGCCGCGGCGGCGAAGCAGGTGGCGGCGCTGGCCGCCACCCTGACCCCGCGCGAGGCCGAGGTCATGGCGGCAGTGGTCAAGGGGCTGATGAACAAGCAGATCGCCGGCCTGCTCGGCATCAGTGAGATCACTGTCAAGCTGCACCGTGGCAACGTCATGCGAAAAATGGGTGTCCGGTCGGTCGCCGACCTGGTTCGGAAATCCGAATTACTGGAGCGTTGAGCATTTTACATGCGCTGGACTAATGGACGCCCCGCCCTCTACATGCGTATGGTATCGGACTTCTGGCAGATCAGCTATCCAGGACAGCGAGCCATAGTCCCGTTTCGCTGTCCTCGGAGGTATCGTGTCTCAGTTCCCCGTCATCGCCATCATTGACGATGATTACGCCATTCGCGAGGCGCTGGAGGATCTCCTCTCCTCGCAGGGCTATCGCGCCCTGCCCTTTGCTTCGGCCGAGGCGTTCCTGGCCTTTCCCGGCCGGGCCGCGGTTGACTGCATGATCGTCGACGTGTGGATGGGGGGCATGACCGGCCTCGATCTGCAGGCCCTGCTGAATGCCGAGGGCAGTCCCTCCCCGATGGTCTTCATGACCTCCGACACCGACGCGGCGACGCGATCGAAAGCCCTGGCCGGGGGCGCCCATGGATTTCTGGAGAAGTCGGTCGATATCGGGGTGCTGATCGGATGTCTGGCCTCGGCGCTGCCGCCGGAGTCCCGACCGAACTGACGCCACGTCGGCTGACGGCTGCCTGAACCGCCCTCATGCCCGTGGCGCCTATACCTGGGTTTGTCTACCGCCTGCGAAACGCCCGCCGGCGCCGAACGACAGTGGAATTGGGGCGCCATTGGCCATAACACAGCCGGGCTGGCTCAGCCGCCGGCGAACCATTCGCCCGCGGGTGCCGACGTGCCCGGCAGGAGTGGTGCCCGGCCGAAGCGGCGCAGCTAGGTCGGCACTGCGAATTGAAAGACGGCTCCTTGCGGCTGATTCGTCTCGAACCACAGCCGGCCCCCGTGCGCCTCGACGATCGAGCGACAGATCGCCAAGCCTATGCCCGTCCCGCTGGGCTTCGTTGTGTAGAAGGCCTCGAACAGCCGGTTCACACTGTTCGGGTCGACGCCCGGGCCGGAATCCCGCACCGCCACACGCACTTCGCCTGTTTCGGTCCGACCGGTGCTGACCAGCAGCTCTCGCGCTCCCGCGCTGACCCCGCTCATGGCTTCGACCGCATTGATGACCAGGTTGAGGGCAACCTGTTGCAGTTGGACCCGATCGCCTTCGATCAGCGGCAAACCATCCGCGAAGTCTGTCCGCACCGAGATCGCGTTCTTCGTCGTTTCGCGACAGGTGAGCTCGATCACCTCGCGGATCGCTTCATTGATCTCCAGGCGATCGGTCTGGGCCGGCGCCTTCCTGATCAAGGCCCGGATCCGGCCGAGCGTGTTGCTCGCGCGATTGCTGTCCCGGACGATACGATCGAAGGCCGCCCGAGCCCTGTCCAAGTCGGGCCGCGGGCGGTCGAGCCAACGCAGGCCCGCCATGGCATTGGTCACAGCTGCGGCAATGGGCTGCTTCATCTCATGGGTGATCGAGGCGGCGAGATAACCCAGGGTCGCGAGCCGGTTCTCGTGAGACAGCTCCATCATCGTGACCGTGTCGATGCTGGCGGTGGCTCGGCTGAACTCGGCATGGTCATACTCAGGATCGTGACGGTCGCTCGACGCTTGCATCGCTGGATCCTCTCAAGCCAATCTTGAAGACCTCGACATAGGGTTCGTCATGGGACGGCCCGACGGCGTCGGGCCAGATCTGCATCACTGGGATCGAAACCGCATGGTCGCGACGTTCCGCGCCGCGGGGCACAACAAGCGCCGCTTCATTTTGGTGCTCCGCCGAACGCGACGTGATCGAAAACCCTCATGGCAAAGAGCTTTGATAAAGACGTGGCATCGCTCGATGACACGTTGCCGGAATAATGCGTGCAACGCAGGCTGGCAGTGAGTTTACTCTGGTAAAGAAAGGAAAAAATTGTGCCCAGCTCCGCTAGCGCGTCGAGGGGCAAAGTCCTTGGCCAGAGAAGCGGCGACTACCGCATACTTCCCTCCCATAACGGCCGATGCGCCTCGCCCGACCGAGACGGTGGCCGATACGCCGTCGGACCGGGCTCACGCGCCAAGCATCGTTGCAGCCGGCGTGATACGCCCCATCAACCCTGACGCGGCCGACGCCTGCCGATCCACGCGCCGGCTGTCCTGAGATCACGCGTCTCGTAGCCCTCTGTAAAGCGATCGTAGACGGAGGAGAGGAGCTCGTGAGCGTCCGCAATATGGTCGCTCCGGTACCAGAGCTGAGCCAGGCTCGTGGCGGCCCTAAGTTCCCATGATAAGGCGCCCTGCCGCCGCGCGAGGTCAATCGCCTGCCGACAGTGCTCCTCCGATTGCTGGAGCTCGCCTTTGATGCGAAGCAATTCCGGGAGGCACCAGCGCTCCTCATTTCGCTCGGACATCTCGATCGCTTCATCGATCACGTTGCGGGCTTGCACGGCCTGCCCGTCCAGCATCAGCCCCTGCGCCAGGGTGCCAAGATGCGCTGGGAGACGCATGAGAAACGCCGCCTCGCGAAGCTCATCGACCGCCCTGCGTAGCAGCGGCACCCCAATGACATCGCCCCGCTGGATGAGCAGCACGCCTTCCAGACAATTTGCCGTCGCGTGCTGGATACCCAGCGGCTGGTTCGCCAAATTCTCTCTGATGATGATGAGCAAGCGTTCGGCACCGGCCCAATCCCCAACGTATAGTGCGACTGCTAGAGGCCAGTGGATGAGAACGTCAGAGAGAGCCGATCTCCCAAGCTTGGTTTGAGCCTCTCGTACGGCAGTTTCCGCCGTGTGTAACGCCTGATCCGGGTATCCTTGCAACCAGAGAATATTGGACAGAATTCCGAACGCCCTGACCCGTTGGTCATATGGAAAGCGGGCATGATTCGCCGCTTGAACCGGGCTGCGATATTGCGCGAGGAAGCGATCGACGATGCGCCGTGCGTCGTCGTGGCGTCCCAAATGGAAGAGCGCACCAGCAATCAGTCTATCGGCCGCGAGTTGAACAGCAGAGTTGTCGATTTCGCCCGCAGCATCGCGACACATCTCTGCGAGCCTCAATGCCGCTCGATGACTTCCACGAGAGCGATGATAGCTGGATAACCCCCAAAGTGCTTGCAGCCTATACTCTTTGTCATTAAGCCTCTCGGCTATATGAAGCACTTTATTCCAGGAAAATCCGACGTCATATTTTGGCCCGCTGATACGGCGGAGCGATATACTGAGGGCGGCATAGAGCTTCATCTGATCGCTCTCCCGGACTCGACCCGGCTCCTCGGCGAGTGCCCGCTCAATGCACAAACAGCATTCACCCCACAACGAGAGATGCATCCATAGGTCAATCGCCGTGACGGTCAACGACACGCCGATAGAGCGGTCTCCATCCGCAGAGAACGCCCAGTCCAGCGCAGCGCGAACGTCATCGATCTTGCGGCCGTAAGCTGCCAGCCAGTCGGCGTCGGAACGCGTCTCCAATTCGGTCGCCGCCCGTGCCAACAGATCCCGGTGATGCCCGGCATGAAGTCGGGCGACGAGTTGGGCTTCTCCGGCCTCGGCGAGCTTCAGGAGAGCGTAAGCACGCGTCGTGTCGAGCAAACGGTATTGCGTGGCGACACCGCTCACATCTGCGGAGATCAGCGATTTCGCCACCAGGTTTGCCATCCCCTCCACGATCTCCGACACAGCGACCTTGCCATCTGCCGCTACGGCGTAGGCGGATTCGAGCGTGAAATCGCTGGCGAAAATGGACAGGCGTCGCAGGATGATGCGCTCATCCTCGAGCAGCAGCTCGTAGCTCCAATCGAATGTCGCGGCCAGGGTCTGCTGCCGCGGCGGAGCAGTCCTTCTGCCCAGGTTCCTCAACGGGAATCCATCGTCGAGAAGAGCCGCGAGCTGGCGGATCCCGAATGCATCGATGCGTGCGGCCGCGAGCTCGATCGCGAGTGCGATCCCGTCCAGCCTGCGGCAGATATCCGAAACGATGGGCGCGTCGAGATCGCTGAGCTCGAAATCCTCCCGGCTGGCCGTTGCGCGTTCGACAAAGAGCTGCACCGCCGGAAAGCTGAGCGCCTCGGCTGCCGTCGGGTCGGACCGGTAGGGCGGGCTCGCCAGCGGCGGCAGGCGGTGCACGTGTTCATGTCTCGACCGCAGCGGTTCACGGCTCGTCGCCAGGATGTGCGCGGCCGGAGCGTCGGTCATGATCCGCTCCGCCACAGAGGCCGCGGCCCCGATGACATGCTCGCAATTGTCGAGCAGGATCAGCAATCGCTTATCCCGCAGATAGTTCATTACCCCCTTGACGATTTCCTGTGAGCGAATTGTCAGCCCGAGCGCCGACGCCAGAGTGCTCGGCACGAGTCGAGGATCGCGCAACGGTGCCAGATCGACGAACCAGATCCCATGGTCATAAGCAGACATCAGGGTGTCGGCTGCGGCGAGCGCAACGGTTGTCTTGCCGATGCCCCCGGCCCCGACGATGGAGACAAGCCGGTGCTGCTGCAGATGCCTCAGCAACGCACCGACAGTATCGGCGCGGCCGACTGTCCGGATCAAAGAAGGTGGCAAATTGTGCATGCGCTGGACGGCGGAGCTCTGAGCCACCGCTACCGGCTCGCAGGGCTTCACCGAAGCAACAAAGCGGTAGCCGCGGCCCGAAACATTCGCGACATAGCGATGTCCGGGCCGACCTTCGCCGAGCGCTTTTCTCAGCGCCGTGATCTGGACCCTGAGATTGGCTTCTTCGACGACGATACCGGGCCAAACACGGGCCATCAATTCTGTCTTGGTGACCAACTCGCCCGGACGTTCGACCAGTGCGGTCAGGATCTCCAGGGACCGATTGCCCAAACGCACTGGCCTTTCCCCCTCCAGAAGGAGCTGCCGAGACGGAAGGAGGCGGAAAGGGCCGAACGAAAAGGCGCGTTCGCGCAAGGCGGACGCGTCGACCACGGCGTTTAACCTCTTTTAGCAATTTCTAGCTTGACGAAGGGTATGGGCGCTGTCCCGGCTTGTCCATTCTGACCTGTCGGCGCGCTGTGCTCGTCGATGTCGATACCATGAACGGTCCCGTACATCGTAGTCAGGGCTGCGCCAAGGTCGCAGACGCTCACCATCAGTCACGGGAGCGCCGGTATCGAGCCGCGTGCGGTCATGGCGCTTCTCACACAGTGGATGCCGAGCGACGGGACGGACAGCACTGTAATCACTAAGGTACCGACCGACCTGCGCTGAAGGCGTGGGAGAGCGCGTGACGTGCCCTACTCGCGTGCTGGCCGCGGTGTTCGGAGCAGGCTTAAGTTTCCCTCTGAAGGCTCGGCAGAACACTTTCGCGCTGCCAGCCAGGCGGCCGACCTGATCCTGGAGGCGGCGCCATGCTCCTGATCCCCTGTGCGAGCGGCTGGCCGCCAAATTCCGGCCGGCCCCTGGCATGACCCCGTGCCGGTGGTGAAGCTCTATGCCCCTTGGGCGTGGCCGTCTGGCTCCTCACCGAACTGATGGAGGACGGCGACACCCTCTTCGGCCTCTGCGATCTCGGCCTCGGCTGCCCCGAGCTCGGATATGTCAGCTGGGCCGAACTGCAGGCGCTGCGCGGCGCCCTGGGCCTCGGCATCCGGCGCGACGAGTGCTTCGCGCCGAGGCGATATCCCTCAACCACGACACGGCACCCGACGGACGCAGCGGGGTCAACCTGAAGATGGCCCCAGGTTGCCTGCGGAGTACGCGAACCGCCCACCATCCAGCCGCCTACTCCGATGCGGTCGTCAGCAGGTCACGCAACCTGATCGGAAAACGGCGGACGCGCGTTCCCGTGGCGTGCCAGACCGCGTTCGCCACGGCCCCGGCGGTGCCGGTGATGCCGATCTCCCCGACCCCCTTGATGCCCAGGGCGTTCACATGCGGATCGTGCTCCTCGATCATCAGGGCATCGATCGACGGCACATCGGCATTCACCGGAACGTGGTACTCGGCGAGATCGGCATTCAGGATGCGGCCCGAGCGCCGGTCCATCACCGCCTCCTCGTGCAGCGCGAAGGACACGCCCCAGATCATGCCGCCATAGTACTGGCTGCGCACGAGGCGCGGGTTGATCACCCGCCCGGCTGCAAAGGCGCCGACGAGGCGGGTGACGCGGATCTGCCCGAGATCGGGGTCGACCTTGACCTCGGCAAAGACCGCCCCGTGCGCATGCATCGCATAGGCTGATTGAGCCGCGGGGTCCGCGGCGCTCCTGCCACGGCCCTCCAGCTCGGCCAGCCCGGCGCGGGCGAGAATGTCGACATAGCTCTCGCTACGGCTTTCGTCGTCGCGGCGGAACAGGCGGCCGCTTCGCGCCAGCACCCCGGCATTTCCCGCCCCGAACAGGGGCGACCGCTGATCGCCCGTCGCCAGATCGGTCAGCTTGGCGATGACAGCGGCGCCGGCGCCGTGGATCGCCATCCCGGCGGTGGCCGTGTGGGCCGAGCCGCCGGCGATGCCGGCATCCGGGAGATCGGATGAGCCGGCCCTGAACTCCACCTGATCGAGATCGAGCCCGAGACCATCGGCCGCGATCTGGGCCAGGGCGGTCCAGGCGCCCTGCCCCATATCCTGGGCGCCGGTCTCCATCACGCCGGTGCCGTCGCGCCGCAGCACGGCGCGGGCCTGGGCCTGGAACATCAGCGCCGGGAAGGTCGCGGTGCCCACGCCCCAGCCGGTGAGGAAGCCGGCCTCATCCCGCATCTGCCGCGGCGCGAGCGGCCGCCCCGACCAGCCGAAGCGCGCCGCGCCCTCCGCATAGCATTCGCGCAGGGCCTTGGAAGAGAACGGCTTGCCGGAGATCGGCTCGACCTCGGCGTAGTTCTTCAGCCGGAAGGCCAGCGGGTCCATCCCGGAGGCCCAGGCCGCCTCGTCGATCGCGCTTTCCAGCGCGATCGAGCCGGTGGCTTCCCCGGGCGCCCGCATGAACAGCGGCGTGCCGGTGTCGACGCGGACCACTTCGTGCGAGGTGGCGATGGCGGGGCTGGCATAGAGCGTGTGCGAGGCGTCGGCTGCCGGCTCGAAGAAATCGTCGAAGCTGCTCGACGTCACCTTCGCGTGATGGGCAAGCGCGGTGATCCGGCCCTCGCCGTCGAGGCCGATCCGGAGCGTCTGGCGGGAGGGCGCGCGATGGCCGACCGGCCCGTACATCTGTTCGCGGCGGAGCACCAGCTTGACCGGCCGGCCGACCAGCCGGGCTGCGAGGATACCGAGGATCTGCGGACCCGAGACCAGGCCCTTGGAGCCGAAGCCGCCGCCGAGGAAGGGACTGCGGATGTGGATCTTCTCGGGCGGGATGCCGAACAGCCCCGCGATCCGGCCCTGCGCCATCGCCAGCCCCTGGCTCGGCGTATCGATCGACAGGGCATCGCCGTCCCAGGCGGCGACGATGGCGTGCGGCTCCATGGCATTGTGGTACTGGTCGGGCGTCTCGTAAGTCGCCTCGACGCGGTTCGGCGAACCGGCGAGGGTGGCCTCGACCTCGCCCCGTTCCACCTGGGCCGGATTGCCGACACCGACGGCCGGCGGCACGAAGCTCTCTCCGACGTCGAGCCCCACCCGCGGCGGCAGGGTCTCGTATTGCGGCGACAGCAGCGCCGCGCCCTCCGTCGCCGCCTCCAGCGTCTCGGCGATCACCACCGCGATCGGCTGGTTGGCGTAGCGCACCAGGTCATTCTGCAGCACGTCGATCCGGAACATGAACGGGTTCGACTTCTCGTCCGGATCCATCGCCAGCGGCGGCCGGTTCCCGGGAGTCATGACCTCGATCACGCTGGGATGCGCCTTGGCCGCATCGATATCGAGGACCGTCACCCGGCCGCGGGCGATGCGGCTGACCGCCAGGACCGCGTACAGCATTCCCGCCGGGTGGTTGTCCGCGGCGTAACGGGCCGCCCCGGTGACCTTCAGGATGCCGTCGCGGCGCGTCAGCGGCTGGCCGATGCTGGAGCCGTGGCGCGTGTGGGCGGCAGCGGCTGTGGGGCGGATCTCAGTCATCGTGGCGCGCTCCGCAAGCAGATGAGAACGGCGAGGCCGGAAGCGCGGGAAGGCGCTCGGGCGTTCCGGCCGCGGCGAGCGTCAGAGTCCGAACGAGAACCCGGCGTGCGAGCTCGATCTTGTAGGCATTATCCCCGGACGGCTTGGCGTCACTCAGGGCCGCCTCTGCGGCCTGCCGGAAGGCAGCCGCACCCGGCCTGGCGCCGGCGAGGACAGCCTCCGCTGCCCGGGCGCGCCATGGCTTGGCCGCCACGCCGCCAAGCGCGAGCCGGGCCTCCCGGATCGTGCCGTCCTCGATGCGGAGCGCCGCCGCCGCCGAGACGACGGCGAAGGCATAGGAGGTGCGTTCGCGCACCTTGAGATAGCGGGCATGAGCGGAGAATGCGGCGGCCGTGGGCGGCAGGCGGATGGCGACGATCAGGTCGCCCGGATCGAGCGCGCTCTCGCGATCGGGCGTCGCACCCGGCAGGCAGTGGAGATCCTCGACGGCGATCTCGCGCCGGCCGCCCCTGCCCTCGATCTCCGCCACGGCATCCAGCGCGACCAGTGGCACGCAGAAGTCGGAAGGATGGGTGGCGATGCAGCCATCGCTCCAGCCGAGCACGGCGTGCAGCCGGTTCTCGCCGTCGCGGGCGTCGCAGCCCGCGCCCGGCTCGCGTCTGTTGCAGGCGGCGGCGGTGTCATAGAAATACGCGCAGCGCGTCCGCTGCAGCAGGTTGCCGCCGACCGTGGCGGCGTTGCGAAGCTGCGCCGAGGCGCCGGACAGCAGCGCCTCCGCCACCGCCGGATAGCTCCGGGCGAAATCCGGATCGTGGGCGAGGTCGGCATTCCGGACCAGGGCCCCGATGCGAATCCCCCCATCGGGCAAGGCTTCGATGCCGTCGAGCCCCGGCAGGCGCGTGATGTCGACGAGACGGCCGGGGCGGGAGACGCCGCCCTTCATCAGGTCGAGCAGGTTCGTGCCGGCCGCGAAATAGGCGGCCCCCGGTTCGGCCGCAGCCGCGACGGCATCGGAGATCGTGGCGGGCCTGACGTAGTCGAAGGTGTTCACGCGGCGTCCCTCCGGCCGGCTTCGGCCAGCTTTCTCTGCGCTTCCAGCACCGCTTCCGTGATCCCCGCATAGGCCGCGCAGCGGCAGAGATTGCCGCTCATGCCTTCGCGGATGCGTTCCGGGTCGTCGCCGGCCCGGCCTTCCCCGATCAGGCCGATGGCGCTCATGATCTGGCCCGGCGTGCAGAACCCGCACTGGAAGCCATCATGGGCGATGAAGGCCGCCTGGACCGGATGAAGCTCGTCACCGCGGGCAACGCCCTCGATCGTGAGGATGTCGGCGCCGTCATGGCTGACCACGAGCGCCAGGCACGAATTGATGCGGCGGCCATCGACCAGCACCGTGCAGGCACCGCACTGGCCGCGGTCGCACCCCTTCTTCGTGCCGGTCAGGTCGAGGCGTTCGCGCAGAAGATCCAGCAGGGTGATCCGCGGATCATCCAGCTCGATGTCATGCCGCGCACCGTTCACGGTGAGGCTGATCGAGAAACTCATGCAGGACTCCGATCGGTGATATCGTCGAAGACATGGCGGCCGCGCCAGACGCGCGGCTGAGGCCGGAACGGCCGGATTTGCGTGCTATGGGGACACTGGGCGCCCCGCCTTGATCGACAGGGCGTTTCGAAGGCGTGTCCGTTCGGATAATATACGGAGGGTCCCTCCGCTTTTCAAGCGGGATGGGTGCCCGGACGAGGAATATGGAAGAGAGCTCGGCAAAGACCACCCGGAAGCCGCGCGCCGACGCGGCCCGCAATCGCGAGCGCGTGCTGGAAGCCGCGAAGGTCGTGTTCAGCGCCGGCGGACCGGAGGCCAGCCTGGAAGCCGTGGCGAAACGGGCCGGGGTCGGCATCGGGACCCTGTACCGGCACTTCCCGACCCGGGACGCCCTGTTCGAGGCGGTCTATCGACGCGAGGTGGAGCAACTCGGGGCATTGGCCGACCAGTTGAAGGGAGAGGCGGCGCCCGTCGATGCCCTGCGCTCCTGGCTCAGATCCAACGTCGATCTGGTCGCGACGAAGAAGGGCATGCTGGCAGCGCTGGCGCTTGCGGCGCATGGCCGGTCGGAACTCTACGCCCACACCTTCGACCGCCTGACCAGGGCTGCCGGCACGCTGCTGGACCAGGCCGTCTCGGCCGGCGAGATCCGCCCCGACATCAGCGCCGAGGACCTCCTGCGCGCGCTCGTGGGTATGTGCTACATGCACGACCAGCCCGGCTGGCAGAAGACCGTGCTCAGGCTGCTGGACGTCTTCGTCGACGGCCTTCGTGTGCAGACCAAGGCGCAGCGATGATCGCGGCCGGAGCCGCACCTCGGGGAGCAGAGGAACGCACCGAAGCGGCGTCACGAAAATTTCACCGGCCCGGGATGGCAGGACACGCGGCGTCCCCGGTAGGACAGGAAGGATAACGCGCGCCGAATATCCATTTTAAAGCCCGGAGCAGCCCAGATGGCCGGCATTGGCGTCCCGACTCGCCCGTCCCATCGTCTCGCCACCGCCCCATCGACTCCCGGCCTGCTGCCGCGGCGGCTGCGGCTGAGCTGCAGCGCAGTTGCCCTGCTCGCCGGGCTGGCGGCCTTCGGCGCCATGTCCGAGCCGGCGCGGGCCGACAGCACCAAGATCGTCGGCATGCGGCTGGTGCGCGGCGACAGCGCCACCTCGAGCTCGAGTGGCGGCGGCAATGGCGGCGGCGGCAACAGCGCGGTCGATAGGGCCCTGTCCCGCGCTGCCTCGGCCGGCGCGCCGAAGGTCCTGTTCAGCGGCATGAGCCTGAACCGGATCCAGAACGCGTCCGCCAACAATCCGGTGGTGGACGCGACCAACAAGCTGATGACCATCGAGCAGTTGAAGCCGAAGGCGGTCATCGACTGGAACCGGTTCAACATCGCCGGCGACGAGACGGTACGGTTCGACCAGAAGGGCAACCGGGACTGGGCGGTGCTGAACCGCATCGGCCAGGCCGACCCGTCGCGCATCGATGGCGCGCTGAAGGCCGACGGCCATGTCTATCTGATCAACCAGAACGGCGTCATCTTCGGCAACGGCGCCCGGGTCAATGTCCGCAATCTGGTGGCGTCGTCGCTGAGCATCAGCGAGGACCAGTTCAACCGCGGTCTTCTGGACACTCCGAAGGATGCCGGCGGCAAGTTCCTCCCGGTGTTCACGGCCGATGGCGACGGCGAGCCCGGCCAGATCAAGGTCGAGCGCGGCGCCCTGATCCAGGGCCCGGACAACAGCAGCGTCATGCTGCTGGGCGGGTCGGTGGTGAATGCCGGCACGATCCGCGCCCCGGCCGGACAGGTGGTGATCGGCGCCGGTCGCAGGATCTACATCTATCCGGCAAACTCGGTCGCGACGCCGTCGGACCAGAAGTATCCGCGCGGGGTCGCGATCGAGGTCGATTCCGTGACCGACCGTGACTCGCCGACCGCCAACTGGGTGGTGAACACCGGAACGATCGACACGCCGCGCGGCGGCAATATTTCGATTTCCAGTCTGCTGATCGCACAGAACGGCCGGCTTTCGGCGACCACCGCGGTCCGGGCCGGCGGCTCGATCCTGCTCAAGGCCGCCGCAGACCCCAGCTACGACCAAAGCAACATACTGTTTCAGCGGAATAGCCCCGGCAGGATCACCTTCGGCCGCGGCAGCGCGACGACCATCCTGCCGGAGGACGGCACCGACACCATCACCGATGCCGAGCAGTTCGAGCATTCCAGGGTCCAGGTCGTCGCCGGCGCCGGGACCATGGAGCGGGGGTCGAAGATCCAGGCCCCGGCGGGCGACGTCACGGTCCAGATCGTGGAGGCGCCGTTCGACGGCTCGCCGAACCGTTTCACCATGGAGAATGGCAGCCTGATCGACGTGTCCGGCACCACCTCGACCGAGGTGGCGATGGAGCGCAACCAGATCGCGATCAAGCTGCGCAACAACGAGCTGAACTCGCCGCTGCAGCGCGACGGCTTCCTGTTCGGCAAGACGGTCAATGTCGATGTCCGCGACGGATCGCCGATCGGCAGCATCGGCGATTATCTCAAGAGCATCGGCCGCACGGCGGTGGAGCGCAGCGCCGTCGGCGGCACGGTGTCGATCTCGTCCAAGACCGCCGAGTCCGGTGAGGTGGTGATCCGCGACGGTGCCGCGATCAATGTCTCCGGCGGCCAGGTGCGATATCGCGGCGGCTGGCTCGACACCACCCAGCTGGTCGGGGCCGACGGCCGGGTCTACGACATCAGCCAGGCGACGCCGGATATCCAGTACGTCGCCTTCGCCGAGGACCGTTACGCGCAGCAGCAGATCTACGGTCCGCGCTGGGAAGCCGGCTATACCGACGGTATGGCCGCCGGCGCGGTCAGCATCGGCACGGGCGCCGCTGTGCTCGACGGCCGGATCAGCGGCGGGACCACGCCGGGGGCACGGCAGCGGTCGCGCGACCAGCTGCCGGGGCTGGGCAGCCTGACCTTGACCCTGCGGCGGCCGGTCGACGTCACCTTCGGCGCCCGCGGGTCGGGGCTGGCGGAAGGGTTCGGATCCGGCGATGCACTGCCGGACAACCTGCGCAACCGGCTGGTGATCGCCCCGTCGCTCGTCGGCAACGGCGGGGTGGACGAGATCGCGGTGACGACCGCGGGCGGCGACATCGCGGTGGCGCGCGGCGTGACCCTGCGCACCGCCCCGGGCGGGTCGGTCGACCTGCGGTCCAGGCCGGAGGTCGCGCCCCCCAATCTGTACGACGCGGAGGGAATTCTCGATCAGTTCGGCGCCATCACCATTGCCGGCGCGATCGAGACGCCGTCGGGCACCATCACCCTGGCCGCCCGGGACGTCACCCTGGCCGCGGGCGCACGGCTGACTGCGCGCGGACAGTGGGTGAACGACCGGGTCGACGCGAACGGCAACCCGTCTCCGGGCGGAACGGGTCCGGTGGGCGCCGCCCTGCCCGACGGCGGCACGATCGACCTGAGCGCGCTGAAGACCCTGAGGATCGCGCGCGGCAGCCTGATCGACGTCTCTGCGGGCGGCTGGGTCGCCGCCGACGGGTCCCTGACCAAGGGCAATGGTGGCGAGGTGCGGCTGGCCACCAGCCGCTTCATCGACCAGAGCACGGCGATCCGGCCCAGCGCCGGCAAGCTGGTGCTGGGCGGAGACATCCTCGGCTACGGCCTCGACCGCGGCGGCAAGCTGACCATCCGCACCGACCGGATCTGGATCGGCGGCGGGCTGGCGCCGGACGGGGCATTGGTGCTGGATCCTGGTTTCCTGAGCCGCGGCGGCTTCAGCGACGTGACGCTGCAGGGCTATCGCGGCGTGACCGTGGCGCCGGGCGCGGTGGTGACACCGGCGGCGCCGACCCTGCGCCTGAACCCCGACTATCTGCGGCGCGCCGGCGGCGGCGACGTGTTCGGCTTCGCCAGCCTGGACGTGCTGCCGGAGGAGCTGCGGCCGGCCGGGTCGCTGACCCTGATCGCGCGCGGCAGCGACCTGCGGGCGGACGATCACGGTGTCGACGGGGTGGACGACAACGGCCGGTCCTATGAGGGCGGCGGCAGCGTCGTGTTCGGCCGGGGTTCGGTTGTGCGCATGGGAATGGGCGGCTCGGTCACCGCGGTGGCGGCGCGCACGGTGCGGGTGGACGGCACCATCGACACCCCGGCCGGGCAGATCACGCTGCTGGGCGGTGTCACCGTCGACACGGAACTCCTCACCGACCCGGACACGGGATTGCAGACCCCGCTGGCGGTCTATGACCCGGAAGCCGGCGTCCGCATCGGCGCCACCGGCCGGCTGCTGGCCCGCGGCGCGGTCAGGCTGGACCCGACGACGGACGGGACCCGCCGCGGCACGGTGCTGGATGGCGGCACCATCACGCTGAACGCCTATAACGGCGCCGTGGCCGTCGAGCGCGGCGCGGTGCTCGACGTGTCCGGCGCCTCGACCCGGCTCGACCTGCGCAGCATGACCATGTACGGGCTGAAGCTGCGGTCGCGGACCGTCGCCAGCAACGGCGGCACGATCCGGCTGACCGCCAGTGACGGGCTGTATCTCGACGGCACCCTGCTGGGGCGCGGCGGCGGCGTGGGGGCCGAGGGCGGCACGCTGATCACGGAGATGCGGCAGGGAACGCGGAACGGGAACAACAGGATCGGCCTGCCGCCCGATCTGGTGCGGGTGCTCAACATCCGGCAGTCCGGTCTTTCCGCCGGCGCGAAGGATGGCTACGACCCGGACACGCTGCTGCGCCATGCTGGCCAGGGCTACGTCGCCGCGGACAATGTGATGGGCGGGGGCTTCGACACCTGGGTGATGGGCTCCGACAACATCGTCAATTTCAACGGCGACGTCACGGTGAAGCTGGGCCGCGAGATCCAGATCGCGGCCTACGCGATCGGCGCCACGCCGGCGCGGGGACGGACCGGCGCCAGGGTGGTGCTGCAGGCGCCGCGGGTGGCGCTGACCAACACCAGCTTCGAACGGACGGGCAGCGCGCTGGACTGGCAGGCACTCGCGCTCGGCGACCGCATCCTCAGCCCGGCGACCCAGCTCTCGATCCTGGCGGACCTGATCGACATCAATGGCGGCACGTTCCGCTTCGGCAGCCTCTACCACATGCAGGTCGATTCCGATCCGGAGACCGGCGAGGGCATCTACAAGGACCGCCTCTTCGGCGGCTTCGGGACGGTCCGTCTCCAGAGCCGGGGCGACATCCGCTTCGCGGGCGTCGCGGGCAGCAATCTCGGCACGCTGAGCACGGCCGGCAACCTGATGCTCCAGGCGGCGCAGATCTACCCCGACACCGACCAGAATTTCACCGTCAACGCCCTGGGCAAGGTCACGGTGCAGCCGAACGGCAAGGCCGCGATGCCGCTGTCGATCGGCGGCATCCTGACCATCGCCGCGCCGACGATCGTCCAGAACGGCACCATCCGCGCGCCCCTGGGCCGGATCGTCCTGGGGCTCGACAGCGGCCTCAGCGCGGTGACCCTCGGCCGGGGCAGCGTGACCTCGGTGTCCGCCAAGGGGCTGACGGTGCCCTACGGCTATGTCCAGAACGGCTCGCTGTGGTTCAATCCCGGCAATGGCGGCCAGTCGATTGCGGGCGCCCCGACCAAGGAGGTGCGGCTGCGCGGCACCGATGTGGACGTCCGGGACGGGGCCGTGATCGATGTCAGCGGCGGCGGCGAGCTGCTGGCCAACGAGTTTGTGGCGGGGCTGGGCGGACCGTCCGACGTCCTGGCCGACCCCAACAGCTTCGCCGTGATCCCGGACTATGACGGCTATGCCCCCTGGGACCCCTACTATTCGGGCTATCAAGCCACCGTCCAGGCCGGCGACATCCACTTCGACCAGGACGTCCCGGTCGTCCCGTCCACGGCCTTCGCGTCGCGCCAGGCCTTGAACCAGGGCGCCAACACGAATCTGCGGGTGGGCGACCGGGTCTATCTGTCGGGCGGCGGCGGCCTGCCGGCCGGCACCTATGTGCTGCTGCCCGCGCGCTATGCGCTGATGCCCGGCGCCTACCGGGTGCGGGCCGTCAACGGCGTCCTCGACAGGCTGCCGGCGATGAACGGCCGGGCGCCCGACGGCAGCGGCTATGTCGCCGGCCGCCGCTCCGTCCTCAACACCTCGATCTCCGATTCGCGCTGGAGCGGCTTCCAGGTCGAATCCGGCGCGGTGCTGCGCCAGCGCGCGCAGTATGACAACTACGCGGCCAACAGCTTCTTCCGGTCCGAGGCGTTCCTGGAGCGCCAGAAGACCGATACCGGGGTCATTCCCGTGCCGGTCCTGACGCTCGACGGCGGCACGCTGGTGGCCAACGCCGCCGAGACGCTGCGGCTGGACGGCACCGCCAAGTTCACGCCGGCCGAAGGCGGACAGCTGGGCCGGTTCGACATCGCCACCGCCAAGATCGCGGTGGTGTCCGAGGGCGCCGACACCCAGGACCTGACGGATCAGGGCTATCTGCTGCTGCAGGCCGGACAGCTGAACGATTTCGGCGTCGGCAGCCTGTTCATCGGCGGTGAGCGCAGCCCGGCCCAGGTCACGTCGGACGATCCGCGCGGCGGCACTCAGGTCCAGGTCGTGGCCAGCAACGTCGTGATCCGCAACCCGGGCACGGCGCTGGAGGGGCCGGAGATCCTGCTGGCCGCCGGCAATACGCTGACGGTCGAGTCGGGCAGCGTCGTCCGCGCCACGGGGGCCGATGCCGGCCCGGCCGGCACGCTGCGCATCAGCGGCGACAGCGCGCTGCTGCGCGTATCGACCGGCGACCGGGTCGATGTGGTGCGCACCGGCTTCCTCGGCTTCGACGGGTCGCTGACGATCCAGGACGGCGCGGCGGTGCTGGCCTCGGGCAGCCTGGCGCTCGACGCCACCGGCGACAGTCTCCTGGCCTCCACCCGGATTCGCGGCGACCGCGCCATCGATGCCGCCGCCAAGCAGATCAGCTTCGGCGACGCCCCGACGGGCACGGGCGGCCTGGTGTTCCGCGACGGCACGCTGGGCGTGCTGGCGCAGACCGAGACCCTGACCCTGCGCGGCTACAACAGCATCGACTTCTACGGCGACGTCAGCATCGGCGCCGGCCAGGGAACGTCGCTGCGGACACTGTCGCTGGACAGCCCGCTGCTGGTCGGCCATGGCGGCAACGCCACGATCAATGCCGGTGCGGTGCAGCTGCGCAACACCGGCAATGCCAGCGGCCTGCCGGTCGACATGGCCGGCGGCAGCCTGACCATCAACGCCACGACGCGGATGGACAGCGGCAAGCCGGTCGAAGGCACCGGCCGGATCGACTTGGCGGACGGCCCGGTCCGCATCGCCGGCTTCGGTGCGACGACGCTCGCGGCCGATGAGCGGATCGTCGGCACCAGCGGCCTCGACACCGCGACCAACGCCTCCCCGGGCAGCGGCGGCGACACCCGCCCCAACCGCCTGCGGGCGGATGGGGCGCTGACCCTGACCGCCGCCGCGCTGTCGGCCGGCGCCGGATCGGACAACGCCATCGAGGCCGGCGGCGCCCTGGCCTTCACCGGGCGGACCGTCCCCAACCTGCCGGAGTTCGATGATATCGGCGGCCGGCTGCGCCTGTCCGGCGACACCATAGCCCTCGCCGGGCTGCTGGAGGTCCGCGCCGGCATCCTGGAGGCGTCGGCAATCCGCAATCTCGAGATCGCCGGCAACGCCACGGTCGATGCCGCCGGCGTCGAGCGCCACTTCTACGACCAGACCCGCTACGCCCCCGGCGGCGTGGTCAAGCTGTCCTCGGCCCAGGGCGACGTCGTCCTGGCGGGCGGCGGCACCATCGCCATCGGCGGCGGCCCGGGCGGCGATGCCGGACGCCTCATCGTCGACGCGGCGCATGGCCGGTTCATCGCCGACGGCACGATCGACGCGCGCTCGGCGACCGGCACCCGCCATGGCCAGGTCGATCTCGACCTCGGCCGGCTCGACGGCGGCTTCGACACGCTGGCCGGCAAGCTGGCCGTGGCCGGCTTCGCCGAGGCGCAGCGGCTGCGCATCCGAAGCGGCGACGTCTCGCTCAGCGCCGGCCATACCGTCACCACCCGCGACTTCGTGCTGTCGGCCGACAGCGGCAATCTCACCATCGGCGGCACGATCAATGCCGGCGGCGCCGCCGGTGGCGACATCCGCCTGGCGGCGGGCAGGACCCTGACCCTGGCGAACGGGGCGGTGCTGAACGCCTCCGGCACCGCGGCCGACACAGCCGGCAAGGGCGGCTCGGTGCTGCTGGCGGCCGGCGACGGCGGCCGGCTCGACCTGCAGTCCGGCTCGGCCATCTCGGTCGGTGCCGGCGGCGCCACCGGCACCGTGCATCTCCGCGCGCCGCGCACCAACGGCGACAGCGATGTCGCGATCACCGAGATCGGCAGCGGCATCGGCGGCGCCCGGGAGATCACGGTCGAGGCGTACAAGGCCTACGACACCCCGGTGGTCGACGGCTCGATCATCCAGGTCGATCTCGATGATTTCGCCGCGAAGAACGTGGCCGGCACGATCAGGGATCGTTTCGGTCCCGGCGTCACCGCCCGGGCGGGCGTCGAGCTGCGCAGCGCCGGCGACATGACGCTGGACGCGGATCTGGACCTGCACGCCCTGATGCAGGGCCGCGACGGCGCCTCGGGCGTCCTGACCCTGCGCGCCGGCGGCGACCTGACCTTCCTGGGCAGCCTCAGCGACGGCTTCACCACCGTGGACGGAAACCAGCTCGCAGGCGGCGACAGCTGGTCCTACCGCCTGGTCGCCGGCGCCGACCTCTCCGGCGCCGACCCGCTGGCCCTGCTGTCGGCCGCCGACCTCGCCGCCGGCAAGGGCAGCGTGATCGTCGATTCGGTCACGGCGAACCGGGCCCTGCGCATCCGCACCGGCATCGGGGACATCGACATCGCCGCGGCCGGCGATTTCGTGCTGGGCGCCAGGTCCGATACGAATCTGGGACCGGACTTCTTCACGCCGATCCCGCAGGCGGTGGTCTATACGGCCGGACGGCCGATCATGGATGTTCCGGGCGGCCTGCTGGACCCGGCGCGCTATCCGGACGCCGCCTTCCCGACCGGCGGCGGCGACATCGGCATCGACGCCCGCGGCAGCCTGTACGGCGTGCCGTCGGCCCAGCTGATCACGGACTATGTCTGGCGCCAGGGCGACGCGAACGGCGACAAGGGGCTGGCGACCGCCTGGTGGATCGACTTCGCGGGTTTCCAGCAGGGGGTCGGTGCCCTGGCCGGCGGCAATGTCTCGTTGCGCGCCGGCGATCAGATCCGCAACCTGTCAGCGGCGATCCCGACCGTCGGCTGGGTCTCCGGCGGCTCCGTCAATGTCCGCAACGGCGGCAGCCTGACGGTCGACGCGCTCGGCGACATCGTCAGCGGCGTCTACTATGTCGGCCGCGGCGACGCGGCCATCGAATCCGGCGGCGCCATCAAGGGCGGCGCGTCGGTCACGATAACGGACTCGAACTTCAATCAGGGTACCTACGCCCCGCGCACGATCCTGGCGGGCGGCGACACCGCCTTCAAGCTGCGCAGCCGTGGCGACCTGACCATCGAGACCGTGGCCGATCCGATGATGCTGCCAACGTCCATGCGGCAGGATCCCGATCTCTCCGATGACGGGGCGTCCACCGGCGGCTTCTTTTCCCGTGGCGCCCGCAGCGCCGTCAGCCTCGACTCGATCGGCGGCGACATCAGGTTCGGCAACGATGGCAATGCCGTTGCCGCCATGGCTCTGGGCTCGCCGTTGCAGGGCCAGTCGGCCGCGCAATATGCGTTGATTTATCCCTCGACCGTCCGAGCCGTCTCCTTCGGCGGCGACATCCTGGTCGATGGCGGCATGATCCTGGCCGGTGCCGACCGTGGCACGTTGGAGCTGCTGTCGGAAAACGACGTGCTGTTCCGGGCGAATGGAGACCCGACGGCGCCAAGGCCGGCCACCATCGGGTTTGTGTCGATGGCGGATGCCCTGCCGCAGTTCGAGCCGACGCCGCTGAGCCCGGTCTCCATCACACGGTCGATCGGTACCCCTGCGAGTGAAGAGGATCAGTTCGCGAAGGCGTACTTCGCCACTCTCGGAGCCCCGGACCAGGCCGGCCGGCATGTCGGCGACCTCGATCCGGCGCGGATCTACGCCGTCGACGGCGACATACGGGGTGCGGTCCCCACCGGCGCCTACCAGCTGATCGTGCCGAAGAGCCTGCGACTGCGCGCCGGTTCGGACGTTGCCGATCTCTCGATCAGAGCCACGAACACCAATCCGGGGGATGTCACCCTTGTCCAGGCCGGACGCGACATCGACCTGACGACGAACGGGGGCCTCGAGCCGGACTTGAGCGCGCAGATCAAGGTCGGCGGCCCGGGGCGGCTGGAGGTCGGCGCCGGACGGAACATCGATCTCGGCTATGGTGCCGGCATTCTGACCGACGGCAACCTGCGCACCTCGGTGCTGCCGGATCAGGGGGCCGACATCACCGTGCTCGCCGGGCTGGGCAGCGGCCAGACGGATCGCATCGCCTTCATGACCCGCTACCTGGACCCGGCGCACTACGCCGAGCTGGATCCGTACCTGGCAGGCCCCGGCGGGTCGCTCTATACGGCGCAGATGATCAGCTACGTCCAGGCCGTGACCGGCCGCAGCGGGCTGGACGCCGCCACCGCCTTCGCCCTGCTCAAGGCGTTGGCGCCGGAGCAGCAGGACCCGCTGCTGCAGGACATCCTGTTCGGCGAACTGCGCGCCTCCGGCCGTGAGGCCAACGACGCGTCCAGCCCCCGCTTCGGTGCCACCGATCGCGGCTACGCCGCCGCCGACACGCTGTTCCCCGGTGACGGCTGGTCCGGCGACATCACCATGCGTGGAAGCCAGATCAAGACCGAGCGCGGGGGCGACCTCTCGATCCTGCTGCCCGGCGGCGGCATCCAACTCGGGGTGGCCACCTCCGAGGTCGGCGCGCCCAGGAAGGACGCCAACGATTCCGGCCTGTGGACGGTACTGGGCGGCGCCATCCGGGTCTTCGCCCATGACGACATCCTGATCCGCTCCTCCCGCGCCCTGACCGCCAGCGGCGGCGATATCCTGATGTGGTCCTCCTTCGGCGACATCGATGCCGGCCTCGGGTCGCGCGCCGCGATCTCCACGGCCCCGGCGGTCGTGCGCCTCAGCCTGAACGGCACGCTGCAGGTTGAGCCGGGCGGCATCGTCAGCGGCAGCGGCATCGGCGCGCTGCAGGAGCCCGGCGACGTCGATCTCTACGCCCCCAACGGCGTGATCAATGCCGGCGAGGGCGGTATCCGCGTCTCCGGCAACTTCAACGTCTTCGCGCTGCAGGTGCTGAACGCCGACAACATCCAGGTCGGCGGCCAGGCGGTGGGCCTGCCGACGGCGCCGGTGAACCCGGCCTCGATCGCCGGCACCAGCGACGTCGCCGCCCAGGCCACGAGGGCGATCGAGCAGCAGGTGCGCGATCAGGCCGAACGCGGCGCCAAGCCGAACGACGAAGCGCCGCCGCTGCTGATCACCGGCTCCTTCCTCGGCTACGAGGGGGGCTGAGGCGGCCGCGGCGGCCGACCTGCCGGAGCGATGCGGCCGGAGATCCGCATCGTCTATGGCCGCTGCCGCACGCAGAAGTTCACCTGCGGCTTCGGGCTGCTTCCCGTGCCCATTGAGACCGCTGATCGCGCAACCGTCCGGACGCGGTCTCCCAGCCGCGCCGGCAGGTCCGTCAAGCCGCCGATTTCGCAGAACATGACAAAAGGATGACAAGTTATAAGAATTCGTCTTCCGCCTTTTTTCTTAAAAATTCAACGTTTCATTTCTATGAACATGTACAAAATTGTCCACACGAAACTCTTCCTAAGCTTTCAAAGTGTGATTGAACGCATCTGTATGTATGTGCTAGTCAGTCTTCTAGACAAATGATCGAAACATTCGCCTTTCTGAATTGGCAGAACGGCGGCTGTATGGTGTTTTATTGCATTTTTTGCCCAGATCGGGCCGGGGCCGACGGAGGGGGATCCATGAGGCCGAGGTGGGGGTCGAGGTTGGCCGTGGCCGGCTGGGCGACGGGTATGTCGCTGCTGGCGGCCGCGGCCCAGGCGGCGGCGCCCGAGGCACCGGCGACGCCGGGCGAGCCGGCGGTGGCCGCTGCCACGCCCCCTGCCGCCAGCCGCTTCGACATCCTGGAGTACCAGGTCCAGGGCAACACCGTGCTGCCGGTGGTCGACATCGAGGAGGCGATCTATCCGTTCCTGGGACCGGACAAGACCATCGATGACGTCGAGGGCGCCCGCGCCGCGCTGGAGAAGCGATACGCCGACCGCGGCTATATCACCGTCGCCGTCAACATCCCGGAACAGACGGTGCGCGAGGGCGTGGTCCGGCTCGAGGTGGCCGAGGCCCGGGTCGGGCGCCTGCGGGTGCGCAACTCGCGCTACTACGCGCTCGGCCGGATCAAGGACGCGGCGCCGTCCCTGGCCGAGGGCACGGTGCCGCAGCTGGCCGGGATCCAGCGCGACTCGGAGGTGCTGAACCGGCTGCCGGGCCGCACCGTGACGCCGCAGTTGAAGGCGGGGACGGAGCCGGGGACGGTCGATGCAGACCTGAATGTCGAGGACGAATCGCCGTTCCAGGCCTCGATCGAGCTGAACAACCAGTACAGCGCCGGCACCAAGCATCTGCGCGTCTCCGGCTCGGTCGGCTACGACAATCTCTGGCAGCTCGGCCACTCGTTCTCGCTGCAATACACCACTGCGCCGGAGGACCCGGACCAGACCTCGGCGATCGCGGCGACCTACACGGCCCGCATCCCGGAGTGGAAGCAGAGCCTGGTGCTGTACGGCATCTCCTCCCGCTCCAACGTGGCGACGCTGGGCGGGGTGAACGTGCTCGGCGATGGCACCGTGATCGGCGCGCGCGGCGTGCTGCCGCTGCCCGGGCTGCCGGACTTCTACCAGACGCTCATGCTGGGCATGGACTGGAAGGATTTCGGCGAGAGCCAGGAGTTCGGCGGGATCCAGTCGAAGACCCCGATCACCTACACCACGGCGACGATCGAGTACAACGCCACCCGGCCAGACACGCAGGGCGTGACCACGGCCAGCCTGTCCGCCACCTTCGGGCTGCGCGGCCTGGGCGACCCCGACGACAAGTTCGCGCAGAAGCGCAGCGGCGCCTCCGGCGATTTCGCCTATTACCGCGCCAGCCTGGAGCGGCAACAGGCCCTGCCCGCCGATTTCGAGCTGACGGCGCGGCTGGACGGCCAGTTGGCCAGCCAGCCGCTGATCAGCAACGAGCAGTTCAGCGCCGGCGGCGTCTCGACCTTGCCCGGCTATGTCGAATCCGAGGAGCTCGGCGACAATGGCTGGATCGCCGCGCTGCGCCTGACCACGCCCAATCTCAACCATTGGATCGACCCGTCGCTGGTCGAGGACTGGCGCGTCTACGGTTATGGCGACTACGCCGAGCTGTGGCTGCAGGACGCCAATCCCGGCCAGGACGACGAGTTCCAGCTGGCCAGCATCGGCTTCGGCACGCGGGTCAAGCTGCTGAACCACCTCACCGGGTCGGTCGACCTCGCGGTGCCGCTGATCGACGCCAGCGACACCAAGGCGGACGACATCCGCATCCTGTTCACCCTCGGCGCCAGCCTCTGACCCCGGACCGATCCGAGCATGAGACGCTTCCTCCCGACCCGCCCGCTCCCGACTGTCCGGCTGCTCCTGGCCGCCCTGCTGGCGCTGCTGCTGACGCCCCAGGCCGCCTCGGCCTGGTGGAACAGCGAATGGACGCTGCGCAAGCCGATCACCGTCGATCTCGGCCCGAGTGCCGGCGCCGTCCCCGGCATGGCCGGGCGGGCGCAGGTGCTGGTCCGCCTGTCCGCCGGCAACTTCAACTTCCTCGCCGCCAAGGATGACGGCTCGGACCTCCGCGTGATCGCCGAGGACGACAAGACCCCGCTGAATTTCCACATCGAGAAGTTCGACAACCTGTTCGAGATGGGCCTGATCTGGGTCGACCTGCCGAACGCCGCCGCCGACAAGCCGCAGACCATCTGGCTGTACTGGGGCAATGACAAGGCGACCGGCACCAGCAACGCCAAGGCCGGCTACGACGCCGCCCAGGCCCTGGTCTGGCACTTCACCGAGCCCGGGTCCCTGCCGCTCGACAGCACCGGCTACGCCAACAACGCGGCGCAGTCGACCGCACCCAAGGTCGACGCCTCCTTCATCGCCGGCGGCATCGGCTTCGACGGCAATGGCACGGTGATGCTGCCGGCGACGCCCAGCCTGGCGGTGCCGCAGGGCGGCGCCTTCACCTGGTCGGCCTGGGTCAAGCCCGGCACGCTGCAGCCCAACGCCGTGATCTATGAGAAGGAGGCGGCGGCCGGCCTGATCCAGTCCGGCGGCCTGGCCATCGGCCTCGACCAGGCGACGCCCTTCGTCAGCGTCGACGCCGGCGCCGGGCCGCAGCGCATCGCCGCCGCGGCCCCGGTGGCCGCCGGGACCTGGACCCATCTCGCCGTCACCGTCGCCGCCGGGCAGGTGACGCTGTATGTCGACGGTCGGCCGGCCGGGACCGGTTCGGTCGCCGTGCCGGCCCTGGCTGGCGCCGCCATCCTGGGCGGCCCCTTCGTCCGCCCACCACCCCCCGAGCCGGTCGCGCCGCCGGCAGCAGAAGCGGTGCCGGGCGCTGTGCCCGCGCCGGGAACCGCATCAGGCGCCACGCCACCGGCCGAGGCCCCGGCCCCGGCTCCCGTGGCCCCGCCCGCCCCCGTCTTCGCCCATTACGTCGGCGAGCTGGACGAGCTGGAGATCGCCGCCGTGGCGCGGCCGGGCCCGGCGATCCTGCTGGCCGCCCGCAGCGCCGCGGCCGACAGCAAGCTGCTGGCCTTCGGCACCGACGAGGAGGGCTCGGGCTTCGACCTCGGCCATTTCAACGCGATCCTTGCCTCGGTCACGGTCGACGGCTGGGCGGTGATCGGGTTCCTGGGCCTGATGCTGGTGCTGAGCTGGGTGGTGATGGTGTCGAAGATCGGCTACGTCAACCGGGTCGACGGCGCCAACAAGCGCTTCCTGGTGCCGTTCCGCCGGCTGGTGGCCGATCTCGCCGCGCTCGACCAGGGCGACCCGGACGACGCCACGGCGCCCGCCCGGCTGGCGGGGGGCACCGAGGCGAAGACCTACCGCAACGCCTCGCTGTACCGGCTGTACCATGTCGGCGCCGAGGAGATCACCCACCGGGCCAAGGCGGCGCGCGGCAAGCCGGGCCGGCTGGTGCTGTCGCCGGAATCCATCGCGGCGATCCGCGCCACGCTGGACGCGACCCTGACGCGGGAGATCCAGCGTGCCAACCGGCTGATGGTGGTGCTGACAATCGCCATCTCCGGCGGGCCGTTCCTCGGGCTGCTCGGCACCGTGGTCGGCGTCATGATCACCTTCGCCGCGATCGCGGAATCCGGCCAGGTCAACATCAACTCGATCGCGCCCGGCATCGCCGGCGCGCTGGTCGCCACCGTCGCCGGCCTCGCCGTCGCGATCCCAGCTCTCTTTGGCTACAACTACCTGGCCAGCCGGATCCGCGACATCACCGCCGACATGCAGGTCTTCGTCGATGAGTTCACGACGAAGATGGCAGAATTCTATGCGCGCTGAGGATCCGTCATGCAGGTCCAGTCGGAAAACAAGCCGTATGACGACATCAACGTCACGCCGATGCTCGACCTGGCCTACGTGCTGCTGCTGATCTTCATCATCATGACGACGGCTGCGGTGCAGGGCATCGAGGTCAACCTGCCCAAGGCCAGCGCCGCGGCGAGCATGTCGCAGCCGCAGATGCGGGCGATCTCGATCGACAACAAAGGGCAGGTCTACCTCGACACCATCCCGATGACGATGCCGGAGCTGGAGAGCCGGATCGCCCAGATCAAGGCGACCGTCCCCGACTTCCCGGTGGTGATCAAGGCCGACCAGGCGGTGCAATACGCCCGGGTGATGGATGTGCTGGACCTGCTGCGCCGCGTCGGCGTGCAGCAGGTCGGCCTGGTCTCGCAGCGCCCGGCGACGAGCTGAGCCCGGCCGATGGAAGAGCGTCCCAACTGGATCCGGCGGATCGCGTGGGCGGGCATGGGCCTGGCCCTGGTCGCCGCCGTGATCGTGCTCGGCGCGGCCGTGCTGCGCGGCAAGCCGGTGCAAGCGCCGCGCCAGCCGCCGCCGATCCAGATGGTCGAGCTGCCGCCACCGCCGCCCCCTCCTCCTCCTCCGGAGCCCGAGATCAAGCCGCCGGAGGACGTCAAGACGCCGGAGATCAAGGAGCCCGAGCCGGTGCAGGAAGCCAAGCCGGAGCCGAAGCCGGAAGAGCCGAAGCCCGAGGCGCCGGGGCCGAAGGACAAGGCGCCGGGCGACGATGCGCTGGACGCTGAAGGCGAGGCCTGCGCCGGCGCCGCCTGCCTGACCGCGCGCAAGGGCGGCACCGGGCTGGGCACCGGCGGGGGTGGCGGCGGGGGCGGCGGTTACGGCCAGTACGCCTTCGTCGAATCCCAGCGTGCGGCGCAGCGCGACGCGACCCTGCGCCGCGCCGTCGACGGCAGCGAAACGGTGCGCGGCCGCCGCGCCTCGGTGGTGCTTGCCATCTCGGTTGGGTCGGACGGGCGCATCGGCCAGATCCGCCTGGCGCAATCCTGCGGCGACCCGTCGGTCGACAACGCCGTGGTCGAGGCGGTGCGCCGCCTCGGCTCCTTCGGCCAGGCGCCGCCGAGCGGCACGCCGGTGACCCTTCGCATCCAGCTCAACATCCAGCAGTCCAGGGCATGAGGGATCTGATGTTCAAGCGCACCGGCCTCGCCGTCGCAATCGGCGTACTCGCCGTCGGCACGGCCCATGGCCAGACCCCGACCGAGCAGTCGACGACCCTGGCCCTGATCCGGCTGCTGGTCCAGGAGGGCATTCTGTCGCGCGACAAGGCGCAGGTGCTGCTGACCCAGGCCGAGCAGGAGGCGCGGGCGGCCGAGGCGAACCAGCGGGCCAGCGGTCAGGCGGTGCCGCCCGGCACCCCGCCGGGCACGGTGCGGGTGCCCTATGTGCCGGAGGTGGTGCGCAACCAGATCCGCGATCAGGTCAAGCAGGAGGTGCTGGCCCAGGCCAAGACCGAGCGCTGGGGCGATCCCGGCACGCTGCCGGCCTGGCTCGACAAGGTGAAGCTGTACGGCGACGTCCGGGTGCGCGGCCGGGCCGACTACTACGACCCGAACAACGCCGAGTTCCTCGACTTCCAGAGGCTCAACAATGACGGCTACGGCACCGGCATCAACGACGCTCAGACCTTCCCGCCGCTGACGAACACCCGCGATGACCGCTATCGCGGCCAAGTCCGCGCCCGCCTCGGCGTCCGGGCCGATCTCGGCGAAGGCTTCAGCACCGATATCCGCCTGGCCACCGGCAACGAGCTCGACCCGGTCTCGACCAACGCCGACCTGTCGACGGCGCTGGGCAACAAGAGCTTCAACCTGGATCGCGCCTATGTGCAGTACGAGGGCGACGCGCTGGACACGGGTGGGACGCTGAAGGTCGATGCCGGCCGCTTCGGCAACCCGTTCTACTCGACCGACCTGGTGTGGGACGAGGACGTCAATTTCGACGGCATCGCGCTGGGCTACCGCCAGCCGGTGCTGGACCAGCTGGACGCCTGGGGCGCGGTCGGTCTGTTCCCGCTGAAGGAGATGGCCTTCTCCTCACGCGATCAGGTGCTGTATGGCGGCCAGATCGGCGTCAACTGGCGGCCCTATGACGACGCCACGCTGAAGCTCGGCGTCGCCTATTACGACTTCAACAACGTGCTTGGCGACCCGCGGGCGACCGATCTCGACGACCGCCGCCGCAACACCTCGCTGCCGTCCTTCATGCAGAGGGGCAACAGCCTGTGGGACGTCGGCGACAAGGGCAACCCCGCCACCGACGACGACGATCTGGTCGCCTTCGGCTTGGCCTCGAAGTTCCAGGAGCTGAACGTCACCACCTCGCTCGACGTGTCGGTCTTCGATCCGATCCACATCGTGGTGACCGGCGACCTGGTCGCCAATCTCGGCTACGACAAGGACAAGGTCTCGGCCCGTGTCGCCGAGGATGGCCGCAAGAGCGGCAACATGGCTTATCTCGCCCGCGTCCTGGTCGGCCATCCCGACATCCGGCACGGCAACGACTGGAACGCCAGCTTCACCTACAAGTATCTGGAATCGGATTCGGTGATCGACGCCTTCACCGACAGCGACTTCCACAATGGCGGCACCAACGCCAAGGGCTACATCCTGGCCGGCAATTACGGCGTCGTCGACGATGTCTGGCTGGGACTGCGCTGGCTGAGCAGCGACGCGATCAGCGGTCCGAAATTCTCCGTCGACACGCTGATGCTCGACCTCAACGCCCGCTTCTGACGGAGGGAACGACATGACGTTCGCCACCCGCCTTCGGACGATCCCGGCCGCGATCCTGTGTCTCGCCGTGCTGACCGGCCTCGCGGCCCCGGCCGCGGCGCAGGAGGAGAGCGACGTCGCCAAGCTGCGCGAGGCGCTGCGCCGGGCCACGGTCGACCTGCGCACCGCCCAGAGCCAAGCCACGGCGCTGCAGTCGCAGCTGAGCCAGGCGCAGCAGACCATCGCCACCCGCGACGCCGAGGCCAAGCAGCTGCGCACCCAGATCGGCCAGGTCCAGGGCCGGCTGGACGCCGCCACCGAGAAGGCGGACGGGCTGCAGGCCGAGCTGGACACCGCGGCCAAGACGCTGGAGACGACCCGGGGCGAGCTGGACCAGACCCGGCGCAGCCTCGGCCGTACCCAGGGCCAGTTGCACGACACCGAGGGACGGCGGGCGACGGCCCAGGCAGGCTTCGACCAGACCGCGGGCTTCCTCAAGGCCTGCCAGGCCAGCAACGACCAGCTCTACAAGGTCGGCCGCGAGGTGCTGGCCGCCTATGACGGCAAGGATCTCGGCGACGTGCTGACGCAGAACGAGCCCTTCACCCAGCTCAAGAGCGTCGAGATGGAGAACATCATCCAGGACCTGCAGGACAAGCTGACCGACGCCCGCTACCGGAAGCCGTCGAAGTGAGGCACCTCCCGGTCCTTGCCACGCTGCTCGCGCTCGGCGTCGCGCCGGCCGCGATGGCGCAGCAGCCCGAGCCGGTCGCCCGGATGGGTGCGATCGGCCTGTCGCCGTCCGAGATCGAGACCTTCCTGCGCGGCCTCTCGCCCGAGATCCGGGCCCAGGCGGTGACCAGCCGCGAGGCGCTGGACGGGCTGATCCGAGCCGAGCTGACGCGCCGCGCCGTCGTCGCCGAGGCGGCCAAGGCCAACTGGGCCGACCGGCCCGAGGTGGCGGCGATGATCGATCAGGCGCGGCAGCAGGTGATCGTCGAGACCTGGCTCGCCGCCAGGTCAGAGCCGCCGGCTGCGGAGCCGCCGGAGACCGACCTGCGCAGGATCTATGACGACAACACCGCCCGTTTCGTGGCGTCGGCGCAGGTGCGCCTGGCCCAGATCTTCCTGCCGGTGCCGCAGGGCGCCTCGGCGGAGGCGGCCGCGGCGGCGGAGGACCAGATCGGCGACCTGCGCCGGAAGGCCCGGGCCCGCGGCGCCGATTTCGCCGCCCTGGCGCGGCAATTCTCGCAGCACAGGGACAGCGCTGATAGTGGCGGCGACATGGGCTGGGTGTCCGAGGACCAGTTGGTGCCCGAGATCCGCCAGGCGGTGGCCGGGCTGGACAAGGGCGCCGTCAGCGCACCGATCCGCAGTCAGGCCGGCTGGCACCTGCTTCGCCTGATCGACCGCAAGGAGTCGCGGGTGCAGGACTTCGACGAGGTCCGGCCGCTGCTGGTCGAGGCGCTGCGGCGGCAACAGACGGCGGATCTGCGGCGCCGATACGTCGAAGGCCTGGTCGGCGCAGCCCCGCCGGCCATCAACGAGATCGCGGTGGCGGAGGTCCTGTCCCGACTGGCGCCGGCGGCCCCCGCCGCCCCGACCCAGTGACCCGAACGGAACCGATGGAGACGATCATGACCACGCAGCAGACCCAGCCGGGCACCGCGAGCGGCGCCGCCAACGGGGCGGCCGAGCGCTTCTCCCCCGACACCCGCTACTTCTCGCTGTTCCACCTGACCGCCAATGCGGCGGAGGCGCAACTGCTGGTCGGCCGCGGCCGCATCGTCGTCGGGGCCGGCCCCTCGCCCTCCGCCGAGCCGATGGCCACGGAATGGCTGGTCAGCCTGGCGATGAGCCCGGTGACGATGAAGGACCTGGCGCGCAAGCTGGCCGAGACCGTGGCCTCCTACGAGCAGACTTTCGGCCCCATCGCCGACATCCCGGGCAGCACCGCCGCCCCGGCGGCGGCCTAGGCGCCGGGCATGATCCGCGCCGAGCATCTGCATCGCCGCTTCGGCTCCGTGATCGCGGTCGCCGACGTCTCGCTCGAAGTCGGGCGCGGCGAGGTGGTCGGCCTGCTCGGCCCGAACGGCGCCGGCAAGTCGACGCTGCTGCGCATGCTGGCCGGCTATCTCGAGCCGGATGACGGCACCGCCGCGCTGGACGGCATCGATGTCCGGCGGCGGCCGATCGCGGCACGGCGGCGGCTCGGCTATCTGCCCGAGGGCGCGCCACTGTACCCCGAGATGACGCCGGCTGGTCTGCTGAGCTTCGTCGCCGGCGTGCACGGGCTGGCCGGCCGGGCCCGCCGTGCGGCGGTGGAAGCGGCGGCCGAGCGGGTCGAGCTCGGGCCCATGCTGCGCCGGCCGATCGAGACCCTGTCCAAGGGCTATCGGCGGCGCACCGCCCTGGCCGCGGCGCTGCTGCCGGACCCGCCGATCCTGATCCTGGACGAACCGACCGACGGCCTCGACCCCAACCAGAAGCAGCAGATGCACAACGCCATCCGCGAGATGGGCCGGGACAAGGCGATCCTGGTCTCCACCCATGTGCTGGAGGAGGTCGAGGCGATGTGCAGCCGTGCCGTGATCCTGGCCGCCGGCCGGATCCGCGCCGACGACACCCCGGCGGCGCTCGCCGCGCGCTCGCCCGACGGCCGCCTGGCCGGGCTGTTCCGCGCCCTCACCCTGCCGGACGCGCCGCGCCCGGCGGAGGCCGCCTGAGATGCGCGCCGGCCTCGCCCTGTTCCGGCGCGAGCTGGCGGGCTATTTCGCCACGCCGATCGCCGCCATCTTCGTCATCGTCTTCCTGGTCCTGGCCGGGGCGCTGCCGATCTATGCCGGCGACTTCTTCGGCCGCGGCGAGGCTGACCTGGAGCCGTTCTTCGCCTTCCTGCCCTGGCTGTACCTGCTGCTGGCCCCCGCCCTCGCCATGCGGCTGTGGGCCGAGGAGGCGCGCAGCGGCACGGCCGAGCTGCTGTTCACCCTGCCGATCGGCCCCGGCGCCGCGGTCCTGGCCAAGTTCGCGGCCGGCTGGGCGGTGATGGCCTTGGCCCTGGCCCTGACCTTCCCGATGTGGCTGACCGTCGCCTGGCTGGGCACTCCCGACCATCGGGTGATCGTCGCCGGTTATGCCGGCAGCCTGATGGTCGCCGGCCTGTATCTCGCCGTCGCCTCCGCCGCCAGCGCCGTGACCCGCAACCAGGTGGTGGCTTTCATCCTCGGCATCGCCCTCTGCCTCCTCGTCACCATCCCGGGCGCGCCGGCGCTGGCTGGCCTCCTGGGCGACCGGCTGCCCGCCGGGATCGCCGACGCGCTGGCGGTGTTCGGCGTGCTGCCGCATTTCCGGCCGATCGCGCGCGGCGTGGTCGACCTGCGCGACCTCGCCTTCTTCGCCACCGTCATCGCCTTCTTCCTGTTCGCGGCGTCGGTGGTGCTCGGCCTGCGGCGGGCGGGGTGACGGCGATGCGACGCCCGCTCCGACACCGCCTGACCGGCCTTGCCATCCTGGCCCTGGCGCTGGCCGCCACAGTCGGCGTCAATCTGTGGGCCGACGGCGCCCTGCGCGGATACCGGCTGGACCTCAGCGAGGATCGCCGCCACGCCCTCGACGCCGCCAGCCGCGCCGTGCTGGACGATCTACACCAGCCGGTGACGCTGCGCTTCGTCGTCTCCGACCGGATCGCCGCCAGCTCCCCCGCTTTGGCCGGCTATGCCCGCCGGGTCGAGGCGCGGCTGGAGGATTATGCCGCCGCCGCCGGCGACCGGCTGATCCTGCAGCGCGAGACGCCGGAGCCGTTCAGCGACGCCGAGGACCACGCCGTGCAGGACGGGCTGCTGGGCCTGCCGCTGGCCAAGGGCGGCGACCCGGTCTATTTCGGCTTGGTCGGCAGCACGGCCGCCGACCGGGTCGCCATTCCCTTTCTGCGGCCTGAGGAAGAGCCGAGCCTCGACCTGCAGCTGACCCGCATGATCGCCCGCCTGGCGTCACCGGACCGGCGCCAGGTGGCGGTGGTCAGCACCTTGCCGCTGGGCGGCGCGCTGGCTTTCGGCGGCCGGGTGCTGCCGGCCTTCACCGCCTATCGCGACATGCAGGCGGATTTCGACGTCAAGCCAGTCACGATCGCCGACCTGTCGGCCAAGGGCACCGCGGCGCTGGACCCCGCCGTGATCGACGTGCTGCTGCTGGTGCATCCGCGCGACCTGCCGCCGGCTGCGCAATACGCGATCGACCAGTTCCTGATGGCCGGCGGCCGCGCCCTGGTGCTGGTCGACCCGCTGTCCGAGGCAGCGGCGGAGCGGCTGCCGGACCAGGCGGCGCGCGGCGCCTCCTTCTCCACCCTCGGCCTGTTCGGGCCGAGCTGGGGGCTGCAGCTCGATATCGGCCGGGTGGCGGGCGACCGCGACCTCGCCTCCAGCATCACCGTCCGGCGCGACGACGGCCGGCCGCTGCAGCTGCAGCACCTGGTGTGGCTGACACTGGGCGAGAAGAACCGCGACGCCGCGGACCCGGCCTTCGCTGGGCTGGGGCCGATCACGGTCGGCACCGCCGGCATCCTGCGGCCGCTGATGGGCGCGACCACGCATTTCTCGCCGCTGCTGTTCACCGGCGACCACGGGATCCCGGTCGATGTCGACGAGATCGTGCCGCGCACCGACCCGCAGAAGCTGTGGGCCGCGCACCCGTCCGGCAGCGAGCGGCTGGTGCTGGCGGCACGGGTCGCCGGCCATGCCCGCAGCGCCTTCGCCGACCAGCTGCCGGACGGCGTCGCCGTCGACGGCACACCGCCCCCTGGGCGAAAGCTGGAGACCGACGCGCTCGACCTCGTGGCGATCGCCGACACCGACATCCTGGACGACCGCTTCTGGGTGGCCCGCGGCCAGCCCGGGCAGCCGGCGCGGGCCTTCGCTGCCAATGGCGACTTCCTGCTGGCCCTGCTGGAGGAGCTGTCGGGGACGCAGGACCTGTCGGCGCTGCGCAACCGGGCGGCGGGCGCCCGGCCCTTCACCCGGATCGCCGAGATCGGCCGCGCGGCCGCGGCTCGGCTGCAGGACAGCGAGACCGCGCTGACCGAACGGCTGGCCCAGTTTCAGCGCGACATGGCGGCGGCGCAGGGGGCCGAGGGCGGCGCCGAACCGTCGCGCCAGGGGATCGAGGCGCTGCGCACCAGGATCGTCGCCACCCGCCAGGAGCTGCGCGAGGTCAGGCAGCAGCTGCGCCAGGATGTGGAGACGATCGAGCGGCGGCTGATCTGGCTGAATCTCGCAGCCATCCCAATTCTGATTATGGTCTCGATGTTTTCAGTTACCATTTTTCGGAGATTCCGCAGAACCTGACATTTAAAATTCACAAAACCCGACATGCTTCTGAATTATCTCGATAGTTTTTTTACAAATTAACAGTATATTTCTAAGATGAATTGTAAATTATTTGATTTGGTCATTACAGAGTCTCTGGCCTGAAACAGAATCACTATAAGGTCTGAGTGATGGTCCGGCGAGATCTTGCAGATCATATGCCCGATTCCGCGCCCTTCTGACGCTGGGCCACCCAGGTCGCTCTCGGGCAGCAGCATGATCGAAGACCGATATATCGGGGGAGAATCATGAATCTGATTAACGGAACCGCCGGCGATGACATCATCACCGGCACCGACAACACCGACATCATCTTCGGCCAGGACGGCAACGACCAGATCGAGGGCGGCGCCGGCAGCGACATCATCGACGGCGGCAACGGCGACGATGCCCTCTACGGCAATGACGGCAACGACGTCATCCTGGGCGGCGCCGGGGCCGATTCCATCGACGCCGGCGACGGCCTGAACGTTGTCGACGGCGGCGTCGGCGACGACACCATCGGCGGTGGCCTCGACACCGACGTCCTGCATGGCGGCGCCGGCGACGACACCATCTTCGCCAACAGCGGCGACGACGTGGTGCTCGGCGGGGATGGCCGTGACTCACTGTTCGGCGACAATGGCAACGACACGCTGAATGGCGGCGCCGGCGACGACTTCATCGACGGCGGCAACGGCAACGACGTCATCACCGGCGGCGCCGGCCAGGACCAGCTCGCCGGCGGCGCCGGCAGCGACACCTTCGTGTACGGCGGCGTCTCGCAGAGCACGCCGAGTGCGGCCGACATCATCCAGGATTTCTCGACCGCTGATCACGACCTGATCGATCTCTCGGCGATCGATGCCGACAGCGGCGCCCGCGGCAACCAGGCGTTCGCCTTCATCGGCACCGACGCCTTCGGCGGCCATGCCGGCCAGCTGCGCATCGAGCTGGTCGATGCGTCGACCGTGCTGGTCCAGGCCGATGTGAATGGCGACAAGACGGCGGATCTCCAGATCGAAGTCCACGGGGTCGGCATTCTCGCCGCCGCCGACTTCGTCCTCTGATCCAGCCATCACGGAATGGCTTTCGGAAGCAAATAGTCACCTGGAACTCATTTGCTTTCGGCGCAGACTTGTTACCATATTTACGTATTTATCTAAAAATACTTAGAACTCATGTCACGAATTCTCAAAGAATCGATCACGGATTCATCAGGGTTAATTTGGAATCATGCGATCGGAATGGTCGAGTCTTGCAACGACGATCCGCTGATCTTCCGAAAGGGCGGTCAAATAAAGAGGCGGGTCGATAGGACACGCCTTTTCCAGGACGAGTGGCCGCGATCCCGCGGCCACCGGCTCATCGATACGTCAGGAAGGAGACGACACTTTGTCCATCCGTCTGAAGACCTGCAGCCTGCTCGCGCTCGCCGCGGGCGCTCTGCTGATCAACGCCGCCCCGGCTTCGGCCGCGGGTGCGATCTACGGCGCCGGCGCCACCCTGCCGTTCAACCTGTATCGCGCCGCAACCGGCACCAGTTCCTGGTTCGACAACTTCGCCGGCGTGGGCTTCACCAGCTGCAACCCGGCCAGCGCGAACTGCATCGCCTTCGCCTCCCTGGGCAGCGGCGCGGGCCTGACCGCGTTCCTCGCCCAGCAGTCGCCGAACGCGACGCCGGCCCTCCTGCCCTATGAAAGCTCGTTCATCGCCTATGCCGAAGGCACCAACGGCTACGGCGCGGGCTCGGCGTTCTTCGATTTCGCCGCCAGCGACGCGATCCTGACCGCCGCCCAGGTCAGCCAGTACACCAGCACCGTGCAGCCGACCCGCGGCGCCGGCATCCAGATCCCGACCGTGGGCAGCCCGGTCGCGATCGCGTTCAACGCCACCGGCCTCACCATCAACCATGCCGTCCCGAGCGGCACCAAGGCGACGACCGGCGGGTCGAGCGGCCTGTGGCTGTCGCGCCGCGCCTATTGCGGCATCTTCACCGGCGCCATCACCAACTGGAACGACCCGATCCTGACCGCCGACAACGGCGGCGTGGCGCTGACCTCCAGCCTTCCGATCAAGGTCTATCGCCGCGCGGATTCGAGCGGCACGACCTTCCTGTTCTCGCGCCACCTGGCGACGGTGTGCAACGGGACGGCCGACAAGACCACCAGCCACGCCGCCGGCAACCTGGCCACCTGGACCGCCACCAACGTCGGCACCACCGTGACCTGGCCCGCGGCCTTCACCGCGGCCACCGGCAGCGACGGCGTCGCGAAGGCTGTCGCCGCGACCTCCGGCGCGATCGGCTACGTCAGCCCGGACTACACGCAGCAGTCGACCACCCCGGCGATCAGCCCGGCGCCGGTCGCTGCCAACCTGCAGAACCAGTTCGACTACAACAATGGCGGTCCGATCTCGGGTGACACCCCCCGTCCGCCGGCCCCGACCTACACCACGGCGGCCACCGCTTCCTTCATCGTGCCGTCGACCAACACCCAGGCGGCCTGGGGCACCGCGGCCGACACTGCCGCGATGCGCAACCCGACCGGCTCGACCGCCTATCCGGCGGCCGGCTTCACGCTGGTCAACCTCTACGGCTGCTACGCCTCGGCGGCCAAGGTCACCGCGCTGAAGGCCTTCGTCGCGGGCTACACCGCAGGCGGCACCTACGACACCCTGGCGCGGAACTCCGCCTTCGCGCCGCTGCCCTCGACCGTCAAGACCGCGGCGAACAGCTGGGTCAGCACCGGCATCACCACCTGCCCGTAATGGCCATGAAGGCTTGGTGAGGATCCCGACGGATCCTCACCGGTCTCAAGCCAGCCCGCATCGCCCTCGAGGCGGTGCGGGCTTTTCTGTTGCCCCGTGTCCGATCACCGCCTTCGTGCCCGCGCCGGCCGGCCGCAGCGTTGATCTGAGCGTGCATATCGAGCCCGTCGGCATGCCCGACCGGCACTGCCGGAGAGACCGATCCGAATCTCCTGCGACGCCCCCCGGGACCACCGACCCCGCACAGAGGTCTCGCGCGGACCATTCCGGATCACCCCACAGCGCGTTCAGATCCAGAATGCAAACAAACATTTGCAAATATACCTTTGTAGAATTAGTGTCCGGAGGATGAGCCCTTTCCTGCCCCAGCCACCTGCCCCTGCGACCGCGCCCCGCAACGTCCGTCGGGTCGTTCCTGATCCGACAGCCCTCAAGGCGCTGGCGCATCCGGTTCGATTGCGGATGCTGGGCATGCTCAGGGTCGATGGCCCAGCCACCGCCACGCAGCTGGCGGCGCGGCTGGGACTCAATAGCGGCGCGACGAGCTATCACCTCCGCCAGCTGGCCCAGCATGGCTTCATCGAGGACAAGCCGGGGCCGTCGCGCCGCGACCGCTGGTGGCGCGCCAGCCACGAACTGACATCCGTGCTCGAGACCGACGTCGAAGGCGCGGAACTGGATGCGGGCGTCGCCTTCACCCAGGCATCGCTGTCCCTGCAGGTCGGCCAGATGCAGCAGGCCGTCGAGGAATATGCCGAGCTGCCGGCCCGGTGGCGCAAGGCCAGCACGGCCAGCGACATCACCGTCCCGCTGACGGCGCAGCAGGCCGAGGCCCTGACCCGGCGGCTGACCGACATCATGCTGGAGGCGATGCGGGACGCCCCGCCTTTGGGGGAACCGATGCCCCCGGACATGGCGCCCTTCACGATCATGCTGCGCGCCTTTCCCTATCCGGGCCGCATCCCGCACCGCGAGGAGGATGACGAGCCATGAGCACGCGCGCGCCCTTTCTCGCTTTGGCCGTCGCCGAGACCTTCTCGATTTCCGGCACGAGGCTGTCGACGATCGCCATTCCCTGGCTGGTGCTGAGCACGACGGGCAGCCCGGTGTCGACCGGGCTGGTGGCGATGACGGAGATGCTGCCCTATGTCGTCGCCAAGGCGCTGGGCGGTCCGCTGATCGACCGGGTCGGCCCCAAGCGGATCGCGATCGTCTGCGATGCGGCCTCGGTGGTCGTGGTCGGGCTGGTGCCCCTGCTGCATCTGCTGGGCATGCTCACCGTCCCGGTCCTGCTTCCGATCGTCTTTGCCCTCGGCGTGCTGCGCGGTCCGTCCGACGCGGCCAAGCAAGCGATGGTTCCGGACATTGCCGAGCTGGCGGCCGTGCCGCTGGAACGGGTGACCGGCGTCGTCGGCACCATCGAAAGGCTGGCATCGACGGTCGGGGCGGCCGGCGCCGGCGCACTGATCGCCGTGATCGGTCCGGCCCAGGCCCTTGTCTTCAACGCCGGCACCTTCGCCGTCGCCGCCCTGATCGTCGGGGTGGGCATCCCCGTGCTGCGCCACATCCCCGTCGCGGCAAGGGCGTCCTATGGCCGGGACCTGCTGGAAGGCTGGACCTTTCTGCGCCGGGATGCGGTGCTGATGGGCATCGTCGTCATGGTGGCGGCCACCAATCTCCTGGACCAGGCCTTTCATGCCGTCCTGCTGCCGGTCTGGACATTGGATGCGGGCCACGGCCCCGAACTGCTGGGGGCGATGCTGGCCGTGTTCTCCGGCAGCTCCATGGTGGGTGCGGCCATTGCCGCGTCCATCGGCGAACGGATGCCGCGCCTCATCGTCTACACGGCCGCGTTCCTCCTGACCGGATTTCCGCGTTTTCTCGTCCTCGCGATGGACGTGCCGCTCGCCCTGGCCTTCGCCACCCTGGCGATCGGCGGGTTTGCCTCCGGTTTCCTCAATCCGATCCTGTCGGCCGTGATGTTCGAGCGGATCCCCAAGCCCTTGATGGGCCGCGTCTCGTCGATGGCCATGGCCTTGTGCTGGACCCTGATCCCCTTCGGCGGTCTGTTCGGCGGCGCGCTGGTCAGCGGTCTCGGCCTTCCCGCCGCGCTGCTGCTGACCGGGACGGCCTATCTGACGGCGACACTGCTGCCGCTGGCGCGCAAGAGCTTCCGCGGCTTCGAAAAGCGACCGATCGTCGGCGCCGGCCCATTGTGAGCTGACGTGTGCATGTGCGCTGTTGGGCCATCGGAGTCGTTTGCGTAGGCCGTACCGCACGGCAGATTTCGCTCCTGCTGCCGAGGGGCCGACTGAACCGCGCCATGAGCGACCGCGATGACAAGGCACGATTCTTGGTATGTTACCCCTTGCAGACGATCGGGGTCGGCAAGCGCTCTGGGTTCGACGCAAAGCCGACCTTGCCGTCGGGCAAGGTCGGCGAGTGACAGGAAACGCTTGGTGCCGTAGTAGCCCACACCCGAGTAGGTGCGGACGGAGCCGTCCCTTGCAGGCAGCTGAGGTTTCGCGTGCGGTGGCCGCGGCAATGTCAATCGCCTCAGCGCTTGGCCTGACGGTCGACGACGCGGTGACGCTGTGGACCTACTACGCGCCTGCGACGGCTCGCGGGGTCGCGCCGGCCGACTACGCGCAGGCCCTCGAGCGGCTGCATGCCGGTATGCGCAAGCTCGATGTCGCCACGCCGCACTTCACGGATCGGGTCGCAGAAGCTCAGCAACTCGTGGCGAGCCGTGACCAGACTCCGGCGCTCGCCGAAGCGGACCGTGAGCTTCTCGGCAGCATGCTAAGAACCCTAAGACGAACGATCGCCGACCGCAGCGCCGCGGAGCAGTTGCTGCATGGCGAGCCGCACCCGGGCAACGTGCTCAGCACGAACAATAGGCCGCTGTTCATCGGCCTCGAGACGTGTTGCCGCGGGCCAGTCGAATTCGACCTCGCCCATGTGGTTGGTATGGTTCGGCGTGACCATCGGGTCGTCGGCTGGCAAGCCCCAGCGCTCGCGATACTCGTCCGGCGTCATGTTGTAGGCAGTCTTCAGATGCCGCCTTCGATGCCGCTAGCGGCCGCCCGCCGGGCAAGTTCGCGACTGGAGGAGGCATGGGCGCTCAATCCACATCGCAAGCCGAAGGGGAAGCCGCACGACCACTACGACTTCGTCGTCCGGGGCCTGCGACTTCATGGCAGCACGGGCACGAAGAACCGAGCAGCGACGGCGAAGTACGCCCATGTGCTGGTCGAGAACATCCGGAAGACGATGGAGGCCGCGTCCCGCCCCGGCTCGGCGTCCCGACATAGAGGTGGATGGCGGGCCAAGCTGTCGCACCCCCGCTGACAGCCCTGCCCTTGTGCGCGGCGCTCGGTTCGCGTATCGATGCACGCGGTGATCCAGGGATCTTCCGCCGTTGGACCGGCCCGCAGCGATGCGGAGGCCGTCTTTCGGCATTCCGGAAGATCGGGATCCCCCATCAGGAGCAGTGTCCGCCACGGCTCGAAACAAGGGTCTCGTGCGACATGCCTTTCTCCCCCGCCCCTGCCAGCCTGCTGCGCGCCCTATCCGAGCGCGGCTATGCCGAGCCCACGCCGGTCCAGGCCGCGGTGCTGCAATCCGAGAACGCCGACCGCGACCTGCTGGTCTCGGCCCAGACCGGATCGGGCAAGACCGTGGCCTATGGCCTGGCCCTCGGCAGCACGCTGCTCGGCGATGCCGAGCGTCTCGCTCCGGGTGGAGCGCCGGTCGCCCTGGTGATCGCTCCGACCCGCGAGCTGGCGCTGCAGGTGCAGCGCGAGCTGGAGTGGCTGTACCAGCCGGCGGGAGGCCGTGTCCTCGCCTGCGTCGGCGGCATGGACGCCCGGCGCGAGCAGCGCCTGCTCGCGGCCGGCTGCCACATCGTCGTCGGCACGCCCGGGCGCCTGCGCGATCATATCGAGCGCGGCCAGCTCGACCTTTCGGCCTTGCGCGCCGTGGTGCTGGACGAGGCCGACGAGATGCTCGACCTCGGCTTCCGCGAGGATCTCGAGGCGATCCTCGACGCGGCCCCGGCGGAGCGTCGGACCCTGCTGTTCTCGGCGACGCTGCCGAAGGAGATCATCGCTCTCGCCCGGCGCTTCCAGCACGATGCCCTGCGCATCGCCATGTCGTCGCGCGACGAGCCGCATCGCGACATCGAATACAGGGCCATGCCGGTCGCCCCGCACGAGACGGAGCGCGCCGTCGTCAATATCCTGCGCTTCTTCGAGGCAGGCGGGGCCATCGTGTTCTGCTCGACTCGCGAGGCGGTCCGCCGCCTGCAGGGCAACCTGCTCGAACGCGGCTTCGCCGTGGCGGCGCTGTCGGGCGAGCTGAGTCAGGTCGAGCGCAACCGGGCACTGCAGGCGCTGCGCGATGGCCGGGCGCGAGTCTGCGTCGCCACCGACGTCGCGGCGCGCGGGCTCGACCTGCCGGATCTCGGCCTGGTCATCCATGCCGAACTGCCGCACGACGCGCAGGTCCTGCAGCATCGCAGCGGCCGGACCGGCCGGGCCGGGCGCAAGGGCGTCAGCGTCGTGCTGGTGCCGTACAACCGCCGCCACCAGGCGGAACGGCTGCTCGGCGCCGCCCGGATCGAGGCGGTCTGGTCGCCGCCGCCGGCGGCGGACGAGATCCGGGCCCGTGACCAGGCTCGGCTGGCCCAGGAGACCATCCTGGCCGAGCCGGCGACGGAGGAGGATCTGGCGGGCGCTCGCGCCCTGTTGGCCGAGCGCAGCGCCGAGGATCTCGCCGTCGCCCTGGTCCGCCTGCATCGCAGCCTGCTTCCCGCGCCCGAGGAATTGTCGCCGCCGCCGGAGCGGTCCGCCTCGGCCGATCGGCGCCCGCCCCGTCCCACCCGTGAGGGTGGCCCGTCCCACGAGGGCGGCGACGAGGCGGTCTGGTTCCGGATGAATGTCGGCCGCGCCAACAATGCCGATCCGCGCTGGCTGCTGCCCTTCCTGTGCCGCCGCGGCCATGTCACCAAGGCCGAGATCGGCCGGATCGAGATCGCCGAGCGGCAGAGCCGGGTCGAAATCGCCCGCCACGCCGCCGGCCGCTTCGCCTCCTCGATCCGCCGGCCGGACGCGCAGGACCGGCACATCCGGATCGAGGAGGATCGTCCCCACCGCTCCGCCCCGAAGCACTCGGCGCCACGGGCGAAACCGCCGCGTCAGTGACCGTCTGGGTGGCCGGCTGTCCGCCGGCCCGCTTGCGCCTGACAGCGGACCCGGCGCAAATGCATCGTTTCTCCGCGCACCAACGGCCCACCGATGCTGCTGCCACGCGCCATCCTGTTCGACCTCGACGAGACGCTGATCTCCGCCTATGGCCGGCCGGATGCGGCCTGGCTCGCCGTGACTGCCGAGTTCTCGGAGGATCTAGGTCCGTGGACCTCGGCCGAGATTGCTGCCGCGGTCGGCGCCTTTGCCCGCGGCTTCTGGGCGGATGCGGAGCGTCATCGGATCTGGCGCCAGCGGATCGGCGAGGCCAGGCGGGTGATCGTGGCCGGGGCGTTCGATACCCTCACCGCCTCTGGCCGCCCCGTGCCGGGCCCCGATATCCTTCGCCGCCTCGCCGACCGCTTCACCGCCTATCGCGACGAGCAGATGCACCTGTTTCCCGATGCCCATGCCGTGGTCGACGGCTTCCGGGCCCGCGGCGTGCGGCTGGCGCTGGTCACCAACGGTTCGGCCGAAGGGCAGCGCGCCAAGATCGGGCGCTTCGACCTGGCGCATCGGTTCGATCACATCCAGATCGAGGGCGAGCACGGCTTCGGCAAGCCGGAGGAGCGGGCCTACCGTCACGCCCTGCAGGTGCTGGGGGTCGACCCCGCCGAAACCTGGATGGTCGGCGACAATCTGGAATGGGAAGTGGCGGCACCGCAGCGCCTGGGCATCCATGCGATCTGGGTCGACGGACCGGGCGAAGGATTGCCGGCCGGCTCGATGGTCCGGCCGGACCGCATCATCCGGACCGTGACGGAGCTGCTGCAGGAAACCCCGGTCGTCACCACGGCCTGACCCCACCCTGCCCGCCCCGGCGCGCATCCTGTATGATCGCCGGCAGGGCGCGGTCGAACGCGCCGCAATCTATCTCAGGGAGGAGGCCATGGCCGCTCAGGTGAAGCCGATTCCGGACGGCTATCCGACCGTCACCCCGTATCTCATCGTTCGCGGTGCCGCCGCGGCGATCGACTTCTACCGAACCGCCTTCGGCGCCACCGAGCGGCTGCGCATGGCTGCGCCGGGCGGCACCATCGGTCATGCCGAGCTGCTGATCGGCGGCAGCCTGGTCATGCTGGCCGACGAGATGCCGGAGATGGGCTGGTCCAGCCCGTCCGCGATCGGCGGCACACCGGTGTCGCTGCATCTCTATGTCGAGGATGTCGACGCGGTGGTGGAACGGGCGCTGGCCGCGGGCGCCACGCTGTCACGGCCGGTCGCCGACCAGTTCTACGGCGACCGGCTGGGCACGGTGGTCGATCCCTTCGGCCATGTCTGGAGCATCTCCAGCCATATCGAGGACGTGCCGCCGGAGGAGATGAGGCGACGGGCCGAGGCGCTGTTCGGCGGCAAGGCCTAGCAACCGGGCCCGGTCACGGCTTCCGCTTGCCGTACAGCCGGTCGGCCTCGTTCACGATCGCCTGGCGGATCCAATCGTCCTCGACGTCCTCCGGCCGGATCACGACGATACCCTGCCCCTGCCAGGCCGCGGCCCGCATCCGGCGCAGCTGCTCGGCTTCCATCGGCGGGCGCGGCTGGCGGCGCGACAGGCTGCTGCGCAGCTCGCTCATCGCAGCCACCGCGTCGCGTCAGCCGCTTGGCCGCCGGCGAGCCGGATGACCGGCCCGCCGCTGCGCAAGGCCAGCGCGGCGGCGATCACCGCCTGCAGCCGGCGGCTGTGCTCGACCAGCACGACCAGGTCGTCGACCAGCTGCGCCAACGCTTCGGCCGGCAGTGCCGCGACTGCGGCGATCGGCATGCCCTCGATCTCATCGAGGGTCGGCAGGGTGCTCATGGTTTTCTCCGTGATGGGGTTGAGTGGCGTCGAGGGCGCTGCGATGCCTCCTCGGCGTGCAGCCGGACCAGCAGGTCGTAGTCGACACCGGCGATGCCGCGCCGGGCGGCCGCGGCGACGAAGCGCGGCCAGAAGCGCACCGGGACCGACCGGCGCACCCGCATCATCCGCAGATGCTGCGGCGAGACGCCGAGATCGGTGGAGAGATGACCCTGCCTCGGCCACCGAGCGAACAGGTCATCGAAGCTCGTGATCGCGTGTTCCATGGATTGACGATACGTTTCGTAGCTCGTTAAGGCAATACGAAACGAATTGTCACTGGATTACAAAACGTGCTAAATGCCGCGCATGCTGGAACCACATCAACGCCTGGTCCTGGCGCGGACCAAGGCCGGGTACGAGACCGCGGCCGACGCCGCCCGCGCCTTCGGCTGGAGCCCGATCACCTATCGCGCCCATGAATCCGGGCTGCGCGGGCTGCGCCGTGACGCCGCCGGGCGCTATGCCGCCGCCTTCGGCGTCTCCGAGGCCTGGCTGTTGACCGGTGAGGGCGCGCCGGCGGGCCTGCGCCCGATGGTGCCGGTGGTGGGCCATGTCGGCGCCGGCGCCGAGATCCACATGTTCGAGGGCGACCAGTCGACCGAGCGGATCGATGAGGCGGACGCCCCACCGGCGGCCGACGAGCACACGGTCGCCGTCATCGTCCGCGGCGATTCGATGGCGCCCGCCTTCCGCGACCGCGACATCATCTACTACCGCAATGTGCAGGCCGATCCGGACCAGTTGATCGGCCGCGAATGCGTGATCCGCCTGGCCGACGGCCGGACCTTCGTCAAGATCCTGATGCGCGGCGGCGCCCCCGGCTTCTTCACCCTGTTCAGCTACAACGCCCCCCTGATCTCCGACGTCGCGATCGAGTGGGCCGTGCCGGTCAAATGGGTGATGCGCGACTAGAGGGTAGATACGTTCCGTATTGACTCACGAAAGAATGATACGTAACGTATCCATCGGCTCCGCATGAGCCGCTTTCCTCCCTGACCTCGCCGGGGCCCTCAGGCCCCGGCCTCTTTTTGCCTGCCGAAGATCTGACCAAACGGTCAGGATCGATCTTGCCTCGCCCGGCGATCCGTCCCACTCTCCCCAGCAACAGGGACAAGGCACGCGACAAAGGAGAGCGCCGGCCATGACGATCGCACTCAAGGGCGGCACGGTGGTGAACGCCGACCGCAGCTTCCGCGCCGATGTGATCTGCGACGACGGGAAGATCGTCGCCGTCGGCCCCGACCTCGCCGCCCCGACCGGCGCCCGGGTGATCGACGCCTCGGGCAGCTACCTGCTGCCGGGCGGCATCGACCCGCACACCCATATGCAGTTCCCGTTCATGGGCACGGTGGCGGCCGACGACTACTACACCGGCACCGCCGCGGCGCTGTCCGGCGGCACCACCATGATCATCGACTTCTGCATCCCCGGCCCGCAGCAGAGTCTGCTGGACGGCTATCGACAGTGGCGCGAATGGGGCGAGAAGGCGGTCTCCGACTGGTCGCTGCACGTCGCCATCACCTGGTGGTCCGACCAGGTGCGGGAGGAGATGGGCACGCTGGTGGCCGAGCACGGGGTCAACAGCTTCAAGCACTTCATGGCGTACAAGAACGCGCTGATGGTCGATGACGACGTGCTGATGCACAGCTTCACCCGCTGCCGCGAGATCGGCGCCCTGCCGATGGTGCATGCGGAGAACGGCGACATCGTCTGGCTGCTGCAGAAGGCGCTGCTCGAGGCCGGCATCACCGGGCCCGAAGGTCACGCCCTGTCGCGCCCGCCCGAGGTCGAGGGCGAGGCCGCCAACCGCGCCATCATGATCGCCGGCGCCGCCGGGGTGCCGCTCTACATCGTCCATACCTCCTGCCGCGAGGCGCATGAGGCGATCGCCCGCGCCCGCGCCAACGGCCAGCGCGTCTATGGCGAGCCGCTGATCCAGCATCTGACGCTGGACGAGAGCGAGTATCGCAACAAGGACTGGGCTTATGGCGCCGCCCGGGTGATGAGCCCGCCCTTCCGCTCCAAGGACCACCAGAAGTCGCTGTGCGACGGGCTGACCGCGGGCAGCCTGCAGGTCGTCGCCACCGATCATTGCGCCTTCCGGACCGAGCAGAAGCGGATG
>JAEKLZ010000523.1 GCA_019508225.1 Inquilinus limosus | reverse complement strand
CGCTTGCGGGAGAGGTCGGGCTCGCGCAGCGAGACCGGGTGAGGGCGGCTCGGCCGCGACACCAGAATCGGCATTTCAGGATGGGGCGGATGACGCGCTCGCTCTTGGCAGAGCTGTGCTTTCGGCGAGGTCGCTATCCCCTCACCCGGACATCCTTCGGATGTCCGACCTCTCCCGCAAGCGGGAGAGGCAATGGGCTCGCAAACCCGCCATCGGTGTCGCCGACAGATGCGTGAATGCCTTAGTCCCCTCGTGGGAGGGGGACCAGGATGAAGCGGGCTCCGGTAGAGGACCGGCCTGATGTCGACGACGCAAGCCGCCGGCGCCATCCCGCGGGCCTTCGCCCGCCGCCGCCCCTTCCGCCGGCACCAATGGGCCGGCCTGCTCTTCGTCCTGCCGGCAGTGGCGCTGGTGGTGGTGTTCTTCGTGGTGCCGCTGGCGATGACGGCCTGGATGTCGCTGCACAACTGGCCGCTGATGGGCGCGTCGCGCTTCATCGGCTTCGACAACTATCTCGCCATCGCCCGCGACACCCGGTTCTGGAACGCGCTGCGGTTCACCGCCCTCTACACCGTCGTCGTCACCATCGCGATCTTCGCCGCCGCCTTCCCGCTGGCCCTGTTCGTGGAGAAGCCGCGGCCCTTCGGCAGCTTCTACCGCACCGCCTATTTCCTGCCGGTCGTGGTCGGCTTCGCCTCGGCCAGCCTGCTGTGGGCCTGGCTGCTGAACGTCGATGCCGGGCTGTTCAGCCCGGCGGCGGCGGCGCTGGGGCTGACCGCGGGCCGGGCCAACCTGCTGGCCGATTTCGACCCGGCCTTCTGGTCGATCATCGCCATGGTGGTGTGGAAGGTCGCCGGCTTCACCATGGTGATCCTGATGACCGGGCTGCAGGGCATCCCGGCCGACACCCTGGAGGCGGCGAAGATCGACGGCGCCGGCCCCTGGGCCCGGTTCCGCCGCATCACCCTGCCGCTGATGCGGCGGACCATCGCGCTGGCGCTGATCCTGTCGGTCACCGGCTCGATGTTGGCCTTCGACCAGTTCTACATCATCCTCGGCGGCGGCCCGCGGAACCAGACCGTCACCGCCGTCTACTGGATCTTCAACCAGTCCTTCGTCTCGTTCCGCCTGGGCTATGGCGCAGCGCTGTCGATGGTGCTGCTCGCCATCCTGCTCGTGCTCAGCGTGGTCCAGCTGCGGCTGCTGCGCCATCCGGAGGGCGAGTCATGAGCATGGCCGTGCCGCTGCGCCGGGCTGCACCCGGCTTCCTGCTGCAGGCGGCAGCGCTGATCGCGGCGCTGCTGTTCATGGCCCCGATCGCCTGGACGATGCTGGCCAGCCTGAAGCCGGCGGCGGAGGCCAACCTGCCGCCGCTGCCGCCCTGGCCCAGCGCGGGCTGGAGCACCGACAGCTACAAGGCCCTCGACGCCTTCGGCGCCGGCGTCGGCCACTATGCCGGCAACAGCCTGACCGTCGCCTTGGCCACCGCCGCCATCACCTCGGTTGTCAGCCTGCTCGGCGGCTACGGCTTCTCGCGCTTCCGCTTCCCGCTGAAGAACGCTCTGTTCGTGCTGGTCATCGCCACGATCATGATCCCGTTCCAGTCGATCCTGACGCCGCTGTTCCTGCTGCTGTCCAAGCTGGGACTGCAGAACACGCTGGCCGGGCTGGTGCTGGTCTATGTCACGCTGCAGCTGCCCTTCTCGATCTTCATGATGCGCAACGCCTTCGACGCGGTGCCGCGCGAGATCGAGGAGGCGGCGCGGATCGACGGTGCCGGCAGCCTGCAGTTGCTCGCCCGGGTGATGCTGCCCCTGGTCTTCCCCGGCATCGTCACCGTGGCGCTGTTCGCCTTCCTGGCCGCCTGGAACGAGTTCCTGGCGGCGCTGATCCTGCTGACCGACCAGGACAAGTTCACCCTGCCGATCCTGATGACCGCCGTTCGCTCCGGCCGCTTCGGCGCCGTGAACTGGGGCGCGGTGCAGGCCGGCGTCACCGTCATGATGATCCCCTGCCTGATCCTGTTCCTCGCCCTGCAGCGCTTCTACATCCGCGGCCTGACGGCCGGCGCGGTGAAGTAGACGCATTCCCTGACCGACCGATCGATCGATGGAGTTCCGGATGACTGCCGACCTCGCCCCCGCCGCCGAGATTGTGCCCCGCGCCCGCTTCCGCCCGCCCGCCGTGCCGCAGGTCGAGGTCCGCGGCTTCTGGGGCGGCCGCATCGACGCCGTCTGCGCCAAGACCGCTGACACCCTCTACCAGCGCTGCGAGGAGGCCGGGATGCTGCAGCAGATCGACCCCGACGCGCCCTCGCCGGGGGTGAAGATCCCGTTCCATGGCGGGCTGGTGACCGCCCAGATGTTCTGGGATTCGGATTTCGGCAAGGTGATCGAGACCGCCGCCTATTGCCTGCAGCGCACCCCCAATCCGGAGCTGGAGCGCAAGGTCGACCATGTCATCGAGCTGTATGGCCGGCTGCAGCAGGCGGACGGCTATCTCAGCAGCTGGTATCAGCGGATCCAGCCGGGGCTGCGCTGGACCAATCTGCGCGATTGCCACGAGCTGTACTGCGCCGGGCACCTGATCGAGGGCGCCGTCGCCTACTACCAAGCCACAGGCAAGCGCCGGCTGCTGGACATCATGTGCCGCTTCATGGACCACGTCGCTGAAGTGCTCGGCACCGGCCCCGGCCAGAAGCCCGGCTATTGCGGCCATGAGGAGATCGAGCTGGCGCTGGTCAAGCTGGCCCGTGTCACCGGCCAGCAGAAATACCTGGACCTGGCCAAATACTTCATCGACGAGCGCGGCCGGCAGCCGCATTTCTACGACGCCGAGGCGCGCGAGCAGGGCCGCGACCCGCAGGACTACATCTTCAAGACCTATGAGTACAACCAGTCGCATCTGCCGGTGCGGGAGCAGGACAAGGTCGTCGGCCACGCCGTCCGCGCCATGTACCTGTACAGCGGCATGGCCGACATCGCGATGGAGTATGGCGACGACGACCTGCGCTTGGCGCTGGAGCGGCTGTGGCGCGACCTGACGAGCAAGCGCCTCTATGTGACCGGCGGCCTCGGCCCCTCCGCCGACAATGAGGGCTTCACCGCCGATTACGACCTGCCGAACGAGAGCGCCTATGCCGAGACCTGCGCCGCGGTCGGGCTGGTGTTCTGGGCCGGCCGGATGCTCGGCCTCGGCCCCGATGCGCGCTACGCCGACATGATGGAGCTGGCGCTGTACAACGGCGCCTCCTCCGGCCTGTCGCTGGACGGCGCTACCTTCTTTTACGAGAACCCGCTGGAGAGCCGCGGCGGGCACCACCGCTGGACCTGGCACCGCTGCCCCTGCTGCCCACCCAACATCGCCCGGCTGACCGCCTCGATCGGCAGCTACATGTACGGCCAGTCCGAGGACGGGATCGCCGTCCATCTCTATGGCGACAGCACCGCCACGCTCGACGTCGCCGGCGGCAAGGTTCGGCTGGTGCAGGAGACGCGATACCCCTGGGACGGCGCCATTGCCCTCACCGTGGAACCGGAGGCGCCGGCCAGCTTCACCCTGCATCTGCGCATTCCCGGCTGGTGTCGGAAAGCGACGCTGTCGGTGAACGGCGAGGCCCAGGGCCTGGCCGCGATCACCCGCAACGGCTATGCCGCGATCACCCGGCGCTGGACGGCCGGCGACACGGTGAAGCTGGATCTCGAGCTGGCGGTCGAGCGGATCCACGCCCATCCGGAGATCCGCCACGATGCCGGCCGGGCTGCGATCCGGCGTGGGCCGCTGGTCTATTGCCTGGAGGGCGTCGACAACGCCGTGCCGCTGAACAGCCTGGTGCTGCCGGCCGATGCGGCGCTGACGCCGCGCGACGAACCCGGCCTGCTCGGCGGGGTGGTGACGCTGGAGGGCGAGGGCTTGGCGCAGTCCGCCGCCGATTGGGGCGACGAGCTGTACCGCACCGAACCGCCCGCCGAGCGGCCGGTCCGGATCAGGGCCGTGCCCTACTACGCCTGGGACAACCGCGATCCGGGCGAGATGCTGGTCTGGGTGCGCACGGCCTGACCGGGAACCCTGGGCCGGTAATCCTCATTGGCAGGATAACGGCCAACTGTGAAGCTTGGACGGAGCGAGTGCGAGGCTATGCCGACAGGCGCGTCGCCGAAGACGAGACCCCGGACGCCCGCCGCCGGGAAGCAATTGGACGGAGAACGCCGAAGCCCCTGAGAACGATCTGGGCACTCGCCATCCTGTTCGGGATGATCCTCGCGGTCACGTTGTTCCTCGGCCTGTGGCGGCTGCCCTGATCACCAGGGCAGGAGAAATCCCGCCAAGGCCAGGAGCAGCGCCGGCGGCATCACGATGAGACCGAGGCGCAGGAACTGCAGGGCCCCGACCTCGATCCCCTCGCGGCGCAGGGCGACGAGCCACAGGATGGTGGCGAGCGAGCCGGTGACCGACAGGTTCGGGCCGAGATCGATGGCGATCAGCGCTGCGCCGGTGATCGGCGGCGGCATCGGGGCTTGCGCCAGCGTCGACTGCACGATCAGCCCGGCCGGCAGGTTGTTCATCAGGTTGGTCGCCACCGCCACGATCGCGCCGGTGCCCCAGGCGGCGCCGTCGACCGAGCCGGCGGCGGCCTGCTGCAGCGTGGTGGCCAGGAGATGGACCACGCCCGTGCGGGCCAGCCCCTCGACCAGCACGAACAGTCCGGCGACCAGCGGCAGCACCTCCCAGGAGATGCGGCGCAACAGGCCCCAGGGCGCGGCCCGGCGATGCAGCAGCACCGCGGCGGTGGTCAGGAGGCCGGCCAGAGCCGTCGGCAGGCCGAGATCGAGCCCGAAGGCCGAGGCCAGAAGCAGCACCACGGCGGTGACGCCCAGGCCCCAGGCCGCCATGTGGCCGCCGGGCGGCAGGACCGGCACCGCCACCTCGGTCGCGATCGGTGCGCGCAGCGCCTTCGCCTGGGTCAGGCGCAGCATCACGAAGGTGGCGCCGATCGCCAGGACGGAGGGCAAGGTGAACCAGGACAGCCAGGTCAGCAGCGGCGGCATCTGGCTGCCGAACACCACCAGGTTGGCCGGGTTGGAGATCGGCAGCACGAAGCTGGCGGCATTGGCGATGAAGGCGCAGATGAACAGATAGGGCAGCGGCGCCGCCCCGGCCGCGCGCGCCACGGCATAGACCGCCGGCGTCAGCACCACCGCGGTGGCGTCGTTCGACAGGAACACGGTGACGACGATGCCGACGACATAGGTCAGGCCGAACAGGCGGCTGGCCGAACCGCGGGCCTTGCGCGCCGCGATCGCCGCCGCCCAGTCGAACAGCCCCTCGGTCCGCGCCAGCTCGGCCAGCAGCATCATGCCGATCAGGAACAGGTAGACATCGGCGCCCTTGCCGATCGCCGCCAGCGCCTCGGTGCCGGGCAGCAGGCCGAATCCGACCAGCGCCACGGCGCCGATCACGGCCCAGATCGCCTCGGGCAGGCGCCAGGGCCGCAGGATTACCCCGCCCGTGGCCAGCGCGGCGATGCCCCAGGTGGCGGCGGCGCCGTCGGTCAGCAGGCTCATGGTTCTTCTCCGGGCGAGGGAGCCGCATCTCGTAGCCGGCCGCCGTTTCCGCGGCAAGAGCCGTCGGCGGTGACATTTTCGGTCCTCCGCGCGTTGACTGACAGGAGATGAAGCGAGGGATCCCGCGTGAGGGTCATTCGAAGTGCCGCCGTCAACGAGGAGTGCCCGCCCGAGACGTCCGTGCTGCGGCCGCGGCGGAACGTCTGGCGGATCGAGCACGCCCATCGCGCCGCCGTGCTGGTCGACGCCGCCGCCTATTTCGGGGCGCTGCGCTCGGCCATGCGGCGGGCGAAGCACCGCATCCTGGTGATCGGCTGGGACATCGACAGCCGCACGCCGCTGGTCGGGCCGGGAGGCGAGCCGGAGGACGGGCTGCCGAAGTCGCTGGGCGACTTCCTCTGCGCCGTGGTCCGCGACCGGCCCGAGCTGTCGGTCAAGCTGCTGCTGTGGAACTACTCGCTGTACTATGCTCTGGAGCGCGAGCCGCTGCCGCTGCTGACCCTGCAATGGAGCACGCCGCCGCAGATCGAGCTGTGCCTGGACGACGAGATCCCGGTCGGCTCCTCGCACCACCAGAAGATCGTGGTGATCGACGACGCCGTGGCCTTCGTCGGCGGCATCGACCTGACCATCCGCCGCTGGGACACCTCGGCCCATCGCCCCGTCGCGCCCGACCGGGCCGACCCGGCCGGGGTCCCCTACCCGCCCTTCCACGACGTGCAGATGGCGGTCGACGGGCCGGCCGCGCGGGCCGTGGCCGAGCTGGCCCGGTGGCGCTGGGAGCGCGCCAGCTGCGA
>JAEKLZ010000522.1 GCA_019508225.1 Inquilinus limosus | reverse complement strand
TGACGGCAGGCTGGCCGATGTGGCGCCGACCCTGCTGCAGCTGATGGGGCTGGCCCAGCCGGAGGAGATGACCGGGCGCAGCCTCATCGACGCCGCATGACGGCCTTCTTTTCAGTGGCACCATGTCGCGAAACCGCGAAGATGGACGTCAGGTAACTTGATCCCGCCGAAACCCGGCAGATATCATCGAATGGCGTCCACCCTGGCCAGCCCCCCTCCGGTTCCGGAGACGGCCGGTCGGCCGATTGACTCGAGCGCCTGGCGGTCCGGCCGCCAGCGAGGGCAAGCATGAAGAAGCATCTGAACGCCGTTGCCATCGGGGCCCTGATGGGCCTGGCCTTCGTCGGCGGGCATACCTTGACCTTCCAGGGGTGGGCGCAGGACAAGGCGCCGGACAAGGCCGCGACGAGCAATGACTCGACCGACACCTACAAGCAGCTCGACCTGTTCGGCGAGGTGTTCGAGCGGGTGCGCGCGGAATATGTCGAGCAGGTCAGCGACAAGCAGCTGATCGAATCCGCGATCAACGGCATGCTGACCTCGCTGGATCCGCACTCCAATTTCCTGAACTCCGACGAGTTCCAGGACATGCAGTCCCAGACCCGAGGCAGCTTCGGCGGCCTCGGCATCGAGGTGACGATGGAGAACGGGGTGGTGAAGGTGGTGTCGCCGATCGACGACACGCCCGCCGCCAAGGCCGGCGTCCAGGCCGGCGACCTGATCATCGCCATCGACGGCAAGCCGATCGTCAACATGAGCCTCAACGAGGCCGTGGATAAGATGCGCGGTCCGGTGGGCAGCAACCTGACCATCACCATCCGCCGCGGCGACCAGGAGCCCTTCGATCTCAACCTGGCGCGCGCCACCATCCCGGTGGAATCGGTGCGTTGGCGGACCGAGGGCGATGTCGGCTACATCCGCATCACCAGCTTCACCGAGCGCACCGAGGACGGGCTGAAGCGCGGCATCGCCGACATCAAGAAGAAGCTCGGCGACAAGCTGCAGGGCTATGTCCTCGATCTGCGCAACGACCCGGGCGGCCTGCTGGACCAGGCGATCGCCGTGTCCGATGCCTTCATCGACAAGGGCGAGATCGTGTCGACGCGGTCGCGCAAGGCCGACCAGGCCCAGCGCTACAACGCCACCCCGGGCGACCTGGCCGACGGCCTGCCGCTGGTGGTGCTGATCAATGGCGGCTCGGCCTCGGCGTCGGAGATCGTGGCCGGCGCGCTGCAGGACCACCACCGCGCCGTGCTGCTGGGGACGCAGAGCTTCGGCAAGGGCTCGGTCCAGACCATCATCCCGCTGCCGGGCCATGGCGCGATGCGGCTGACCACGGCGCGCTACTACACCCCGTCCGGCCGGTCGATCCAGCAGCTCGGCATCACCCCGGACATCGAGGTGCAGCAGGCCCGGATCGAGGAGATCGCGCAGATGCGCGGCTACCGCGAGGCCGACCTGAAGGGCGCGCTGAACAACGACAACAAGCAGAACCTGCCGGGCCAGGGCGGCACCGAGGACCAGAAGGCCCCGGCCACCCCGGCAGCGCCGGCGCCCGGCGGCTCCTCGTCCACCGACAAGCCCGCCACCCCGGGCCAGGACAAGGCGGCGTCGCCGCCGACCGACGGCGCGGCCGACGCGAACAAGCCGGCGGATGTCGACTACCAGCTGTCGCGGGCGCTCGACCTGCTGCGCGGCCTCGCCCTGTTCCAGAAGGGGCAGGCGGGCTGAGCGCCGCGCCATGGCAGCGCCGGAGACTGTGAAGGACGGCCTGCCCTACCGGCCCTGCGTCGGCATCATGCTGCTGGACCGCGACGGCCGCGTCTTCGTGGCGCGCCGCCGCGACACGCCCGATGGCTGGCAGATGCCGCAGGGCGGCATCGACAAGGGCGAGACGGTGCGCGAGGCCGCCTTCCGCGAGCTGAAGGAGGAGATCGGCACCGACCGGGCCGAATTCCTGGCCGAGGCTCCGGAGGCGGTGCGCTACGACCTGCCCGACCATCTGGTCGGCAAGGTCTGGGGCGGGCGTTATCGCGGCCAGGAGCAGCGCTGGGTGGCGCTGCGCTTCCTGGGTACGGACAGCGACATCGACATCGAGACCGAGCATCCCGAGTTCGACGCCTGGCGCTGGTCGGCGCCGGACCGGGTGCTGGCCGAGATCGTGCCGTTCAAGCACGACGTCTACGCCACCGTCCTGGCCGCCTTCGCTGCGCTGCTGGGGCGGTCAGACAACTAGGACGGCACATGGCCATCCTAGCTCTGCACCATGTCAACCTGACCTTCCCGGCCGGGCTGGAGGCCGAGACGGTGCGTTTCTATGTCGAGACGCTGGGGCTGGAGACGTTGCCGAAGCCGCAGGGCCGGCGCAGCCAGGGCGCCTGGCTGCGGGTCGGCGCCGCCGAGATCCATTTGTCGCCGGACGCGCCCGGACGCGCCGAGCAGCTGGCGGCCGACCGCCACCTCTGCCTGATCGTCGCCGACCTGGAGTCGGCCGAGGCCCGGCTGCGCGAAGCCGGGGCACCGGTCGAGGACGATCCGCGGCCGCCCGTGGGCTATCGCCGCCTGTTCACCCGCGACCCGGCCGGCAACCGGCTGGAGCTGAGCGAGCCGCCGCGCTGACGCCGCAACGCCTGCACCATTGCAGGACATCCTCGTTCGGATATATAGATAGGCAACCTATCTATATATCCGGGACACAGCCATGGCTTCCACGGATCCGGCGCCGTCCGGCGCCTCCGGCATCCTGGCCGAAGCGATGCGGCCGGCACTGGCGCGGCTGTACCGGCGGCTACGGCGGGAGACCCAGGACGGGGACATCCCGCCGCTGCAGAACCTGCTGCTGGTGCTGATCATCAAGTCTCCCGGCATCGGCGTCGGCGCCTTGGCCGAGATCGAGGGGCTGCGCGGCCCGACCGTCAGCGGCCATGTCAAGCAGCTGGAGACGGCCGGGCTGGTCGCCCGCACTCCGCCGGACCCGCAGGACCGACGCCGCACCGGCCTGATCGCCACCGCGGAGGGCGTCCGCCGGGCCGACGCGCTGCGGCGGCAACGGACGGACTGGCTGGCGCGCCGGCTGGACCTGCTGTCGCCAGCCGAGCGGCAGGCGATCGAGGCCGCGATCCCGGCGCTGGTCAGGCTCGGCGAATGACGGCCCCTCCTCGGGCGGCCGAGCCGGACGCGACCTCCCGCGAGGTCCGGGCCGTGCTGGTGGGGCTGATGATCGTGCTCGGGCTCAGCGCGCTCGACCAGAACATCGTCGCCACCGCCCTGCCCAGCATCGTCGGCGACCTCGGCGGCGGCACTCATCTGTCCTGGGTGGTGACGGCCTATGTCCTGGCCTCAACCGCGGTGATGCCGCTCTACGGCAAGCTGAGCGACCAGCACGGCCGCAAGCCGATGCTGACCCTGGCCGTGCTGCTGTTCCTGCTGGGCTCGGCACTGTGCGGCCTGGCCCAGAGCATGACGCAGCTGATCGCCTTCCGCGCGGTGCAGGGGCTGGGCGCCGGCGGGCTGCTGCCGCTGGCCCAGGCCACGATCGGCGACCTGGTGCCGCCGGCCCAGCGCGGCCGCCGCCAGGGATCGGTGGCGGCGGTGTTCGCGGTCTGCAGCGTGGTCGGGCCGGTGCTGGGCGGCGCCATCACCGACCTCTTGTCTTGGCACTGGATCTTCTTCGTCAACCTGCCGCTCGGCGCCGTCGCCCTGGTGGTGGTCCACCGCGCCCTGCGCCGCCCGCACCGGGCCCGCCAGAGGCGCATCGACTATCTCGGCGCCGCGCTGCTGACCGGCGCGACCACGGCCTTCATGCTGGTCCTCACCCTCGGCGGATCGCAATTCGCCTGGACCTCTCCCGAAATCGTGGGCATCGGCGCGGCCGTGCTGGCGCTGGCCGTGCTGTTCGTCGCCCATGCCCGCCGTTTCCCCGACCCGGTGCTGCCGCTGCATCTGCGCGGCAACCGTGTCTTCGCCATCGGCTGTCTGGTCCTGGCCCTGACCTTCATGGGCATGCTGGCCGCCAGCGTGTTCTTCCCGCTGTTCTTCCAGCTGGTGCTGGGGGTCAGCGCCGCCCGCTCCGGCCTGCTGACCGGGCCGCTGATGGTGGGGCTGGTCGCCGCCTCGATCGTCAACGGCCGGGTGCTGCTGCGCTCCGGCCGCTACAAGCCGGCGCAGACCGGCGGGCTGGCCCTGGCGACGCTGGCCTTCGCCTGGCTGAGCTGGGCCGCCGCGACCGCCCAGGGCATCCCGGTGATCGAGCCGGCGCTGATCGCCATCGGCATAGGCCTCGGCTTGGTGATGCCGAACATGACCATCGCCGTGCAGAACGCGGTGCCGCGTGAGGATCTGGGCGCCGCCACCGCCACCCTGGCCTTCTGCCGCTCGCTCGGCGGCGCCGTCGGCGTGGCCGCGGCCGGGGCGGTGCTGGCCGGGCAGCTGCGCGTCGCCGCCGGCACCGAGGGCCTGGCCCAGGCCGGGCTGCAGCAGCTGGCTGTCCTGCCACCCGAGGCGCATGCCGCCGCGGTCGCGCTGTACCGCCACGCCATCGCCACCACCTTCCTGGCCGGCACCGGCGTCATCGCCGCCGCCTTCGTGGCGATCCTGTTCCTGCCGGAGCTGCCCCTGCGCGCCAGCCACGCGCCGGCGGAGCGTCGGCCCGAGGCCACCTAGAGAAAGCTGTACGGGTCGATGTCGACCTGCACCCGCACCGTGCCGGGCACCTGCACCCGCGACACCCATTCCGCCACCAGCGGCTGCACGCCGATGCGGCGGTCGGCCTTCAGCAACAGGCGGCGGCGGTGGCGGCCGCGCAGCATCGCGAGAGGCGCGTCGGCCGGGCCCAGCACCATCAGCCCCTCACCCTGCGGCGCCGCCCGGCCGAGATCCTGCGACACGCGGTCGACCGCGCCGCGGTCGGGGCCGGAGACGATCAGCGCCACCAGCTTGCCGTAGGGCGGCAGGCCGCGCGACCGCCGCGCCTCCGCCTCCGACGCCAGGAAGCCGTCGCGGTCGTCGGCCACCAGGGTCTGCATCACCGGGTGGTCGGGCATGAAGCTCTGCAGCAGCACCCGGCCGGGCTTCTCGCCGCGCCCGGCCCGGCCGCCGACCTGGTGCAGCAACTGCCAGGTCCGCTCCGCCGCCCGCAGATCGCCGCCAGCGAGGCCGAGATCGGCGTCGACCACCCCGACCAGGGTCAGTCCCGGGAAGTTGTGGCCCTTGGCCAGGATCTGGGTGCCGATCAGCAGGTTGACGGCGCCGCTGTCCAGGTCGGCGGTCAGGTCGGCGATCGCCTGGGGGCCGGAGAAGGTGTCAGAGGCGACGATCTGCCAGCGCGCCTCCGGCAATGTCGCGTCGACCTCCTCGGCGATCCGCTCCACCCCCGGGCCGCAGGCGGCGAAGCTGCCCTCGGCGTGGCAGGACGGGCAGGCCTTGGGCAGCGGCGCCCGGTGACCGCAATGGTGGCATTCCAGGCGCCCGGCCAGGCGGTGCTCGACCAGCCATGCGGTGCAGTGCGGGCATTCCAGGCGATGGCCGCACTGCCGGCACAGGGTCAGGGGGGCGTAGCCGCGGCGGTTCAGGAACAGCATCGCCTGCTCCCCCGCCGCCAGCGTCTCGACCACCGCCTCGCGCAGGGTCGGCGACAGGAAGCGGCCGCGCGGCGGCGATTCGCGGCGCATGTCGATGGCGCTGACCGCCGGCAGCCGCGCCGCGCCGTGCCGCGACGGCAGTTCCAGAGCGGCATAGCGCCCGGCCTCGACATTGGCCAGCGTCTCCAGCGACGGGGTGGCCGAGGCCAGCACCACCGGGAAGCCGCCGAGATGGCCGCGCAGCACCGCCATGTCACGGGCCTGGTAGACGACGCCGTCCTCTTGCTTGAAGGCGCTCTCATGCTCCTCGTCGACCACGATCAGGCCGAGCTCGGGATAGGGCAGGAACAGCGCCGAGCGAGCGCCGACCACGACGCGGGCCTCGCCGAAGGCCACGGCCCGCCAGTTGCGCCGGCGCTGGGGCGGGCCCAGCTCGGAATGCCATTCGGTCGGCCGCACGCCGAAGCGGGCGGCGAAGCGGTCGAGCCAATGCGCCGACAGCGCGATCTCCGGCAGCAGCACCAGCACCTGTCGGCCGGCCGCCAGCGCCGCCGCCACCGCCTCGAAATAGACCTCGGTCTTGCCCGAGCCGGTGACGCCGTCGATCAGCGTGGTCGAATAGCCGCCATCGGCGACCGTGTCGATCAACCGGTCCGCCGCCTCGCGCTGGGTCTCGCCCAGCACCGCCCGCGGCCGGGCCAGATCCGGCTGCGGCACCGGGTCGAAGCCGGGCAGCAGCACGGTCTCGAGCAGCCCGGCCTCGGCCATGCCCTTGATCACGCC
>JAEKLZ010000521.1 GCA_019508225.1 Inquilinus limosus | reverse complement strand
TGAAGATCCGGGCGTCCTCGGTTCTCGACAGATCCAGGTCGCCGACCCGGATGCTGACCAACGGCGCCGGGCGGGCCCGGGGCGCGGCCTCGGCCTGACTGAGCCCCACGGCCGGAACCGCCGCCAGGGCCAGCACTGCAATCGTTGAAAGCCTGGCGATGAAGTTTTCCATGCCGATCTCCCCTGTCGTCGAGACGCCGTTCGCGCCTTGATCTTCGAAGGGATATCGAAAGGACGGTCACAATACCCGTTACGCCTGCGTCATGACCTCGAATTCACAGAATGAAGGGCTTGTAATCTTCTACTGTGTTGAAGAGCCGAGACTGGCTTCCTTGACCAGCGGCCTTTCCAGCGCCTGGTAGACCAGGGTGCGGCTGGTGGCGTCGAGGCCCGAGCCCACCCCGCCCAGGCGCTGGATCATGCCGATGAAGAACAGGTCGTTGGCCGGGTCGATCCAGAACCAGGTGCCGGCGCTGCCGCCCCAGCTGATGGTCCCCGGCCCGACCGGCGCGCCCGAGGCCTGGGGATCGACGGCGACGGCGACGTCGAGGCCGTAACCCATGCCGGCCGCGAACGGGAACGGCTTCTGGTCGGGCCGCAGCACGCCCGCGGTGCCGTTGGTGGTGAGCTGGAAATTGGCCGGCAGGTGGTTGAACCGCATCAGGGCCACGGTCTGCGGCTCCAGGATCCGCACCCCGTCCAGCTCGCCGCCGTTGAGGATCATCTGGGCGAAGCGGGCGAAGTCGCCGGCGGTCGACAGCAGCCCCCCGCCCCCGGACGGCGCGGCCGGCGGCCGGCTGACGTCGCGCCACGGCCCCTCCGAGGCCGGGACCAGCTTGCCGGTGGCCGGATCGGCGTCATAGACGGCGGCCAGGCGCGGCAGCTTTTCCGGCGGGGCCCAGAAGGCGGTGTCCTTCATGCCCAGCGGCGCGAAGATCCGCTCCTCCATGAACACCGGCAGCGACTGGCCCGACAGCTTCTCGACGATATAGCCCTGGATGTCGGCGGCCACGCTGTAGCGCCAGACGGTGCCCGGCTGGGCGTACATCGGCAGGGCGGCGACCTTCTGGACCATCTGCTGCAGCGAGTCCGACTGCAGCACCCCGGCCCGGTAATAGGCCTGGTCGGCCTGGCTGCCCGGATCGTCGGCAATGCCGTAGGCGAAGCCGGCGGTGTGGGTCATCAGCTCGCGCATGGTCGGCGGCCGCGTCGCCGGCGCCAGGATCGGCCGCCCCTCGGCGTCGACGCCCGCGGCGATGCGCAGGTTGGCGAACTCCGGCACGTACTTGGTGACCGGGTCGTCCAGCTTCCACTTGCCCTCCTGGTAGAGGATCAGCATCGCCACCCCGGTGATCGGCTTGGTCTCCGAGCGGATGCGGAAGATGGCGTCGGCCGGCATCGGCTCGCCGCTCTCCAGGCTGCGCTTGCCGAAGGCGTTCAGCGCCACCACCCGGCCATGGCGGCCCAGCAGGGTGACGCCGCCGGCGATCTGCCCCTGGTCGACCAGGGCCTGCAGGGTCTCGTCCAGCTTCTTCAGCTTCTGGACCGAAAACCCCACCGCCTCGGGCCTGGCGCGCGGCAGCGGCGCGGCGGCGACGGAACTCGCGGCCGTCAGGCCCAGCAGGGCGGCCAAGGCGCCGGCGCTCCTGCGAACGAAGCTCATGCCCGTCCCATCACTTCGGCCTGAACCGCTTGGACGTCGGAAAGCCCTTGGGCGACAGCTTGCCGGCCCCGGCCCGCTTGCCGACCCAGTCGCGCCATTCGACCCAGTCGCGGCGGCGGCCGGCGGTGTCGATCCAGAACGCCCCGGTCTCGGCGTTGAACGAGATGGCGTCGCGCAGGCCGCCCTCGCGATAGGCCTGCAGCTTGACGCCCTTGCCGCGCGGCATCTCCGGCAGCTCCTCCAGCGGGAAGATCAGGATCTTGCCGTTGTCGCCGACCACCGCGATCTGGTCGCCCGTCGCCTCCAGGCAGAAGGCCGCCCCGGCCGCGTCGACCGTCAGCACCTGCTTGCCGGCCTTGCGGTTGGCCAGGGCCTCTTCTTCCGGCAGCAGGAAGCCGTAGCCCAGCTTGGAGGCCAGGAAGCGCTTGCGCCCGGCCTTGTAGGGGAAGACGTCGATGATCTTCACCTTGTCGTCCAGCTCGATCATCATCCGCACCGGCTCGCCATGGCCGCGGGCCGAGGGCAGGTTGGCGCAGGGCAGCGTGAAGAACCGGCCGTCGCTGGTGAACAGCAGCAGCTTGTCGGTGGTCTCGGCCGGGACCAAGAAGCCCAGCTTGTCGCCTTCCTTGAACTTCAGCTCCGAGGGATCCTCGACCTTGCCCTTGGCGGCGCGGATCCAGCCGCGCTCCGACAGGATGACGGTGATCGGCTCGCGCACGATCATCGCCTCCATGGCCGCCTCGGCGTCGACCACCGGGGCGTCCTCGAACACCGAGCGGCCGATCACCCCGGTGGGGCGCGGCTTGTCGTGCGGATGCTTGATCTTCAGCAGCACGGCGCGCACCTGGCGCAGGCCCGTGCCGACCAGGTCCCACTGCTTCTTGTCGCTGGCCAGCATGGCCAGGATGCCGTCGCGCTCCTCCACCAGCTCGGCGTGCTCGCGGCGGATCTCCATCTCCTCCAGCTTGGCCAGCTGGCGCAGGCGGGTGTTGAGGATGGCGTCGGCCTGCAGCTCGCTGAGGGCGAAGGTCTCGATCAGCTTCTTCTTCGGCTCGTCCTCGTAGCGGACGATGCGGATCACCTCGTCGAGATTGAGATAGGCGATCAGCAGGCCGTCGAGGATGTGCAGTCGGGCCTCGATCTTGCTCAGCCGGTTGCGGGCCCGGCGGGTCAGCACGTCCCGGCGGTGGGCCAGGAAGGCGATCAGCGCCTGCTTGATGCCCATCACCCCCGGCGTGCCGCGGGCGTCCAGCACGTTGATATTGACCGGGAAACGGCTTTCCAGCGCCGAGAGCTTGAACAGGCTCTCCATCAGCACTTCGGGCTCGACGTTCTTGGACTTCGGCTCCAGCACCAGCCGGATGTCCTCGGCGCTCTCGTCGCGCACGTCGCCCAGCAGGGCCGCCTTCTTGCTGTCGATCAGGTCGGCCAGCTGCTCGACCAGGTCCGACTTCTTGACCTGGTAGGGGATCTCGGTGACGACGATCTGGTAGGTGCCGCGGCCGGTGTCCTCCTTCTCCCACTTGGCCCGGGTGCGCACGCCGCCGCGGCCGGTCTCGTAGGTCTCCAGCAGGCTCTCGCGCGATTCGACGATCACCCCGCCGGTGGGGAAGTCCGGCCCCGGCACCCGCTCGAGGATGTCGGCCGTGGTCGCCTCGGGCCGGCTGAGCAGCAGCAGGCAGGCGTCGATCAGCTCGGCCGGGTTGTGCGGCGGGATCGAGGTGGCCATGCCCACGGCGATGCCCGACGAGCCGTTGGCCAGCAGGTTGGGGAAGCCCGACGGCAGGACCACCGGCTCCTCGTCCTGGCCGTCATAGGACGGCTTGAAGTCGACCGCGTCCTCGTCGATGCCGTCCAGCAGCAGCATGGCCGCGGCGGTCATCTTGCACTCGGTGTAGCGCATGGCGGCGGGGTTATCGCCGTCGATATTGCCGAAATTGCCCTGGCCGTCGACCAGCGGCACCCGCTGGGCGAAGTCCTGGGCCAGGCGGACCAGGGCGTCGTAGATCGACTGGTCGCCGTGCGGATGGAAGTTGCCCATCACCTCGCCGACCACCTTGGCGCACTTGCGCGCGGCGCCTTCGGGGTTGAGGCGCATGTTGTTCATCGCGTGCAGCACGCGGCGGTGCACGGGCTTCAAGCCATCGCGCACGTCGGGCAGGGCTCGCGAGCCGATCGTCGACAGCGCATAGGCCAGGTAGCGCTTGGACAGCGCCTCGCTCAGCGGCTCGTCGAGAATGCGATCGCCGTCGCCGGGACCGCCAGGGGGGAGGACTGGTTTGTTCATCGGGGAGATTCGTTACGCGTGAACCCCACCCTAGCCAATCCCGCGCGGCAAATCCTCCCCCCAGGGCCCGGGACGACGACAAAAGGGGAACATTCGGTGAGGACTACAGCCTTCCAGCCTCGCCCAGCCGGTCCAGAAGCCACACCCGGGCCGGCGGCAGCGGCTTGTTCAGCGGGTGGAACACGAACTGCTCGAGGAAGTGGCCGGTGATGTCCAGCCCGGCCTTGACGTCGCCCGGCCCCAGCCCGCCCTGGGCCGACAGCATGAACGGCGGCAGGGGCAAGAGCTTGTCATGATAGGGCGCGCCCGCCGCCCGGCTGACCGCCCGGCCGGTGCGCGGGCTGACATAGGTGAGGTCGTCCAGCGATCCGGTGGCGGCGCAGCGGGAGAGGTCCAGGCCAAAGCCCAGGTCCTGCAGCAGCCCGGCCTCGAACCGTACATAGACCGCCGGCCAGATGTCGGGAACGGCCAGGGCGGCGATCAGGACGTCCAGGGCGTGGAAGGCGCCCGGATGCGGCTCGCGCTCCGGCAGGGCCCCGGCCGCGACGGCGGCGGCGGCGGACAGTCCGGACAGGGCCAGCGGCTCGTCGAACAGCGACGAGGGCCCCTCGCCCATCGGCTCCAGGGTCGCCGCGCCGAGCTGCTCGTTCATCCGGGCCCGGTAGCGGGCGATGACCCGCGCCCCGGCCTGCAGGAACGGCTTCATCCGCCGCGAGGCCGCGCCCGAGACGTGGGCGGCGAACTTGCCCCGGTCCTGGGTCAAGAGCTCGACGATCGCCCCGGTCTCGCCATGGACCCGCGCCGACAGCACGAAGGCTTCGTCCTCCCATTCCATCTAGGCCTGGGTCCCCCAGCCCACGATCGTCTCGATCAGCGGCCGCCACGCCGGCTCGACGGGCAGGCGGAGCACCTCGCGCAGGGCCGCTTCCAGCTCGTCGGCCGTCAGGTCGCGCTGCTCGACCAGGGCGCCCCCGGCGTCGCGCCAGGTCAGGCGGTTGTTCTTCAGGGCGTAGCGGGCGGTCGGCGTGGTGCGGCCGGCCGTCAGGCTGAAGGTGAAGTGCGAGCTGGGATGGGCGTAGGTGTAGAAGTTGGCCTGCTCGTAGTCCTGGTCGGCCCAGGCGCCCAGCGCCACCTGGTAGGTCGCCGCCCAGCGGCCCGAGAGGTTGGCCTGGACCTGGCGCTCGCCGCCCAGCTCGTCGATCGGCAGGATGCGGAAATCGCCGTTGGGCGTGGCCTGGACCGCGTCGGAGAACAGCGCCAGCGGCCCGGTCAGAACGCAGCCGCCGAAGCCGACATCGGCCAGCCAGACCGTCTCGTCGCCGGGAACCCGCACGGCCAGCACCATGTGCGAGCGCGGGCGCGGCGGCAGGTGGTCGGGGACCATCCACAGAACCCGGGCCATCAGCCCGGTCACCTCGAAACCCAGCGCCGTCAGCACCCGCTTGAACAGGCCGTTCTGCTCGTAGCAATAGCCCCCTCGCCCGGCCGCGATCAGCTTGGCGTCGACGTCGGCCGGATCCAGGCTGATGGCCTTGCCCATCAGCACGTCGAGGTTCTCGAAGACGATGGCGTCGGGGTGCTTCTGGTGCAGGGCGCGCAGCACGTCGAGCGTCGGCTCGCGCGGGCCGTCATAGCCGATGCGGGCGAAATAGGCGTCCAGGTCGACGCTGGGCGAGGCCGCCTGGGCGGGCGCGATGTCGAGCTTGCTCACGGCGCGATATTCCCTGTCTGTTCCGGTTTCAAGGACAGGGTGCGGGCGGCGAAGTCAAGAGATGTCGGTGCGCGCGCCGCACTCTAAAACGTTGTCATCCCGGCCGTAGCGAAGCGGAGAGCCGGGACCGACGCCTGAGCGCGGCGCTTCCGGCGGTCCCGGATCGGCGCGCTTCGCGCTTGTCCGGGATGACAACAAACAGGGTTCCTAAGGGAGGTCCTTAAACGTCGAAGTCCAAGCCCATGTCGTTGAACAGGCCGCGTTCCTCGGCCCAGTTCTCCTTGACCTTCACGTGCAGGAACAGGTGGATCTTGCGATCGAGGATGTCTTCCAGTTCCTCGCGCGAGGACTTGCCGATCCACTTGATCACCTCGCCGCCCTTGCCCAGCACGATGGCCCGCTGGCCGTCGCGCTCGACATAGATGGTCTGCTCGATGCGGGCGCTGCCGTCCGGGCGTTCCTCGAAGGCGGTGGTCTCGACCGAAGCGGCGTAGGGCAGCTCCTCGTGGACGCGCAGGTAGATCTTCTCGCGGGTGATCTCGGCGGCCAGCAGGCGGGCCGGCAGGTCGGCGGTCTGGTCTTCCGGATAGAGCCAGGGCCCCTCCGGCATCAGCGAGGCCAGCTTGGCCATCAGGTCGTCGACGCCCGCGCCGGTGCCGGCGCTGATCATGAAGACTTCCGAATAGACGCCGGTCTCGTAGAGGTCGTG
>JAEKLZ010000198.1 GCA_019508225.1 Inquilinus limosus | reverse complement strand
GACCGCTTCGTCGACCTGGTGCAGGAGGGTTTCGATATCGCGGTGCGCAGCCACTTCGCGCCGCTGCCGGATTCCGAGCTGGTGGAGCGGCGGATGAGCGTCGAGCGGATCACCCTGGTGGCGGCGCCGGATTATCTCGCGCGCCGCGGCATCCCGCGGGAGCCCGAGGATCTCAAACATCATGATGGGCTGCTGACCGGCCCGTCGGCCACGGTCTGGCGGCTGCGCCATCGCGACGGCCGTGAGGCGCAGGTCGCGCTAGGGTCCAGCTTCGTGGCCGATGAATCGATCGTGCTGCTGAAGGCGGCGGTCGCGGGACTGGGCGTCGTCTGCGCGCCCGAGACCATGTCCGCCGACGCCCGGGTCGCCGGCACGCTGACGCATGTCCTGCCGGAGTGGGAGGCCGGCACGGTGTGGACGACGCTGCTGACGCCGCACCGGCGCGGCCAGCTTCCCGCCGTCCGCGCCGTCATCGATTTCCTGGCGAGGGAGGGCGGCTAGGCCGCCTTGGCCTGCGCCGCGGCCAGCACCGCCTCGATATGGCCGGGCACCCGCACGCCGCGCCACAGGCCGCGGACGATGCCCTGCTCGTCGACCAGCACCGTCGACCGGTCGATGCCCATGTATTTCCGGCCATACATCGACTTCTCGACCCAGGCGCCATAACGCTCGACCGTGTCGTCGTCCTTGGCCGAGGCCAGGGTGAAGGTCAGGCCGTACTTCGCCGCGAATTTGTTCAGCGCCGGCACCGGATCCTTGGAGATGCCGATGATCGCGGCGTCGACGCCCTCGAACTCCGGCAGCGCGTCGTTGAAGCCGCAGGCCTCCTTGGTGCAGCCGGACGTATCGGCCTTCGGATAGAAATAGACGATCACCTTCCGGCCGCGCAGGGCGGAGAGCGTGACCGTGCCGCCGCCGGCCTTGGGCAGGGTGAAGTCGGGGGCGGGCTTGCCGATCTCGACGCTCATGCGATCTCTCCAGACAGAATTCTCCGGTCCGTTGACTAGACCCGCGACCCTGGGTCCGGCAAGGGCCCGTCGCAGCGGGGCGGCCGCTTCGCTGCGCGCTTGATCGACTGGGCTCTCAAGCATACCATTGTATGGAGAGACAAGTATCGACAGCGATTTGATTGAGCGGTTGATGTCGTCGCGACCTGGGGCGTGACCGTTCTTCGTCAAGTCAACTTTCGCCGGCAAGTGTCGACAGCCGATTTCCTGGCCGCGGCCTCCGTCTCATTTTCCGAACCGGCGTCATCGCGGCCGGGCTGAATCTTCCCGTTTGGACCTCCGTCCCGGTCACGACATGGGAGAGCATCATGAGTCAGCCGAAACGATGGTGGCGTGGGCTGGTCCCGCTTTTCGTCCTCTGGCTGCTGGCCGCCTGGCTCCAGACCGGGGCGGTCGAGCGCGACCTTGCCGGCCGCGCCGGCACTGCGATCGCCGCGACCACGGCGCTCGATTCGCCGCGGGCCGAGGTCGCCGGCCGCGATGTGGCTGTCGCCGGGCTGACCTTCTCACCCGAGCGGACGGAGGCGGCGGTCGCCGCGGCGCGGGCCACCGACGGCGTGCGGCTGGTCCGCAGCGCCGTGACGACGCCCGCCGTGGCGCAGCCCTTCGACTGGTCGGCGAAGCGTGACGGCACCGCGCTGGTCCTGTCCGGCCATGTGCCGACGCCGGAGGCGCGGGCGGCGATCCTGGCCGCGGCCAGGACGGCCTTTGCCGATGTCGAGATCCGGGACGAGGCGACCTACGCGTCCGGCGCGCCCGGCAGCTTCGCCGCGGCCGCCGCCTATGGCCTGGCCCAGGCGGCGGCGCTGTCGCAGGGCAGCATATCGCTGAGCGACGCCGGCTACTCGATCGCCGGCGAGGCATCGACCGCCGCCGCCTATCAGACGGCGATGGCAGCGACTAAGGTGCTGCCGGCCGGCGTGACCCTGGCGAAGGCGGATGTCCTGCCGCCCGTACTGAAGCCCTATGCCTGGAGCGCGGCAAGCGACGGCCGGACGCTGACCCTCGGCGGCGCGGTGCCGTCGGAAGAGGCGCGGGCCGGGCTGGCCGGCATGGCGGCGACGGCCTTCCCCGGGATCAAGATCGTCGACGGGCTGCAGATCGCCCGCGGCGCGCCGGCCGGCGATTTCGCGGCGGCGGCAAAGCTCGGCCTGGCCCAGCTGGCGCAACTGGCCGACGGCAATGCCGTGCTCGACGACGGGCGACTCTCGGTCAGCGGCTCGGGCAAGGTCGGAGTCACCGCGGAAGCGATCGCGGCGGCGATCCGGACCGGGTTGCCGCAGGGCTTCCAGCTGGCTTCGGTCGATGTCACCCCGGCGACGATCACGCCCTATATCCTGACCGCGGAGAAGACGGGCGGCGCCCTGACGCTGTCCGGCTACTATCCGGACGACCAGACGCATCAGGGTATCCTGGAGGCGGCGCGGCGGCTGTTCTTCGATGAGACGGTGAGGGACCAGCTGGCCCCCGGCGCCGGCGCGCCCGAGGGCTTCGCCCAGGCGGTGGTGGCCGGGCTGGGCCAGCTCGCGCGCCTGGCCCAGGGCACGCTGACCCTGTCCGGCACCGATGCCAAGCTGTCCGGCCAGGCGCTGTACGAGAAGGCCGTGGTCGACATCCAGGGGGCGTTCGCGGCGGCGCTGCCCCGCCGCTACAGGGCCGATGCCTGGATCGCGGTGAAGCCGCCGGAGCCGGCGGTCGACGCCGCCACCTGCCAAGGCCTGTTCAGCGCGCTGCTGGCCAAGGGCACGATCCTGTTCGACACCGGCAAGGCGTCGATCTCCGGCGATTCCGCCGGGCTGCTCGACAACCTCGTGGTCGTGGCCCAGCGCTGTCCAGAGGCGCGGATCGAGATCTCCGGCCACACCGATTCCTCGGGCGACGCCGCGGCCAATCTCGACCTGTCGAAGCGGCGGGCCGAGGCCGTCGTCGGCTATCTCGATGCGGCCGGCATCGCCGCGGACCGTCTGACTGCGATGGGTTACGGCAGCACCCGCCCGATCGGGTCGAACGAGTCGGAGGAGGGCAGGGCCCAGAACCGCCGGATCGACTTTCTCGTGAACTGAGGGAGGGGACCATGATCTACCTGATCGAGACCTACTGGCTCTGGACCCTCCTCGCCCTCCTGCTCGGGGCGGTCATCGGCTGGTCGACGCTGTCCTGGGAGCGGCGGGCCGACGAGCCCTGGCTGCCGGGCTGGCTGAAATGGGGCTGCGTGGCCTGGCTGATCGGCCTCGCGATCGCTCTGCTCCGCTGGTTCGGCGGCCGCAGCGGCCTGCTCCTGGAAACGGCGCTGCTGTTCTTCGTCGCCTATCTGGTCGGCTGCGTCGCCGGGGCCTGGCTGCGCGGCCTGCTCGGCAGCGAGGCGCGGCCGGCCGAGCCGGCTGTCGAGCCGGCGATCGCGGCCGCGGCGCCGGCGGCCGTGCACCCGGTCGCGATCCCGGCCGCGATGGTCGCGCCGATCACCGCCGCCGCGACCGTGGCCATCACTCCGGCCGCGGCCGTCATTCCGGTCACGCCGGCACCGCCTGTCGTCCCGCCGGCCGGGGAGGAGGGCTATCCCGGCGCCAAGCCCACCGGCCTGGCCGGTCCGCGCGGCGGCAAGGCCGATGATCTCAAGCGCATCAAGGGCATCGGCCCGCAGAATGAGGGCCGCCTGCATGGGCTCGGGGTCTGGCATTTCGACCAGATCGCGGCCTGGACCGAGGCCAATGTCGACTGGGTCGGCTCCTTCCTGGCCTTTCCGGGACGGATCGAGCGCGAAGGCTGGCTCGGCCAGGCGAAGCAGCTGGCCCAGGGGGTGGAGACCGAGTTCTCGAAGCGGGTCGATGCCGGCCTGGTCGAGACCTCGAAGGATGACGGCAGCAAGGGCCAGGGGACCATCGCCAAGGCCGACTGACGGCCCCGCCTCCTAGCCCCCGACAGGCTCCTCCCGTGCCGGGGGCGGCCCGATCAGCCGGTCGAACACGGCCATCACCTCGGCCGCCTGCTGCCGCATCCCGGAAGCGGCGGCGTCGAGATCCTCCGGCGGGTCGGCGGCCGCGTCCTCGGCGACGGCGCGCAGCAGGCCGCGGATCATGGCGTCGGAGGCCTCGGCCGGGTCGAACCTGTCCTCGACGGCGAAGCGCAGGAAGGCCTGCACCCGCTGCCAGGTCGCCAGCGCCCGCAGCAGCGTCTCGGCCTCGGCCGCGGGCAGCACGCCGGCGGCCTCGGCGCGGCGCAGCACCTCGGCCGTGGCCTGGTGCAGGATCTCCGGATGGTCGGCGGCGTGCCGCAGCTGCAGGTACTGGGCGATGAACTCGACATCGACCAGCCCGCCGCGGAAATGCTTGATGTTCCAGATGTCGCCGGTGTCGCGCTGGCGCGCCATCCGGCCGCGCATCTCGGCGATGTCGCGGCGCAGCTTGCCGGGGTCGTGGGGCAGGGCCAGCACCGCCCGGATCTCGGCCTCGATCCGATCGCGCAGCGGGCCGTCGGCATGGATCACCCGGGCCCGGGTCAGGGCCATGTGCTCCCAGGTCCAGGCATCGCCGCGCTGATAGGTGTCGAAGGCCTCCAGGCTGGTCGCCAGCGGCCCGGCATTGCCGGACGGCCGCAGCCGCATGTCGACCTCGAACAGCGCGCCCTGCGCCGTCGGCGCGGTGATCGCCGAGACCAGGCGCTGGATCAGCCGGGTGTAGTAGACCATCGGCCCGATCGGCTTCTCGCCGTCCGACATCTGCTCGGCGCCGGCATCGTGGATCATGATCAGGTCGAGGTCGGAGCGGATGGTCATCTCCCGGCCCCCGAGCTTGCCCATGGCGAGGAGAGCAAGCCCGCTTTCCGGGAAGCGGCCGTGCCGCCGCGCGAACTCCGCCTCCACCCGCGGCACCAAGGCCTGCAGCGCCACCTCGGTGACATCGGACAGGAAGGCGGCGCAGGACGGGGTCTCGGACAGGCGGCGCAGGATGTGCACCGCGGCGCGGAAGCGCTGGTCGTTGGTCCAGCGCCGCAGCACGTCGAGCATGTCCTCGAAATCGCGCGCCGTGGCCAGCTCCGCCGCCAGCCGCTCCCGCAGCCGCTCGCGCCCCGGCAGGGTGCTGAAGAAGCCCGGCGCCAGCACCGCCTCGAGCTGGCCGGCATGGGCCGTCAGATAATCCGCGATCCGGCCGCCAAAACCGAGTATATCGATAAGCAGATCAAGGAGATCGGGGTTGACGTTAAACAAGGAGAAGAGCTGGACGCCGGCTGGCAGCCGGGCCAGGAACCCGTCCAGCCGCTGCAGCGTGGCGTCGGGGTCGGACGTGCTGCCGACGATCGACAGCAGCCGCGGCACCAGCCCGGTGATCAGGCCGCGCGCCCGCTCGCTGCGCAGCGCCCGGTAGCGGCCGTGCAGCCAGCCGCGCACCACGCCGATCGCCTCCGACGGCCGGGCGAAGCCCAGCCGCTGCAGCGTCTCGATCGTGCCGGGATGGTCGTCGACGCCGGCGAAGACCAGGGTGACGGCGCCTTCGGGCGGCCGGTCCTCCTGGAACAGCTCGGCATAGCGGCTCTCGACCAGCCGCAGCGTGTCGGTCAGCGTGGTGCGGAACGACGCCGGGTCGGGGAAGCCGAGGAAGGTGCCCAGCGCGTCGACCTCACGCGGATCCTCCGGCAGCGCGTGGGTCTGGTGGTCCTCCAGCATCTGGATGCGGTGCTCGACCCGGCGCAGGAAGCGGTAGCATTCCGCCAGGCTGTCGGCGGTGCCGCGGTCGATCCGGCCGGTGTCGGCCAGCACGTCTAGCCCAGCCACCGTGCCGCGCAGGCGCAGCTTGGGGTCGCGGCCGCCGAAGATCAGCTGCTGCATCTGCACGAAGAACTCGATCTCGCGGATGCCGCCGCGGCCGAGCTTCAGGTCGTGCCCCTCGATGGCGACGGTGCCATGGCCGTGATGATGATGGATCTGCCGCTTGATCGCGTGGATGTCCTGGATCGCCGCGAAGTCGAGGTTGCGGCGCCAGATGAACGGCGCCAGGAAGTCGAGGAAGTCGTTGCCGGCGGCGCGGTCGCCGGCCACCGGCCGGGCCTTGATCATCGCCGCGCGCTCCCAGCTCTGCGCCAGGCTGGTGTAGTAGCTCTCGGCCGCCGCCAGCGACACCGCCGGCGGCGTCGCGCCGGGGTCGGGCCGCAGCCGCAGGTCGGTGCGGAACACATAGCCGTCGACCGTCCGCTCCTCCATGATCCGCACCAGGTCGCGGGCCATCCGGGTGAAGGTCTGGCCGAGGTCGTCAGGCCGGTCGGTCGGCACCTTGTCGGCGTCGTAGAGGATGATCAGGTCGACATCGCTGGAATAGTTCAGCTCACGGGCGCCCAGCTTGCCCATGCCCAGCACGATCAGCCCGGACGCATCCGGGGCCGCCACCGCCTCCGGGCGCAACAGGCCGCGCGCCGCAGCGCGGGCCAGGAGATGGGCGATGGCGAGGTCGAGGGTGGTCTCGGCGAGGTCGGAGAGGGCGCCGGTCACCTGCGGCAGCGGCCACTGCCCGCCGATATCGGCCAGCGCGATCAGCAGGGCGATGCGCCGCTTGGCCAGGCGGAAGGCCTGCATCAGCCGGGTGGTGTCGGCCTCGGCGGCGCTGTCGGCGCGCAGGGCCGCGAGCTCCGCGGCGACGGCGGCGTCGGGACCGTCGGTGAGGAAGCGGCGGATCGTCGCCGGGGTCTTCAGCGCCAACTCGGTCAGGTAGGGGCTGCCGCCGAACACCGCTTCCAGCAGCGCCCGTCCCTGCGGCCCGGCGGGCAGGTCTGCCATGAAATTGCGAAGCTCGGGATCGGATTGCTCGGTCGCGCGTTCAAGCCACCGTTCGACTCCGCGCCGGGCACGGTCGGGATCGCCTGCGCGGGGCCAAACGGCATCAGCCGGCTTGGCGTCGTAACGTGGCATCTCGCTGTCCAACTGCCTAAGGTGCGGACGCAGCATCGGGGTCCCATCGGGACGGGTCAAGCGAGGGTGAAACGTTCGGGATGAGGGCGCTGAAGATCCTGGCCGAGATCGTCGGCCTGGCGGTCGCCGGTTTCGCCCTGGCTGCGGTCGTGCTGGCGTGGCGGTTGTCCTCCGGGCCGCTCGAGATCGATTTCCTCACGCCCTATGTCGAGCAGGGGATTTCCGACGCCAACGCTTCGGTGGAGATCGGCGCGCTGGCCCTGCGCTGGGAAGGGTTCGACCGGCCGGCCGTGCTGGCCGCCCGTAACGTGCGGGTGCGGCAGAAGGACGGCACCCTGATCGCGGTCGTCCCGGAAAGCTCGGCCGATGTCAGCATGCCGAAGCTGCTGCGCGGCATCGTGGCGCCGCTGCGCATCGACCTGATCCGGCCGCATCTGCGGGTGACCCGGACCGAGGCGGGCGATTTCAGCTTCGGGCTCGGGGAGAGCGAGACCGCCGAAGGCGGGCCATCGACCCCGGCCACGGGGTTGCCGACCCGCGACGTGGTCAAGGACCTGCTGACGGCGCTCGATACCAGCCTCGGCAACGAGGACAGCCCGATCGCCTCGCTGACCCGCCTGACCCTGGTCGACGGCAGCGTCCGCATCGACGACCACATGCTGGGGCGGAGCTGGGTCGCGCCCAAGGCCTCGGCCGATCTGCGCCGCACCGCGACCGGCGTCGACGGCCAAGCGTCGCTGTCCGTTCTCTCCGACGGCCGGACGATCCAGCTCAGCAGTGAGATCCGCTATCGGCGGGCCAGCCACAGCGGCCAGGCGACGGTCACCTTCAGCAATGTCGTTCCGGCGGCCCTGACCCGGATCTCGCCGGTGCTGGCGCCGCTGGAGGCGATCGAGAGCCCGGTGTCCGGCCGGCTCGAGGTCGATTTCGACGCCCGTTTCCAGCCGACGACCGGCCGTTTTTCCCTGACCAGCGTCGACACCCGGCTCAAGCTGCCGCCGCTGTGGACGGCGCCGTTCAGTGCCGCCCGGACCAGCCTGTCGGGCTCGGTCGACCTGCCGAAGCGGCGCCTGGTGCTCGACGATTTCAGCATCGATCTCGGCGGGCCGAGGATATCCCTGTCCGGCCAGGTCGACGCGGCCGGCGACACCATCGAGGTGGCGGTGGCCGGGGCCCTCACCGCCCTGCCGGTCGACCTGCTGGACAGCCTGTGGCCGCCAGGCGTGCCCAGCGGGCTGCACGACTGGATCGCCGCCAACCTGCATGACGGCACGCTCGACCGCACCGAGTTCAGCCTGCAGGCCCGGGCACCGCTGTCCGACCCGGAGGCGGTGGCGCTGGTCGCGGCCGACGGCACGATGCAGGCGCGCGACCTGACGGTCACCTATTTCAAGGGGCTGCCGCCGATCACCGGCCTCAACGCCGCGGCCAGCTTCAACCAGTCGACCATGCGCATCGTCACCGCCGGCGGGCAGGTGCAGGACATCGCGCTGCAGCCCTCCGACATCACCATCACCGGGCTCGACCTGCACGACCAGGTGATCGACATCGACGCCCGAGTCGAGGGGCCGGTGAAGACGATCATGTCGATGCTCGACCTGCCGCGGCTCGGCTACGCCAAGAGGGTCGGGCTGGTGCCGGACCGCATGTCCGGCCAGGCGGCGGCACGACTGCGTTTCGGCTTCTCGCTGCTGGCCGATCTGCCGTTCGAGGCCGTGCAGATGGGCGTGGAGGGCACGCTGACCGATGTCGGCATCGGCGGTGTCAAGCCGGGTTACGACCTTGCCGGCACCGATGCCAGGCTGGCGCTCGACAAGACCGGCATGACGCTGGTGGGCAAGGGCTTGGTGAACACCGTGCCGATCGCCTTCTCCTGGCACGAGGCGTTCGACGATTCGGCGGTGCAGACCCGGGTGTCGGCCCAGGCGACCCTGACCCCGGCGGCGCGGGAGGCGCTGAAGATCCCGCCGGTCGGGCCGGTCGACGGCACCATCGGCACCGACCTGGACTTTGCCAAGCGCTCCGGCGGGGCGGCGACGCTGGACGCCAAGCTCGACCTCACCGACGCCCGCATCGCGATCGACCCGATCGGCTGGGTCAAGCCCGCGGGCGGCAAGGCGAATGCGACGGTCAGCCTGGCCTTGGCGGGAGAGCGGGTCAGCAAGGTCTCGCAGTTCAGCGTCTCGGGCGGCGACATCGCCGCCTCCGGCAGCGCCGACTTCGCCCGTGACGGGTCGCTGTCGCAGCTCAACATCGCCTCGTTCCGGCAGGGCCCGAACGACGTCAAGGGCCAGATCGATGTGCTGGGAACCGACAGCTACCGCCTAGCGCTTACCGGCTCCCATCTCGATGTCTCCGGCATCCTGGAGCAGCGCCGTGCCGTCCGGGAGACGTCGGACGCCGCCCCGGCCGACCCGACGCCGGGGCCGCAGATCGACGTCACCTTCGACGTCGCGGAGCTGTCCCTCGGCGACAAGCGCTCGCTCAAGGCGGTGCACGGCCGGGCGATCGGCCGCACCACCAATCTGCAGGACGTGACCCTGGCGGCGCAGCTGCCGGGCGGCCGGCCGATGGACCTGCGGTTGACGCCGCAGCAGGGCCAGCCGGATCGCCAGATCCTGACCGTGCGCAGCGAGGATGCGGGCGAGACGCTGCGCATCTTCGACATCGCCGACAACATCACCGGCGGAAGCCTGCTGGCCACCGGCACCCGCAACGGCATCACTGGCGCGATCGACGGCCAGCTCGACGCCCGCGCCTTCGTGCTGAGCCAGGCGCCGGGCATGGCGCGGCTGCTGGCCGCGACCTCGCCCTCCGGACTGCAGGACCTGTTCGGCACCAGCGGGCTGACCTTCAACCGGCTCGACGCCGATTTCACCTACGCGGCGGCGCAGCGGCGGATCACGCTGAAGCAGGGGCGGGGGGCTGGCGGCGACCTCGGCCTGGCCTTCGACGGGCTGATCGACCTGCGGGCCGAGACGCTCGACCTCGCCGGCACCATCGTGCCGATCTACCACATCAACAGCGTGATCAGCTCGATCCCGCTGATCGGCGACATCCTGACCGGCGGCGAGGGCGGCGGGTTGTTCGCCTTCACCTACACGATCCGCGGCTCCTTCGCCGACCCGTCGGTCTCGGTCAACCCGCTGTCGGTGCTGGCGCCGGGCTTCCTGCGCCGCCTGTTCTTCGAGGAGACGCCGTCGACGGGGACCGGCACGCCCCGGCCGCGGCCGCCGGCCCCGCCGCCATTGCCATCGCGCGACCGGCAGCGCTAACGGCTACTCCCCGACGGCGAGGCCGGCCGGGCGGCGGTTGTCGTTGGCGCCATAGACGAAGCCGGGCAGCATCTTGCCGCCGAAGGCCCGATCGTTTCCGGAAGAGGCGGCGCCGGTCGTCGTCGCCACGGCCGAGGGCTGCAGCGCGATCAGCTCGGCGGCGCCCCAGGGCGACTGCACCGTCACCTTGTGGCCCATCTGCTCCAACAGCTTCACCGTGTCGGGCGACAGGGCGTAGGGCTCGGCATAGACCTCGTCCGGCAGCCACTGGTGATGGATGCGCGGCGCGTCCACCGCCTCCTGCGGCGTCATGCCGAAATCGATCATGTTCAGCGCCGCCTGCAGCGTGATGGTGATGATGCGCGCCCCGCCAGGGCTGCCCAGCACCAGCACGATCTGGCCGTCCTTGGTCACCAGCGTCGGCGCCATCGACGACAGCGGCCGCTTGCCCGGCGCGACGGCATTGGCCTCGCCCTGCACCAGGCCGAACAGGTTCGGCACGCCCGGCTTGACCGTGAAGTCGTCCATCTCGTCATTGAGGAGGAATCCGGTGCCGGGCGCGATCACCCCGGCGCCGAACAGCCCGTTGATGGTGTAGGTGACCGACACCGCATTGCCGTCCTTGTCGACCACCGAGTAGTGGGTGGTCTCGGTCTTCTCGTGCGGCGGCACGCCGGGCTGCACCTCCTTCGACGGGGTCGCCTTGTCCGGCAGGATCTTCGTCCGGATCTGGGCCGCGTAATCCTTGCTCAGCAGCCGGTCGAGCGGGTTGTTCACGAAGGCCGGGTCGCCGAGATAGGTGTTGCGGTCCATATAGGCGTGGCGCATCGCCTCGACCATCAGATGCACCCCGGCGGCGGAGTGCCAGCCCAGCGCCTTCAGGTCGTAGCCCTCCAGGATATTCAGGATCTCGCACATCGTGGTGCCGCCGGAGGATGGCGGCGGCGAGGACACGAAGACGTAGCCACGATAGCTGCAGGTCACCGGCGCCGTCTCGGTGACGGTATAGGCGGCAAAATCCTCGGCGGTCATGACGCCGCCCCCCGCCTTCATCGCCGCCGCGACCTTCTGCGCCACCGCCCCCTTGTAGAAGGCGTCCGGCCCGCCCTTGGCGATCGCCTCCAGCGTGTCGGCCAGGTCCGCCTGCACCAGCCGGTCGCCGGGCTTGAACGCCGAACCGTCGGGACGGAAGAAGATCTTCGCCGCCACCGGGTCCTGCTTCAGCAGCTTGGCGCCGGCATCGAGGATGTCGGTGTCGCCGCGGGTCAGGATGAAGCCCTCCCGCGCCAGCCGGATGGCTGGCGCCATCACCTGCTCGCGCGACATGCTGCCGTATTTCGCCAGGGCGGTGTCCAGCCCCAGCACGCTGCCCGGCACGCCGACGGCGAGATAGCCGTACAGGCTGGCGCCCTTGACCGGGTTGCCGGCGGCGTCGAGATACATCGTCTTGGTCGCCGCCGCCGGCGCGGTCTCGCGGAAGTTGATGAAGGTGTCGCGGTTCTCGCGGGCCAGATGGATGACCATGAAGCCGCCGCCGCCGATATTGGCGCAGCAGGGGTTGGTGACCGCCTGGGCAAAGCCGGTGGCGACCGCGGCGTCGACGGCGTTGCCGCCGGCCCGCAGGATCTCGGCCCCGGCGTCGGAGGCGAGGTGCTGCGACGACACCACCATGCCGTCCGGCGCCTCGACCGCGGGCGGGGAGGCGGCCCTGGCCGTCATCGGGCCCAGGGCGCAGGCCGCCAGCGCCAACGATGCCATCGCATGCCGGATCATCATGCCTCCTGTCTGATTGATCGTGCCGTCTTCGCGGCGCGAGACTCGGGAGGAATGCTGCCCCCTTATCCAGGACGGCCGCAACGACTCATCCAGCCCACGAGGACGGCGCGCGGCCCTCAGCCCGGCCGCACCAGCGCGTGCTTCTTGCGGCCGGCGGACAGCTTGATCACGCCGTCGGCGCCGATGTCGCGGTCGCCGATCACCTGCTCCGGATCGACGATCGCGGCGTCATTGACGCGACCGCCGCCGCCCTGGATCAGCCGCCGGGCCTCGCCGTTCGACGCCGCCAGCCCGGCCCGGGCGAACAGCCGGAAGGCCTGGATGCCGGCCGCCAGCTCGGCCTGGGGCACCTCGATCGAGGGCAGGCCCTCGGCCGACACGCCCTGCTCGAAGGCCTGACGGGCGGTCTCGGCCGCCGCCTCGGCCTTGTCGCGGCCATGCACCAGCGCGGTGGCCTCAGTGGCCAGGATCTTCTTGGCCTCGTTGATCTCGGCCCCGCCCAGCGCCGCGAGACGCTCGATCTCGTCCAGCGGCAGCTCGGTGAACAGCTTCAGGAACCGGCCGACATCGGCGTCCTCGGTGTTCCGCCAGTACTGCCAGTAGTCGTAGACCGGCAGCCGATCCTCGTTCAGCCAGACGGCGCCGGCCGCGGTCTTGCCCATCTTGGCGCCGGAGGCGGTGGTCAGCAGCGGCGAGGTCAGGCCGTAGACCTCGCGCCCGGCCAGCCGCCGGGTCAGGTCGATGCCGTTGACGATGTTGCCCCACTGGTCCGACCCGCCCATCTGCAGCACGCAGTCATGGCGCCGGGACAGCTCCAGGAAGTCGTAGCCCTGCAGGATCATGTAGTTGAATTCGAGGAAGGTCAGCGGCTGTTCGCGCTCGAGCCGCAGCTTCACCGAATCGAAGCTCAGCATCCGGTTGATGGTGAAGTGACTGCCGATCTCGCGCAGGAACGGGATGTATGCCAGCCCGTCCAGCCAGTCGGCGTTGTTGGCCAGGATCGCGCCGCCGTCGAAGTCGAGCAGCTTGGCGAAGACCGTGCGGATCGAGGCGATGTTGCCGTTGATCGTGGCGTCGTCCAGCAGCGGCCGCGCATCGTCGCGAAAGGTCGGGTCGCCGATCTTGGTGGTGCCGCCGCCCATCAGCGCGATCGGCCGGCCGCCGGTCTTCTGCAGCCAGCGCAGCATCATAATCTGCACCAGATGCCCGACATGCAGGCTGTCCGCCGTGGCGTCGTAGCCGATATAGGCCGTGACCGCTCCCTTGGCCGCCAGGGCATCCAGGCCCTCGGCATTCGTCACCTGGTGGATGAAGCCGCGCGCCTCGAGGGTGCGCAGGAAGTCGGAGCGGAATCCGGTCATGATCGTCGACTGCTTGTCGGAAGGTGGCTGTCTGTCAGTGCTGACTGACAAAAGGGCTGTAGCACGAGGGCTGCCCGCGCCTCAAACCGAACTTCCCGGGCCCGGCGGATCAGGCCGTGGCGGTGACGATCCAGGTGGCGGCATCCAGCAGCACGCCCTCGGCGGTCTGGTGCGGGGCCAGCGCCTGGCGGACGGCGGCCGTGACGACCTCCCGCTTGTCCTCGTGCTCGCGCAGCAGGGCCCCGACCGGGCCGCTGCGCAGCACCAAAGCGAGCGTCTGGTCCAGGTCGCCCACGCCCGCCTTGGTGTCGAAGGCATTGACCCCGATGCCTGAGAAGCCGGCGCGGCCGAGGATGTCGCGGATCCGGTCGGGATCGGCGAAGGCAAAGGCGCCCGGCGCACCGGGGACCGGGGGCGACGGCGCCGGCAGGTGGCGCAGTGCCGCCGACAGCGACACCGTCGCCCAGCCGTTCTCGGCCAGGGTGCGCCAGCAGACGAAGGCCAGGCGGCCACCCGGCCGCAGCGCGCCATGCAGGTTGGTGAAGGCCCCGACCGGGTCGTCGAAGAACATCACGCCGAAGCGCGAGAACAGCCCGTCATAGCCGCCCGGCTCGATGCGGGCGGTCTGCGCATCGGCCTCGACGAAGCGGACATTGCCCAGGCCAGCCTCGGCGGCGCGGCGCTCGGCCAGCCCGAGCATCGGGGCGGAGATGTCGAGGCCGAGCACCTGCCCGCCGGCCCCGACCCGCCGCGCCAGCTCCAGCGTGCTGCCGCCGCTGCCGCAGCCGATATCGAGCAGCCGCTCGCCCGACGCAGGCGCCAGCGCCTCGACCGCCTGCCGGCTGAACGGCGCGATCATGCGGTCGAGCTGCGCCTGCATCTCGACCCAGACCGACCCGCCGGCCTCGTTCCAGTAGGCGATCTGGTCGGCGTTCGGCGCTTCGGCTTCATTCGTGGCCATGCTCGATCCCCTTTGCCCGACCCGAGGCCTCGCGGTTCAGTCGGCGCCCTGCGGCGGCGCCAGCTTCACCGACTTGGTCAGATAATCGTCGACATGGGCCAGCAGCTGGTCGTTGTGCAGCGTGAAGAAATGGTTCGCCCCCGGGATCACCCGGTAGTCGATCTTGATGTCCTTCTGCTGCGACAGCTTGTTGACCAGCTTCTGCACCGCGTCGTGCGGGACCAGATCGTCCTTGTCGCCCTGGACGATCAGGCCGGAGGAGGGGCAGGGCGCCAGGAAGGTGAAGTCGTATTTGTTCGCCGGCGGCGCGATCGAGATGAAGCCGTCGATCTCGGGCCGGCGCATCAGCAGCTGCATGCCGATCCAGGCGCCGAAGGAGAAGCCGCCGACCCAGCAGGCCTCGGCGTTCGGGTTCAGCGTCTGCATCCAGTCCAGCGCCGAGGCGGCGTCCGACAGCTCGCCCTCGCCGCGGTCGTGGAGGCCCTGGCTGCGGCCGACGCCGCGGAAGTTGAAGCGCAGCACGGTGAATTCGTGCTTTTTGAACGCCTGGTACAGCGTGTGCACGATCTTGTTGAACATCGTGCCGCCGCCCAGCGGATCCGGGTGCAGCAGCAGCGCGATCGGCGCGTTGCTGCGCTTGCTCGGCGTGTAGCGGCCTTCGAGGCGTCCCTCGGACCCGTTGAAGATGACGTCCGGCATCGGCCGTTAAGCTCCTCGAGATGGCGGCGGGGCGGACTGACTCGGTGGGGCGGCTTTCTTGACCATTCCACTTGGATATCTATATCTAAGCGGTCCGTTCACCCTGCCACGGCGCGGACCGTGCCGGCCACCCGCCGTCAACACGATCCACGCGTAATGTTCGTATAGCATCGGGACCGCCTGAGTGTTCAAGCGTCTTCGCGATGATCGAGCCATGCGGGCCGGGGTGAGGAACGCGGATAGCGCCGCCGGAAACGATGGGTATCCGGTCGTCGGCGCGGCCAGCAGTGTGAATTTCGGTCCGGCGGGCAGGTCGGGCCGTTGGGGGCGCAGAAGATGCGTTTGAGCACCAAGGGACGCTACGCCGTCATGGCGATGGTCGACCTGGCACGGCACGGGGCCGATGGCCCGGTGGCGCTCGCCGACATTGCGCTGCGCCAGGAAATCTCGCTGCCGTATCTGGAGCAGCTGTTCGCCAAGCTCCGCCGCGGCGGCTTGGTGCGCAGCGTGCGCGGGCCCGGCGGCGGCTACCTGATGGCCCGGCCATGCGGCGCGGTGCGCATCTCCGACATCATCTTCGCGGTGGACGAGCCGATCCAGGCCACCCGCTGCGAGAAGCACAGCCCGCTCGGCTGCCACAGCGACAAGAGCCGCTGCCTGACCCACGATCTGTGGGAGGAGCTGGGCAACCAGATCCATATGTACCTGTCCTCGATCACGGTCGAGGACGTGGTCAACCGCCGCGTGCTCGGCTCCAGCCACCTGTTCTCCCCCGGGCAGGGCGTGACCGTCGCCGCCGAGTGAGGCGCGGCCCTTGACCTCCGCCGTCTATCTCGACCACAACGCCACCGCGCCGCTGCGGCTGGAGGCGCGCGAGGCCATGCTGGCGGCGCTCGGCTCAGTCGGCAACCCGTCCTCGGTGCACCGCTTCGGCCGCGAGGCGCGCCGGGTGGTCGAGACCGGACGCGCCCGGGTCGCCGCCCTGGCCGGCGTGGCCCCGGCCCAGATCGTCTTCACCGGCGGCGCCACCGAAGCCAACGCCCTGGCGCTGACCGGCCTCGGCCGGCGCCGGGTCCTGGTCTCCGCCATCGAGCATGACAGCGCCCTGGCCTGGGCCACCGACCGGATCCCGGTCGGCGGCGACGGCCGGGTCGATCTCGACGCCCTCGAGCGGATGCTGGCCGCCGGGGCGGAGCCCGCGATCGTCTCGATCATGGCGGTGAACAACGAGATCGGCGTGATTCAGCCGGTGGCCGAGGCCGCCGCGATCGCCCGCCGTCACGGCGCGCTGGTGCATTGCGACGCGGTGCAGGCCGCCGGGCGGATCGCGCTGCCGGCGGTCGGGGCCGAGGTCGACGCGCTCAGCCTGTCCGCCCACAAGCTGGGCGGGCCGCAGGGCATCGGCGCTCTGGCGCTGCGCGACGGGCTGCCGCTGGCGCCGCTGCTGCGCGGCGGGGCGCAGGAGGGCCGGCGCCGCGCCGGCACCGAGAATGTCGCCGGCATCGCCGGTTTCGGCGCCGCCGCGGCCGCCGTGGCCGACCGGGCCGAGATGCCGCGGATCGCGGCGCTGCGCGACGAGTTGGAACAGAGACTGACTGCCGAAGGCGCGGTGGTGCTGGGGGCCGGCGCGCCGCGCGTCGCCAACACCAGCTGCGTCGCCATGCCGGGCGTTGCCGCCGAGACCCAGGTCGCGGCGCTCGACCTCGCCGGGGTCGCGGTCAGCGCCGGCTCGGCCTGCAGCTCCGGCAAGGTCCGCCGCAGCCATGTGCTGGAGGCGATGGGGCTGCCGGCCGATCTGGCCGAGGGCGCGATCCGGATCAGCCTGGGACCCGGGACCGACGCCGCGGCGATCGACCGCTGCATTGCCGCCTGGGCCGATCTCGCTCACAGGAGGCGCAGCCGTGCGGTCGCCTGAGAGGAGACATGAGGTTTCGCCGGTTGCCCCCTTTGCGGCGCTTTCGTAGAACACCACGTCTTCGAGCAGGAGTACGGGCCAGCATGCCCAGGATCATCTTCATCGAGCCGGACGGAAACCGGCGCGAGATCGACGCCCCGGCCGGGCTGTCGATCATGGAGATCGCGCACAAATACGACGTCGATCTGGAGGGCGCCTGCGAGGGCTCGCTGGCCTGCTCGACCTGCCATGTGATCGTCGAGCCGGACTGGTATGAGCGGCTGCTGCCGGCGCGGGAGGACGAGGAAGACATGCTCGACCTCGCCTGGGGCCTGACCAAGACCTCGCGGCTCGGCTGCCAGATCATCATGAACGACGAGCTCGACGGGCTGACGGTGCGGCTGCCGGGAGGCAGCAACAACCTGATGTGAGACAGGGATCTTCCGGCATGAGCGATCCGCATGCCGGGGTCCAGCGGAGCGCGGCTGAGAACGACTCTCGCGGTCGGGTTTTCGCTGGCAATCGCCGCCGAAACGCCTATCTATTGGCGAGGGAAGGGCGGCAACACTGGCCCTCCAAGGACTATTCCTCGGGGCCTTCCACATCGGAGTACCCGACTAGCCAACTCGGTTAATCGGTTCTGGCACAGGGTTGAGGAGCGAGGCATGGCGGCAGTCCAGGAGACGGTCCGGCAGGTCGAAGAGATCACGAACAGCCGCTACAAGCACGGCTTCTTCTCGGACATCGAGATGGAGACGGCGCCGAAAGGGCTGACCGAGGAGACCGTCCGCTTCATCTCCGCCAAGAAGAACGAGCCCGAATGGCTCCTGGAGTGGCGGCTGCGCGCCTTCCGGCTGTGGCAGACGATGGAGGAGCCGCACTGGGCGCGGATCGACCATCCGCCGATCGACTATCAGAACGCCTACTACTACGCCGCGCCGAAGAAGAAGCCGATGCTCGGCAGCCTGGACGAGGTCGACCCCGACATCCTGGCCGTCTATGAGAAGCTCGGTATCCCGCTGCGCGAGCAGGAGAAGCTGGCCGGCGTCGCCGTCGATGCCGTGTTCGACAGCGTCTCGGTGGCCACCACCTTCAAGGACCAGCTCGAGAAGGTCGGGGTGATTTTCTGCTCGATCTCCGAGGCGGTGCAGAAATACCCCGAGCTGGTGCGCCAGTATCTCGGCTCGGTGGTGCCTTATTCCGACAACTATTTCGCCACGCTGAACTCCGCCGTGTTCACCGATGGGTCGTTCGTCTACATCCCCAAGGGCGTGCGCTGCCCGATGGAGCTGTCGACCTATTTCCGCATCAATGCGGAGAATACGGGCCAGTTCGAGCGCACCCTGATCATCGCCGACGAGGGCAGCTACGTCTCCTATCTGGAGGGTTGCACCGCGCCGCAGCGCGACGAGAACCAGCTGCACGCCGCGGTGGTCGAGCTGGTCACGCTCGACGACGCCGAGATCAAGTACTCCACCGTCCAGAACTGGTATCCGGGCGACGAGGAGGGCAAGGGCGGCATCTACAACTTCGTCACCAAGCGCGCCGCCTGCCGCGGCCGCAACTCCAAGGTCAGCTGGACCCAGGTCGAGACCGGCTCCGCCATCACCTGGAAGTATCCGAGCTGCATCCTGCAGGGCGACAATTCGGTCGGCGAATTCTACTCGGTGGCCATCACCAACAACCGCCAGCAGGCCGACACCGGCACCAAGATGATCCATATCGGGAAGAACACGACCTCCCGGATCATCTCCAAGGGCATCTCGGCCGGCAGGTCGGACAACACCTATCGCGGGCTGGTGCGGATCCTGCCGGGCGCCGAGGGCGCGCGCAACTTCACCCAATGCGACAGCCTGCTGATCGGCGACCAGTGCGGCGCCCACACGGTGCCCTATATCGAGAGCCGCAACCCGACGGCACAGGTGGAGCACGAGGCGACCACCAGCAAGGTCAGCGACGACGTGCTGTTCTATTGCCGCCAGCGCGGCATCGGCACCGAAGAGGCGCTGGGCCTGATCGTCAACGGCTTCTGCCGCGAGGTGCTGCAGGCGCTGCCGATGGAGTTCGCGGTCGAGGCGCAGAAGCTGGTCGGCATCAGCCTGGAAGGCTCGGTCGGCTAAGCACCGCTGCGCTTG
>JAEKLZ010000520.1 GCA_019508225.1 Inquilinus limosus | reverse complement strand
TTCAGGAGATGCGCGACGCCGCCATAGGACGCCGCCTCGCCATAGGGGATGTCGATGACCGCCTGCCGCACCCGCGCCTGGAACGGGCTGGCGGCCGGCGCCATCGGCAGGTCGAAGCGGCGGCGCCTGCCGGCGAAGTATTCCTCGATCTGCCGGATCGCCTGGCGCAGCAGCTTGTCCTGCGGCGGCGCGTCGTCGGACGGGTCCTGGACATGGTCGACGGCGGCCACCACGCCGCCGGCGACGGTGATCCGCACCGGTCCGACCGGCGTGTCGATGGTGGCGGTGGCCCGGTCGGCGGGCGCCCGGCCTGCCCTGGTGGTCATGCTTCGATCAGCTCCAGCAACGCCTCCGGCGTGGTGACCGGGGCCTGGCATACCGGCCCGCGGCAGAGATAGGCGGTCGGCTTGCCGTCCAGCATCGCCTTCCCGGCGGCGGGATGATCCTTCGGCAGCGCCGAGCCGGGGTCGAGCCGCAGCAGCATCCGGCCGGGCAGCGACCGGCCATGCACCGCCTGCATCAGGGCCCGGGTGGCCGAATCGTCCTTGGCGCCGATGACCACGATCTGCAGCGGCTCCATCCGGTCCTCGGCCCGGTTCAGCCAGGTGGCCAGCGGGATGAAGTTGCGCTGCAACTCGCCGGTGAAGGCGGCGATCAGCGAATCGGCTCGCAGCGCGTACAGCCTGTCGCCGGTCAGGTGATGCAGCCGCGTCAGCACCCCGAGCATGGTGCCGTTGCCGGACGGGACCGCGGCGTCGTACGCGCTCTTCGTACGCACGATCAGCGCCTCGCCGTCATCGGCGGTCAGGAAGTACCCGCCGCGGCCGCCATCCCAGAAATGAGCGTCCAGCACCGCGGTCCAGCGCTTCGCGTGGTCAAGATAGGACGCCTCCTCGGTGGCCTCGTGCAGTGCCAGCGCCGCCGCCGCCATGTCGGCATAATCCTCCAGCAGGCCTGGCGCAGTGGCCTTGCCGCGACGCCAGGCATGGGCGAGGCGATCGCCCTGCCCGAGCTGCCGGACCACGGCGGCGAAGGCGGTCTGGGCCAGTCCGATCCACTCCGGCCGATCGAAAGCCTGGGCCGCGCGGGCCAGCGCCGCGATCATCAGCCCGTTCCAGTCGGCCAGCACCTTGTCGTCCCAGCCCGGCCGTACGCGTACGGCCCGGCGCTCGAGAAGTACGGCCCGGTCCGCCGCCAGCGCCGCCTCGGTCTCGGCATCGCGCAGCGCCGGGTCGCGGCGGCGGTTCAGGATCGTCTTCTCCTCCCAATTGCCATGGGCGGTGACGTCGTACGTCTGCTTGAACGCGGCGGATCGTTCACCCAGCGCGGCATCGATCTCGGCCTCGCTCCAGACATAGAAGCGGCCCTCCTCGCCCTCGCTGTCGGCGTCCAGCGTGGCGGCGAAGGCGCCGCCCTCGGCGATCATCTCGCGCTCGATCCAGGCCACCGTTTCCTCGACCCGGGCGGCGTAGAGCGGCTCGCGAGTCTCCTGCCAGGCCAGGGTCAGCAGGTCGATCAGCTGGGCGTTGTCGTACAGCATCTTTTCGAAATGCGGCGCCAGCCATTCCTCGTCGGTGGAGTAGCGGGCGAAGCCGCCGCCGAGATGGTCGTAGATCCCGCCCTGGCTCATCGCCGTCAGGGTGCGCAGCACGGCATCACGCCACGCCGGCTGCCGCGACCGGCGCCAGCCGCGCCACAGCAGTTCGAGGAGCCCCGGCTGCGGGAATTTCGGGGCGCCGCGCAGCCCGCCCCAGACCGGGTCGAACTGCCCGGCCAGCTGCTTCGCCACCTGGTCCAGCACCTCCAGGCTCAGCCCGGCGCCGGGCTGGTTCTCGGACTGCTTGGCCAGCGCCTCGGCCAGGGCGGCGACATTGCCGGTCACCTTCCCCGGCTCGGTCGCATAGGCGGCGGACAACCCACGCAGCACATCGGTGAAGCCGGGGCGGCCCCAGCGGCTGGTCGGCGGGAAATAGGTGCCGCCCCAGAACGGCGCGCCGTCCGGCGTCAGGAACATGGTCAGCGGCCAGCCGCCCTGCTGCCCCAGCATCGCCAGCGCCGACTGGTAGATGGTGTCGACATCCGGCCGCTCCTCGCGGTCGACCTTGATCGACACGAACAGCTCGTTCATCACCGCGGCGATGGCCGGGTCCTCGAAGCTCTCATGCGCCATGACATGGCACCAATGGCAGGCGGCGTAGCCGACCGACAGCAGTACCGGCTTGTTCTCGGCCCGGGCCCGGGCGAAGGCCTCCGGGCCCCAGGGCTGCCAGTCCACCGGGTTGTCGGCGTGCTGCAGCAGATAGGGGCTGGTCTCCTCGGCGAGGCGGTTCGGCATCTCGACATCCGATCTCGTGGTGGCGCCGCAGCGAGCGGCTATACTCTTCTCGACACGATAACGCCGCCGGAGGATCCCGATGAAGGTTTCGATCGATATCGACTGCACGCCGCAGGAGGCGCGGGCTTTCTTCGGCCTGCCGGATGTCGGGCCGATGCAGCAGGCCCTGATGAAGGACCTGGAGGACCGGATGCGCGCCAATCTGGCGGCCATGGAGCCGGAGGCGATGCTGAAGACATGGCTGCCAGCCAGCATCGAAGGCTTCGAGACGCTGCAGCGCGCCTTCTGGCAGGGCATGACCGGCAACAAGGGGGGCAAGCCCTGAACGAAGACGCGCCCGTTTCACGTGAAACATCGGCCGAAGTCGCGAGACCCCGCCTCCGATGAGCAGCCGTGACACCATCTTCGCGCCGGCGACCCCCGCCTGACGCGGCGGCGTAGCGGTGCTGCGGATCTCGGGCCCCGGTGCCGGGCCGGCGCTGCAGGTCCTGGCCGGCCGCCCCCTCCCCGTCCCCCGCCTGGCAACGTTGGCGGAGCTGCGCGATCCGGCCGACGGCGCGCCGCTGGACCGCGGCCTGGCCCTCTGGTTCCCGGGACCGGCCAGCTACACCGGCGAGGATGTCGTCGAGCTGCATCTGCACGGCGGCCGGGCGGTGACGCGTGGCGTGATCGAGGCGCTGGCGCGGATCGACGGGCTGCGACCGGCAGAGCCCGGCGAGTTCACCCGGCGCGCCTTCCTGGCCGGCAAGCTCGATCTGACCGAGGCCGAGGCGGTGGCCGACCTGGTCGATGCCGAGACCCGGGCCCAGCGGCTGCAGGCGCTGCGCCAGCTCGGCGGCGCGCTCGGCCAGCTCTATGAAGGCTGGCGCGCCGCCCTGATGCGGGCGCTGGCGATGACCGAGGCGGCGCTGGACTTCCCCGATGAGGGCCTGCCGCCGGACCTGGCAGCGGAGGCGGAGCGGATCGTGGCCGAGGTGTCGGCCGCGATCGCTGCCCATCTCGCCGATGCCGGCCGCGGCGAGCGGCTGCGCGAGGGCGTGCACATCGCCATCCTCGGGCCGGTCAATGCAGGCAAGTCCAGCCTGCTGAACGCGCTGGCCCGGCGCGATGCCGCCATCGTCTCGGACCGGCCGGGCACGACGCGCGACGTGGTCGAGGTCGCGCTCGACCTGCGCGGCTTTCCCGTGGTGTTGGCCGACACGGCCGGGCTGCGCGACACCGTGGACGAGATCGAGGCCGAGGGTATCCGCCGGTCCCATCGCCGTGCCGCCGAGGCCGATCTGCGCCTGGTCATCCGTGATGCCGGCGAGCCGTCATCCACCGATCCCGCGCTGGGGCCCGGGCCGGACACCATCCGCGTGGTCAACAAGATCGATCGCGCTCCGGATGCGCTGCAGGCGGGGGACGAGATCCCTCTCTCCGTCCGCACCGGCGCCGGCCTCGACCGGCTGCTCGACGTTCTGGCCGAAGCGGTGGAACGGCGGCTGACCGGCGACGGCTCCCCCGCCCTCACCCGCGCCCGTCACCGCGCCGCGCTGGAGGATGCGCGCGACGCCTTGGCCCGGGTCCCGTCCGCGCCGCTGCCAGAGCTGGCGGCGGAGGATCTGCGTCTGGCCCTGCGCGCGATCGGCCGCATCACCGGCCGAGTCGATGTCGAGGACATGCTCGACCTGCTGTTCGGCAGCTTCTGCATCGGCAAGTAAGGTGTTTCACGTGGAACATTGTAGGTCGCTCAGTCGAAGCGCCTCAGCACCGCGTCGGCCAACGATCGGCCGTACGAGGCGGGTGCGGCGCGCAGCAGGAGGGCGAGGTCGGTGGCCTGTGCCATGGTCATCTGGCCGCTGATCTGCACCCGGCCGCCGAGGATCGGCTCGCGGATGACAGGGGCCGTGATCAGCGCCTCATCCACCAGCACGGCCAGGATCCGGCCGACATTGTTGGTCGTGGCCCGGGCCAGGCGGTCGCGGCCGTCCGCGGTCAGCGTCAGCTCGACGACCGGGGTCGCCGATACCGGATCGGTCCGGGCCGTGGCCGAGGCAATGTCGATGGTCGACAGCACGGTCTCCGGCCAGAGGTAGAGGACCCGCCCGGTCGCATCCTCGAATCGGATCAGGCCTGGTTTCGGGTCGCTCTCGGCGAAGCGCAGCTGCACCTCCGGCGCGGCAGCCTGAGGTGCCGGCGGTGTCTCGATCGGCGTCGTCATCGCGGTGGCCACAACGGTCGCGGCCACGGCGAGGATGGAGACGATAGAGAACACAATCGACATCCTTCCTCAGCCGCGATGTTTCACGTGAAACGTCACCGTTTTCACGTCCCTGCATTTGACCCTGCGGCGTCGCCTCCGTAAAGTCCGCCGCCATGGAAAGTTATGATGTCATCGTGGTCGGCGGCGGCCATGCCGGATGCGAGGCGGCCGCGGCGGCGGCGCGGTTCGGCGCGCGCACGGCGCTGGTCACCCAGCGGCTCGAGTCGATCGGCGAGATGTCCTGCAACCCGGCTATCGGCGGCCTGGGCAAGGGCCATCTGGTGCGCGAGATCGATGCGTTGGACGGCGTCATGGGCCGGGTGATCGACCGCGCCGGCATCCAGTTCCGCATCCTCAACCGCAGCAAGGGCCCGGCGGTGCGCGGGCCGCGCGCCCAGGCCGACCGTAAACTATACCGCCAGGCGATGCAGGCGGTGCTGGCCGAGCAGTCGGATCTCGACCTCGTCGCCGGCTCGGTCGAGGATCTGGTGTTCGATTCGGCCGGCAGCGTCTCCGGCGTGGTGCTGGCCGATGGTCGCACCTTGTCGGCCGGGGCGGTGGTGCTGACCACCGGCACCTTCCTCAACGGGCTGATCCATATCGGCGAGGAGACGCGCCCGGCGGGCCGGGTCGGCGACGCGCCGTCGATCGGCCTGGCCGGGACGTTGCACCGGCTCGGCCTCACCCTCGGCCGGCTGAAGACCGGCACGCCCCCACGGCTCGACGGCCGCACCATCGACTGGGCGGCGCTGGAGGAGCAGAAGGGCGACGACCCGCCGGTGCCGTTCTCCGACCTCACCGACCGCATCACGGTGCCGCAGGTCTCCTGCTTCATCACCTACACCACCCCGGCGGCGCACGCGCTGATTCGCGCCAACCTGCACCGGGCGCCGATGTATTCCGGCCAGATCGACAGCGTCGGCCCGCGCTACTGCCCGTCGATCGAGGACAAGGTGGTGCGCTTCGCCGACAAGGAGCGGCATCAGATCTTCCTGGAGCCCGAGGGGCTGGACGACCCGACGGTCTACCCCAACGGCATCTCCACCTCCCTGCCCCGCGATGTGCAGGAGGGGCTGGTGCGTGGCATCCCGGGGCTGGAAAAGGCGACGATCCTGCGTCCCGGCTATGCCATCGAATATGATTTCGTCGATCCGCGGCAGCTCGACCGGTCGCTGATGCTGCGCGCCGTGCCGCGGCTGTTCCTGGCCGGCCAGATCAATGGCACCACCGGCTATGAGGAGGCGGCGGCCCAGGGGCTGATGGCCGGGCTGAACGCCGCCCGCGCCGTGGCCGGCAACGAGCCGCTGCTGCTCGACCGGGCCGAGGCCTATGCCGGCGTGATGATCGACGACCTGATCACCCGCGGCGCGCCGGAGCCCTACCGCATGTTCACCTCGCGCGCCGAATACCGGCTGGTGCTGCGAGCCGACAATGCCGACCAGCGCCTGACCGCCCGCGGCATCGCGGCCGGCTGCGTCGGGGCGGATCGGCAGGACCTGTTCGCCCGCAAGTCGGCGGCGCTGGAGGCGGCCCGCCGGCAGATCCGCGCCGTGTCGCTGACCCCGACCGAGGCGCGGCGCCACGGCCTGGCGGTCAACCAGGACGGCGTGCGGCGCGACGGCATGGACCTGCTGCGCTATCCAGAGATCGACCTGGCCGCCCTCGCCCGCATCTGGCCGGAGCTGGCGGAATGGCCGGAAGCGGTGGCGGAGCAGGTCGAGACCGAGGCGAAATACGCCGGCTATCTCGACCGGCAGGAGGCCGACATCCGCGCCTTCCGCCGCGACGAGGGGCTGGC
>JAEKLZ010000197.1 GCA_019508225.1 Inquilinus limosus | reverse complement strand
GGCCCTCGATGTCGACCGTGCGCCGCGGCGTCAGGATCGAGCTGGTCGGCTTGACCGCAAAGCGCACCACCACCGGCTGGCCGGTCGAGATGCCGCCGAGGATGCCGCCGGCATTGTTGGCGGTGAAGCGCAGCTCGCCATCATTGCCCATCAGCATCTCGTCGGCGTTCTCCTCGCCGGACAGGGACGCGGCGCCGAAGCCGGCGCCGATCTCGACGCCCTTGACCGCGTTGATCGTCATCATCGCCCGGGCCAGGTCGCTGTCGAGCTTGTCGTAGATCGGCTCGCCCCAGCCGGCCGGCACGCCCTCGGCCACCACCTCGACCACCGCGCCAGTGGAGGACCCGGCCTTGCGCACGCCGTCGAGATAGTCTTCCCAGCGCGACGCGGTCTCGGCGTCCGGGCAGAAGAACGGGTTGCGGTCGACCTGGTCCCAGTCCCAGCGGTCGCGGTCGATCCTGTGCGGGCCGATCTGCACCAGCGCCCCGCGGACGGTGACGCCCGTCAGGATCTTGCGGGCGACGGCGCCGGCGGCGACGCGGGCTGCGGTCTCGCGGGCGCTGGACCGGCCGCCGCCGCGCGGGTCGCGGATGCCGTATTTCTTCCAGTAGGTGTAGTCGGCATGGCCCGGCCGGAACTTGGCCGCGATCTCGGAATAATCCTTGCTGCGCTGGTCGGTGTTCTCGATCAGCAGCGAGATCGGCGTGCCCGTCGTCTGCCCCTCATAGACGCCGGACAGGATCTTGACCTCGTCGGCCTCGCGCCGCTGGGTGACGAAGCGCGACTGGCCGGGCTTGCGCTTGTCCATCCAGGGCTGGATGTCGGCCTCGGCCAGCGGGATCCGCGGCGGCGTGCCGTCGACCACGACGCCGATCGCGGGCCCGTGGCTTTCGCCCCAGGTGGTGAAGCGGAACAGGGTTCCGAAGCTGTTGCCGGCCATATCCGTATCCGCCCGGGCCTCAGCCCTCTTGCGCCATGCGATCGAGGGCGTCGCCCTCGAGCCGATAATAGATCTTCTGCGCCAGACGCGCCGCGCCGATCCGGTCGTAGAGGCGCTGCGCCCCCTCGTTCCAGGTCTCGGTGGTCCAGTCGAGCCGGGTACAGCCGCGATCCTGCGCCAGCCGAGCCAGGAAGCGCAGCAGCGCCTCGCCGGCGCCGAGGCCGCGCGCCCCGTCACGGACATACAGGTCTTTCAGCTGCAGATGCCCGGTCAGGGCCGGCCCCGGAAACAGCATGCCGAAGCTGGCGACGCCGACCGCCCTTTCGTCGACCTCGGCCAGGGCGATCTCGGTCGGATGCTCGCCATAGACATAGCGTTCGACCCGCCCGGCCGTCACCGCGTCGGGGTCGAGCGCCCGGCCCTGGGCGTAGTGGCGGTCGAGGTCCTGGAACAGCTCCGTCACGACCGCGCGGTCGGCATCCGTGGCCAGCCGGACCGTGACGGCCGCGCTCACGGCTTCGGCGCCAGGCTCTGCAGCAGCTCGGCGGTCGCGGCGGCATTGTCGACCGCGACCATGCCGACGGTGTGATAGCCGCTGTCGACGTGGTGGACCTCGCCGGTCACGCCGGAGCCGAGATCGGACAGGAGGTAGAGGCCGGCGCCGCCGACCTGCTCGATGGTGACGTTGCGCTTCAAGGGCGCGTTCAGCTCGTTCCACTTCAGGATGTAGCGGAAATCGCCGATGCCGCTGGCGGCCAGGGTCTTGATCGGGCCGGCCGAGATGGCGTTGACGCGGATGCCGCGGCCGCCGAGGTCGACCGCGAGATAGCGCACGCTGGCCTCCAGCGCCGCCTTGGCCACGCCCATGACGTTGTAGTGCGGCATCACCCGCTCCGCCCCGTAATAGGTCAGGGTCAAGAGGCTGCCGCCGTCGCGCATCAGCGGCACCGCCCGCTGCGCCACGGCGGTGAAGCTGTAGCAGGAGATGTCCATGGTGCGCAGGAAGTTGTCCCGCGTCGTGTTCAGGTACAGGCCGTCGAGCTCGTTCTTGTCGGAGAAGGCGATGCCGTGCACCAGGAAGTCGAGCTTGCCCCAGTCGCGCTCCAGCGTCTGGAACACCGCGTCGATGCTGGCCTGATCGGTGACGTCGCAGGGCAGCACATGGGTCGAGCCGACGCTTTCGGCGAGCGGCTTGACACGCTTGTGCAGCGCGTCACCCTGATATGTGAAGGCGAGCTCTGCACCATGCGCCGCACAGGCCGACGCGATCCCCCAGGCGATCGAGCGGTCATTGGCGACGCCCATGATCAAGCCGCGCTTGCCTTGAAGGAGCGGAGTGGGAACCGTCATTGCAGAGCCTCAGTTGGGGTCAGGACACCCGAACGGGGCGCGCCGCGGGTCCTTGGATTAAGGTGCGGGGATCGTACACGAACGCCCTGTCGGGTCAAATGTGGGCTTATGAATGGCATCGGGACCGGGTGATCGGCAAGAGCGGGCGAGCATCGGCCACAAGGCCCGCAGCTGGGCGAAGGCGATCTACACCTTCGCGCGCTACGCCGTGCTGCGCTTCTGGAACGACCGCGGGGCGCAGGCCGCCTCGGCCCTGACCTATTCCTCGCTGCTGGCGCTGGTGCCGATCGCCACCATCGCCTTCTCGATCCTGTCCGCCTTCCCCGCCTTCGGCCTGATCAAGGGCGCGGCCCAGGCGTGGCTGGTGGAGATGCTGGTGCCCGAGGTCGGGCACACCGTCCTGAACTACCTGGAAGGCTTCAGCCAGAACACCGGCCGCCTGACCGCCTTCTCCATCGTCGGCCTCGTGGTCAGCTCGGTGCTGCTGCTGGCCACCATCGAGGATGCCTTCAACGGCATCTGGCGGGTGAAGGAGCAGCGCGCCTGGGCGGTGCGGATCGTCACCTTCTGGGCGATCCTGACCCTGACCCCGATCCTGGTGGTCGCCAGCTTCTCCTTCACCATCAGCTTCTTCGGCAGCCACAGCGGCGGCGTCGCCCAGCAGCTGTGGGCGCCGTTCATCGGCTTCGTGCCGCTGATGCTGCAGTTCATCGGCTTCTCGCTGCTGTACCAGCTGATCCCGAACCGTTCGGTGCGCTGGATCGACGCCGTCATCGGCGGGGCCATCGCGGCGGTGGCGTTCGACCTCTCCAAGCGCCTGTTCGCCTGGTACCTGCGCGAGTTCCCGGCCTATGAGACGATCTACGGCGCCCTGGCCACGATCCCGATCTTCCTGCTGTGGCTGTATCTCGCCTGGTCGATCGTGCTGATCGGCGCGGTGATCGCCGCGGCGCTGCCCGACTGGCGCTCCGGCCGCCTGCTGGGCGCCGAGATCGACAGCCTGCTGCCCGGGCCGAAGCTGACCATCGCGGTCGCCATCCTGCGCGAGCTCGCCGCGGCCAGCCGGCTCGGCGTCGGCATGCATCGCCCGACCCTGCTGGACCGGGTGCCGGTCGGCATCTCCGCCCTCGACGGCATGCTGGAGCAGCTGCGCCACGCCCGCTTCGTCGAGCGCTCCGCCTCCGACACCTGGCTGATCTCGCGCGATCTCCGGGTCACCACGCTGGCCGACCTGATGCGCGGCCTCGGCGTCGGCATGCGCGGCAAGATCGGCGAGGTACCTGGGCTGGAGGGGCCCTGGCTGCAGGCCCTGGCGGACCGCGTCCACGCCGCCGAGGAGGCGCATCAGGACAGCCTGGGCGTGCCGCTGGCGACGGTGCTGGTCGACGAGCCGCCGGCCGAGCGGCTGCCCGGCCGGCCGGAGAAGTCGCCGATCTCGCTGCACCGCATGGCCCCGAATGCGGAAGGCCCGCCGTGACGGGCACGGCGGGCCTTCGCTGGATCCTTGAGGATGGAACGGCTTAGCCGTTCTGGATCCGCCAGGTACCATCGCCCTCGCGGCAGGCGGTGCCGGTGCCGGTCTGGGCCCGGCCCTGGACATAGATGGTCTGGGTGAAGTCGCGGCAGTCGCGGCCATAGTCCCGATCCCGGTAGGTGCGGGTCGGGGTGACGGTGCCGTAATTGCCCGAATCCGGGTTGCGCCAGGAGCTGGCGGTGCCGGTCGGGGCGCTCTCGAACGACTGGTTGTAGGTGCGCTCGGCATAGAGCTGGTCCGACCGGTCGAGCGACGAGCCGACCGAGTTGCCGAGCCAGCCGCCGATCAGCACGCCGGCGGCCGTGGCGGCCAGCTTGCCGGTGCCGCTGCCGAACTGCGAGCCCAGCAGGCCGCCGCCGGCGGCGCCGATCAGGGTGCCGGCACCCTGCTTCGGGCCGTAGTCCTGGCACCCGGCCAGGGCGACCGCACCCACAAGCACGGCGGCGATGGTGAACTTCCTCATTCTCTCCGATCCTCCTGGGATGCCCGCAGCGGGCATCGGACCTGTCCTGGCCGCCATGGACTTCACGGCGTCGATCCCTAATGTAGCCAAAATTCGACCGAATGAAGGCCGTGCGCCATGACGACGCCCCCATCCGACTCACCGAATCCCGGCAGTGCCGCAACCGAACCCGCCAATCGGGATTTCGTTCCGCCGGCGGACCCGTTCGCGCTGTTCGAAACCTGGTTCGGCCTGGCCGCGGCGCATGAGCCCAACGACCCCAATGCGGTGGCGCTGGCGACCGCGACGGCCGACGGCGCGCCGTCGGTGCGGATGGTGCTGCTGAAGGGCGTCGACGACGCCACGGTCGAGGCGCGCGGCTTTGTCTTCTACACCAATCTGGAGAGCCGCAAGGGCGACGAGCTGGCCCGCAACCCACGGGCGGCGCTGTGCTTCTACTGGAAGAGCCTGCGCCGGCAGGTGCGGATCGAGGGGCCGGTGACGGCGGTCGAGCCGGCGGAGGCCGACGCCTACTACGCCAGCCGCGCCCGCGGCAGCCGGATCGGCGCCTGGGCCTCGGCCCAGTCGCGGCCGCTGGCCGACCGGCCGACGCTGGAGCAGGCGGTCGACGAGGCGACCCGCCGCTTCGGGCCGGAGGAGGCGGACGGCCCGGTGCCGCGGCCGCCGCACTGGTCCGGCTTCCGCCTGGTGCCGTGGCGCATCGAGTTCTGGCAGGAGCGGCCGTACCGCCTGCACGACCGGGTGGTGTACGAGCCGGGCCTGAGCGGCTGGCGCCACCACCGGCTGTACCCGTGACCGAGCCGCGTCCCGCCGCCGGAGACCAGGCGCGGCGCGACCGGCTGCTGAAGCTGGCGACGACGGTCAGCGTCTCGGTCGCCTCGACGCTGGCCGTCCTCAAGCTGGCCGCCTGGCTGGTGACCGGATCGGCCGCGATCCTGTCCTCGCTGCTCGACAGCCTGGTCGACGTCGCCGCCTCCGGCATCCTGCTGATCAGCGTGCGCCACGCGCTGCGGCCGCCGGACCGGTCGCACCGCTTCGGCCATGGCAAGGCCGAGCCGCTGGGCGCCATCGCCCAGGCCGCCTTCGTCGGCGGCTCGGCCCTGCTGCTGATCTTCGAATCGGCCGGCCGCTTCATCACCCCGACGCCGATCGTCGAGGTGCCGCTCGGCATCGCCGTGATGTCGATCTCGCTGGTGGCGACGGTCCTGCTGGTCGTGTTCCAGCGCAGCGTCGCCCGCCGCACCGGATCGACCGCGATCGAGGCCGACCGGCTGAACTATGTCGGCGACACCGCCACCAGCGTGGTGGTGCTGGCGGTGCTGGTGATCGGCCAGCAGCCGGGCTGGCTGTGGCTCGATCCCGCCGCCGCGATCGGCGTGGCGGTGTGGCTGCTGGTCAGCGCCGCCCGCATCGCCCGCCGCGCCGTCGACCATCTGATGGATCGCGAGCTGCCGAGCGAGGACCGGGACCGGATCGCCGCCATCGTCCGCGCCGACCCGGAGGTGGTGGACCTGCACGACATGCGCACCCGCAGCGCCGGCGGCACCCGCTTCATCGAGCTGCATGTCGAGATGGATGGCAGCCTGACCCTGTGGCAGGCCCACACCATCTGCGACCGGGTCGAGGCGGCGCTGTCCGCCGCCTTCCCCGATTCCGAGGTGATCCTGCACCAGGAGCCGGCCGGGCTGGACGACGACCGCCTGGACCATCGCATCTACAAGCGGCCGTCCTAGTCCGCGAATCCATGCCCTGCGGGCCGGGTTCGACCCCGCCCCTGCCGCCTGCTAGGCTGCGCCGGCGACCAGAGAGGATTCCCATCGTGCCGCAGCCCGATCACGTCATGGCCTTGCCGATCCCGGACGAGGCCACGCTCGATGACGACCTCAAGGCCTATTACGCCAAGTGCCTGGAGAAGCTGGGGCTGGTGCCGAACGTGATCCGCGCCTACAGCCTGCGGCCGAAGAAGCTGCGCAACTTCATCGCCACCTACAACGAGCTGATGCTGGGCGACAGCGGCCTGTCGAAGCTGGAGCGGGAGATGATCGCCGTCACCGTCTCCTCCGCCAACCGCTGCTACTACTGCCTGGTGGCGCACGGCCAGGCGGTGCGCCGCCTCGCCGACGACCCGGAGCTGGGTGAGATGCTGGCCTTCAACCACCGCGTCGCCCGGCTGCCGCCGCGCCAGCGCGCCATGCTGGACTTCGCCTGGCTGCTGACCACCGAGCCGCACAAGGTCGGCGATGCCGAGCGCGCGGCGCTGCGCGGCCATGGCTTTTCCGACGAGGACATCTTCGACATCTGCGACGTGACCGGCTTCTTCAACATGTCGAACCGCGTCGCGTCGGGCGTCGACATGATGCCGAACCGCGACTATCACGCGATGAACCGCTGACCTCTCCGGGACAGGACGCATCATGGGCCGCTTCATCCGCGCCATCCTCATCATCTTCGGCGTGCTGTTCCTGCTGCTGATCGCGGTCGTCGGCGGGTCGGCCTGGTATCTGGCGACGCGGACGCACCCGCTGCCCAAGGGCGACCTCGCCTTGGTGCTGGACCTGCGCAAGGGCGCGCCGGACCAGGTCCCGGGCGGCTTCAGCCTGAGCCGCACCCCGCTGACGCTGCACCAGACGATCGACGCCATCGACCGCGCCGCCGCCGACCCGCGCGTCGGCGCCATCGTCGCCCGGCTGTCGTCCGACGCGGTGCCGCTGTCGTCGGCGCAGGAGCTGCGCGACGCCATCGACCGGGCGCGCCGCGCCGGCAAGCTGACGGTGGCCCATGCCGACGATCTGGGCAGCGGCGGGCCGGGCAATGTCGCGGTCTTCCTGGCCGCCGGCTTCGACCAGAGCCTGATGATGCCGCAGGGCGGCGTCGGCCTGACCGGCATCTCGGTCGAGGTGCCGTTCGTGCGCGACCTGCTGGACACCGTCGGCATCCAGCCCGAAGTCAGCAAGCGCGGCCAGTACAAATCCGCGCCCGAGACCTTCACCGAGCGCGACTTCACCCCGGCCAGCCGGGCGATGAACGAGGCCATGGCCCAGGGCCTGTACGACCAGTTGGTCGCCGGCATCGCCCAGGGCCGCGCTTTGCCGCCCGACCAGGTCAAGCGGCTGATCGACGGCGGCCCCTATACGGCCAAGGAGGCGGTCGACGCCAAGCTGGTCGACAAACTGGCCTATTGGGACGAGGTCGACGGGCTGGTCGACGCCCGCGCCGGCCGCAAGCTGGCCGAGGTCAAGGCGGACGATTACCTGGAAGCGACCGAGCCGGAGGTGAAGGCCGACCAGCCGCAGGTCGCGGTGATCTACGCCACCGGCCCGATCGTCGACGAGGCGTCGGACAGCCGGCTGAGCCGCGAGATCGTCGGCCGCGAACTGGCCGAGACCATCGACGACGCGGTCGAGAACGAGAAGATCAAGGCGATCGTGCTGCGCATCGACAGCCCCGGCGGCTCGGTGATCGCCTCGGCCCTGGTCGGCCGGTCCGTCGGGCGGGCGCGCGACGCCGGCAAGCCGATCGTGGTGTCGATGGGCGAGACCGCGGCCTCCGGCGGCTACTGGATCGCCGCCCAGGCCAAGGCGATCGTGGCCGAGCCGTCGACCCTGACTGGCTCGATCGGCATCTTCGCCGGCAAGCCGGTGCTGCAGGCGCTGTGGAAGAAGGTCGGCGTCAGCTGGGGCAACGTGCAACGCGGCCGGAACGCCGGCATCTGGACCATCAACGAGCCGCTCGATGCCGCCGGCAAGAGCCGCTTCGAGGCCGGCATCGACGCCGGCTACGATGCCTTCCTGCAGCTGGTGGCCAAGGGCCGCGGCATGGACCCGAAGGCGGTCGATGCCGTCGCCCAGGGCCGGGTCTGGCTGGGCAGCGAGGCGGTGAAGAACGGGCTGGTGGACCGGCTGGGCGGCCTCGACGCCGCCATGGTCATCGCCCGTCAGGCGATCGGCCTGGGCCCGGACGCCAAGGTGGCGGTGGTGCGCCTGCCGCATCCCCGCTCGGCCCTGGACACGCTGCGCCGGCTGATCTCCGGCAGCCCGCTGGGCGGGGCCGCGCTGCTGCAGGCCGATCTGGGGCCCCTGGCCCCGGTCGCGGAGCGCTTCGGCGCCCTGGCCGCCGCGGTGGACGGCCCGGTCGCGGCGATGCAGCCGTTGCTGCTGGGACGGTAGCTTCGTAGGTTGGGTTCGCGAATGCGAACCCAACACTGGTTCTGACGATACGATGTTGGGTTCGCGGGCCGCGAACCCAACCTACGAGGCTATTTGACAAACAAATCAGATATTTAGCAGCACACCCTCTTATGGGTGATAGTGTCTTTTGTCATTTTTTGGAGACAAAATTGTCCGACCCAGATCCAAAGGCAACGGCGCTGTCGGCCAGACAGGAGTCGTTCAACAAATCCCTGCTGGGCGAGGATGAGCTCGGCGCGGTGATCCGTGGCCACATTCACATTGAGCATGAGCTCATTGAGTTTATTCGGGCACGACTCTCGCCGCCCGAGGCTCTGGAAGCGTTGGATCTTGATTATGAGGGCCGAATCAAGCTCGCGATTGGCCTGGGGCTCGATAAGAGTCTCAGACCAGCATTGCGAGCCGTGGGCGCTCTTCGAAATAAGTTCGCACATCGGCTTGGCACAGAAATTGTTGCAGATGATGCGACAAAGATTTTTGACTCCCTAGACGCTCAGGCCAAGGAAGTGGTCAATTTTGGATACCAAAGAACGAGAAAAATTCTTCCGCAAGAAAAGAAACCATCAAATTATAAATCACTCTCTCCGCGAGATCAGTGTATATTATATTTTGTAGTTATTTGGGCTGCGATTGCATCGAAATCCCTATAGGAGAGAGATGACCAAACCATCTCGTCCAGAATCCGCAGGACGCCTCACCCCACAAACCTTCCGCCGATCAGGAACTCGACATTGCCCTCGGGGCCGGTGATCGGGCTTTCGGTGATGCCCAGCACCTGCCACCCGGGGCGGGCGGCGAGCCAGGCGGAGATCCGGTCGCAGACCTCGCGGTGCAGCTCCGGGTCGCGCACCACCCCGCCCTTGCCGACGCGGTCGGGCCCGACCTCGAATTGCGGCTTGATCAGCGCCACCGCCCAAGCCCCCGGCGCCGCCAGGGCCAAGGCCGCCGGCAGCACCGTCTCCAGCCCGATGAAGCTGGCGTCGCAGACGACGATGCCGACCGGGTCCGGGATCAGCGCCCGGTCCAGGTGCCGGGCGTTGGTCCGCTCCAGCACCACCAAGCGCGGATCCTGGCGCAGCGACCAGGCCAGCTGGCCGTGACCGACATCGACGGCATAGACCTTCGCCGCGCCGCGGTTGAGCAGCACATCGGTGAAGCCGCCGGTGGAAGCGCCGACGTCGAGCCCGGTCAGACCGGCCGGGTCGATGCCGAAATGGTCGAGGCCCTTGACCAGCTTCAGCCCGCCACGGCTGACCCAGGGATGATCGCGGCCGCGCACCGACAGCGCCTCGGGCTGCGCCACGCCGTCGCCCGGCTTCTCGACCCGCTTCGTGCCCTCATAGACCAGCCCGGCCAGGATCAGCGCCTGGGCCCGCGCCCGGCTTTCCGCCAGGCCGCGCTCGACCAGCACCAGATCCGCCCGCGGCCGCTTCGCCATCAATCCTCTCCGACAATCCGTCGGATGCGGTTTACACCGTTTGCGGTTCTGGGGTGAGATTCCGATCAGATCCCGAGTCGATGGCTCCGAGTCCCCAGGGAACGATCTAGGGAACGATCTCATGCCCGCCTGCAACTTCGCCATCGTCGGCCCCGGCTGGCGCACCGAGTTCTTCCTGCGCGTCGCCCGGGCGCTGCCGGAGCGCTTCCGCATCGACGGCGTGGTGGTGCGCGACCCGGCCCGCGGCGCCGTCTTCGAGGCGCAATGGGGCCTGCCGACCTTCCGCACCACCGAGGCGCTGCTGCGCCTGACCCGGCCGCGCTTCACCGTCGTGTCGGTGTCGCAGCCGGCCGCGCCCGGGGTAATCGCCGAACTGGCGGCCGCCGGCCAGCCGGTGCTGACCGAGACGCCGCCGGCGCCCGACCTGGACGGGCTGCTGCGGCTGGCCGAGCTGGTCCGCGGCGGCGCCCGCATCCAGGTGGCGGAGCAGTATTTCCTGCAGCCGACCCACGCCGCCCGCCTGGCGCTGATCGCCGCCGGACGGATCGGCACGCCGGGCCACGCCCATGTCGCGGTGGCGCATGGCTACCACGGCACCAGCCTGATCCGGCGCTATCTGGGCCTGGGTTTCGAGAACGCCACCATCCGGGCCCAGGGCTTCACCAGCCCGATCATCGCCGGCCCGACCCGGGCGGGCCCGCCGGAGGAGCAGCGCATCGCCCAGTCCGAGCAGACCATCGCCACGCTGGATTTCGGCGACCGTTCGGCGCTGTTCGACTTCACCGGCGACCAGTACCACCACTGGATCCGCACGCCGCGCCTGCTGGTGCGGGGCGAGCGCGGCGAGATCAAGGACGACGAGCTGCGGTATCTGCAGGACCACCGCACGCCGCTGACGCTGCGGCTGCTGCGCCAGGATGCCGGGCAATATGCCAACATCCAGGGCCATCACCTGATCGGCATCCAGGCCGGGGCGGAGTGGATGTACCGCAACCCCTTCGCCGGGGCGCGGCTGAACGACGATGAGATTGCGATCGGCGCGTGCCTGGCCGGCATGGCCCGTTTCGTCGAGACTGGGGAGGAGATCTACAGCTTCGCCGATGCGGCGCAGGACCAGTATCTGGCGCTGTCGATCGCGGCGGCGAAGGTATCGGGTGAGGCGGTGCGGACCGAGACGCAGCCTTGGGCCGCCTAGCGCCGCCCCGTCAGTGAACGCTGGCTTCGCCGGCGCGGACGCTGAAGATCGACTGCACCAGACCGGAGAAGCGGCGCGGGTCGTAGGGCTTCGACAGGATCGGCAGGTTGCGGTAGGCGGCCGGCAGGCTTTCCCGCGGATAGCTGGTGGCCAGGATCACCGGCACGCCGCGCTGCAGAAGAATGTCGATCGCCGGGAAGGCGGCGGCGCCGGACAGGTTGAGGTCGACCATGGCGCCGTCGATCGTCTGGCTGCGCGCCATCTCGACCGCGCGCGACACCGTCGTCGCCGGGCCGACCACCGTGCCGCCCCAGGTGCGGAGCGTCAACTCCAGGTCGAGCGCCACGATCTGCTCGTCCTCGACGATCAGGATGCGGCGACCGTGCAGATCGACCGCGTCCTCCGCTTCGCTGTACAGCAGTCCCATGTCACCCGTCCCGGGCCGGCCGTGCGGGGGCCGTTCCCCGAGTCCCTTCCAATGCCGCTGCGTCGCGCGGCTGAATTCGTCATATCATCGCCATAAACACTGGATCTGGTGACCTGTTCCCGAGAATAGCGCCGGTGCGACGGAATCTCCCCGCTGCGCCGTGAGGGACACAGCTCGGCATTCACAAACAAGAAACGGGCGGTTGGTACTACACTGTGCCCGTGATGACGGGTGCGCGGACGGAAGGGGGCTTCGCGGACGCATGCGCGCGTGGAAACAATTGGTTTTGATCGGCCTGCTCGCGGCGGCGGCGGTGGGCGTGTGGCGCTATGCGCCGTTCCAGGCCGACGGAGCGGTGGGTTCGCATGGCGGTCCCGTCGTCGTTCCGGTGATGCTGGCCCCGGTGCGCACCGGCACGGTGACCGAGGCGGTGGACGCCGTCGGCACCACCCGGGCGCGGGAGGCGGTGACCATCACCGCCAAGACCACCGGCATCGTCGACAGGATCGAGTTCGAGGACGGCCAGACCGTGGCCGCCGGGGCCCCGATCATCCGGCTGGACAGCGCCGAGCTGGAGGCGACGGTGGCCTCGGCCGAGGCCGAGCTGCGCAACGCCCGGCTGTCGCTGGACCGCGGCGAGACCCTGTCGAAGGCCCGCAACATGGCCCAGGCGCAGGTCGACACGCTGCGCGCCGACCTTGAGGTCAAGACCGCGGCGGTGGCGGCGCAGAAGGCGCGGCTGGCCGAGCGCGTGATCGTCGCCCCCTTCGCCGGCACCCTGGGCATCCGCCAGGTCAGCCAGGGCGCCCTGGTGTCGCCCGGCACCGCCATCGTCACGCTGGACGACCTCAGCCGGGTGAAGGTCGATTTCAACCTGCCCGAGGTGCTGCTGTCGCGGCTGGCCCCTGGGGTTGCGCTCGAGGTCCGCAGCGACGCCTATCCCGACCGCGCCTTCACCGCCACCATCACCTCGATCGACACCCGAATCGACCCGGCCACCCGGTCGGTCGTCACGGTGGCGGAGGTCGACAACCGCGACGGCCTGCTGCGCCCCGGCATGTTCATGACCGTGCGGGTGCAGCTGTCGACCAACCCGACCGCCCTGCTGGTGGCCGAGCAGGCGCTGGTGCCGCAGGGCAGCCGCCAGTTCGTCTATCTGGTGGTCGACGGAAGGGCGGTCCGGCGCGAGGTGACGCTGGGCACCCGGCTGCGCGGCGAGGTCCAGATCCTGTCCGGCCTGGCCGCCGGCGACGCCGTGGTGGTCGAGGGCACGCAGCGCCTGCGCGACGGCGTGCCGGTCAAGGTGCAGGAGGCCGGCACGGCGCCGGCGGCGTCCTGACATGGTCCTGTCCGACACCGCCATCAAGCGCCCGGTCTTCGCCGTCGTCGTCAGCCTGCTGCTGGTGGTGCTGGGCGCCTTCGCCTTCCAGCGGCTGACCGTCCGCGAATACCCCAACATCGACCCGCCCATCGTCTCGATCACTACCACCTATGAGGGCGCCTCGGCCCAGGTGATCGAGAGCCAGATCACCCAGATCATCGAGGAGGGCGTCTCCGGCGTCGCCGGCATCCGCACCCTGCGCTCGACCAGCCAGGAGGGACGGTCCAGCGTCCGGCTGGAGTTCGATGTCGAGAGCGATGTCGAGAGCGCGACCAATGACGTCCGCGATTCTGTCAGCCGCGTCATCGGCCGGCTGCCGGACGATGCCGACGCCCCGATCATCCGCAAGGTCGACAGCGACGCCAGCCCGATCATCTACGCGACGCTGACCAGCGATGGCCGGTCGGCGATCGAGCTGAGCGACCTGGCCAAGCGCTATGTCGTCGATCCGCTCTCAGCCGTGACCGGCGTCGCCCAGGTGACGATCGGCGGCGAGCGCCAGCCGTCGATGCGGGTCTGGCTGGACCGCAATGCCATGGCGGCGCGGCGGGTCACGGCCCAGGACGTCAAGGACGCGCTCGAGGCGCAGAATGTCGAGCTGCCGTCGGGCCGGGTCGAATCGAACGACCGCGAGCTGACGGTGCGCACCAACACTCGGCTGTCGACGCCGGAGGAGTTCGCCCGCATCGTGCTGCGCCGCCAGGGCTCGACCCTGGTGCGGCTGGGCGACGTGGCCCGGGTCGAGGTCGGCCCCCGCGACGACCGCAGCGGCTTCCGGGCCGACGGCAAGCCGGCCATCGGCCTGGGCATCGTCAAACAGTCCACCGCCAACACGCTGGACGTGGCCGAGGCCGTGCGCCACGCGCTGGACACGCTGCGCCAGTCGCTGCCGCCGGACGTGCGGATCGAGGTCTCCTCCGACGACAGCGTCTTCATCGACAAGTCGATCGAGGAGGTGTTCCTGGCGCTGGGCATTGCGCTGGCGCTGGTGATCGGCATCGTCTTCGTCTTCCTGCGCAGCGTCCGCGCCACGCTGATCCCGGCGGTCGCCGTGCCGGTCTCGATCACCGCCTCCTTCATCATCCTCGCCGCGCTGGGCTATTCGATCAACGTGCTGACCCTGCTGGCGATGGTGCTGGCGATCGGCCTGGTGGTCGACGACGCCATCATCGTGCTGGAGAACATCAGCCGCCGGATCGAGCATGGCGAACCGCCGCTGGTCGCGGCCTATCTCGGGTCGCGCCAGATCGGCTTCGCCGTGGTCGCCACCACCGCCGTGCTGACCGCCGTGTTCGTCCCGATCTCGTTCCTGCAGGGCAATATCGGCCGGCTGTTCGCCGAATTCGGCATCACCGTCGCCTCCTCGGTCCTGTTCTCGGCCCTGATCGCGCTGACCCTGACGCCGGCGATGTGCAGCCGGCTGCTGCGCCCGGCGAACGAGGAGACCTGGCTGCACAAGGTGACCGAGCACGGTTTCGAGCTGCTGAATCGCGGCTACAAGGCGACGCTCGGCTTCGCACTCGGCGCGCCGCTCCTGGTCTGCGCCATCGCGGTCGCGCTCAGCCTCAGCGCCGTGGCGCTGCTGCAGGGCCTGCCGCAGGAATTCGTGCCGACCGAGGATCGCGGCCGGGTGGTGATCAGCGCCACCGGGCCCGAGGGATCGAGCCTGGAGTACACCAGCGCCCAACTGGCCCGGATCGAGGCGACCCTCACCCCCTATGTCGAGGCCGAGGACATCACCCGCCTGCTGGCCATCCTGGCGCCGTCCTGGGGCCCGACCGGGGTGAACCGCGTCACCGTCGTCGGCCAGATGAAGCCGTGGGAGGAGCGGACGCGGTCGCAGCAGGATGTGGTGCGCGAGCTGGGGGCCAAGCTGGCCGGCATCCCTGGCATCCGCGCCGTCGCCATCAACCCCAGCGGCCTCGCCCGCGGCTCCGGCGCGCCCGTGCGCTTCGTCATCGGCGGCAACACCTATGAGGAGCTGGCCCAGTGGCGCGACCGGCTGGACGACCGGCTGCGCAACTCCCCCGTGCTGCGCAACCTGCAGGCCGATTACGACGAGACCAAGCCGGAGCTGCGCGTCGCCATCGACCGCAACCGCGCCGCCGATCTCGGCATCTCGATCCGCGCCATCGGCGAGACGCTTGAGGCCATGTTCGGATCGGTCGCCGTCACCCGCTACGAGGATGATGGCGAGGAATACGACGTGGTGCTGCAGGCCCGGCCCGAGGACCGGCAGACGCCGCGCGACCTGTCCAACATCTTCGTCCGCGCATCCGGCGGCACGCTGGTGCCGCTGACCAGCCTGGTGAAGCTGCAGGATGTTGCCGGCCCCGCCAGCCTGGGCCGCTTCGACCGGGTCCGCGCCATCACCTTCACCGCCAGCCTGGCCGACGACGCCACGCTCGGCGACGCGGTGACCGAGATCCGCGCCGCCGTCGCCGATGTGCTGCCGGTCGAGGCCCGCCTGTCCTGGGACGGCGACACCCGCGAGTTCCTGGAAAGCAGCGCCTCGCTGTACATCACCTTCGGCACCGCGCTGCTGATCGTCTTCCTGGTGCTGGCGGCGCAGTTCGAGAGCTTCGTCCACCCGGTGACGATCCTGCTGACCGTGCCGCTGGCGATCTTCGGCGCGCTCGGCTCGGTCGCCCTACTCGGCATGACCGTGAACATCTACACCCAGATCGGCATGGTCATGCTGATCGGGCTGACGGCGAAGAACGCGATCCTGATCGTCGAATTCGCCAACCAGCTGCGCGACGAGGGGCTGGATGTGCTGGAGGCGGTGCGCGAGGCCGCGGCGACCCGGCTGCGGCCGATCCTGATGACCTCGATCGCCACCGCGCTGGGCGCCCTGCCGCTGGCGATCGCCACCGGCGCCGGCGCCGAATCGCGCCAGGCGATCGGCGTCGTCATCTTCGGCGGCGTCATGGTCTCGACCCTGCTGTCGCTGTTCCTGGTGCCGGTGATCTACCGGGCCCTGGCCCGCTACACCTCGCCGGCCAGCCGCACCAGCAAGGAGCTGGAACGCCAGCTGCTGGTCCATCGCAGCGAGGGCTCGTCGCCGGCGGAATAGAGACCAGGAGAATACGCCGAAGCCCGGCGGAATTTTCGCCGATCGCCATCTCCTATCCATGCCCACCCTCCAGGCCGCCGGCCCTTCACCGCTGCGGCACGCCGGTTGCTTGGCACCGCCTCACCGGCCGGACCGGCCGTGGAAGCGGGTGGGGGAACAGCCATGAGACGATGGGCGATCGCGGCCTGGATCGGGGCCGCGCTGATAGCGACGACCGGAGTGGCGGCGGGCGCCGCCTATCTGGCGGTGATCCGGCCGAACTACCCGCAGCTGCCGCCGGCCGAGGCGCCCGCGCCCGGCAGCCGGGCCGAGGCGCAGCGCCAGGATCTGGATCGGCTGCGCCGGCTGCCCGAGATCGACCGCAGCTTCTCGCCCGAGGCGCTGATCCAGTTCAACCAGCAGATCGACGGCCTGGCTGCGGAGGCCTCGGCGGCGGCACCCGGCGGGCTGGACGATGCCCGGTTCGAGCTGGGCGTTACCCGGGCCGTCGCCCTTGCCGGCAACGGCCACACCTATGTCCGCGGCGTCACCATGGGCCGGTCGCTGAACACGCTGCCGATGCGCCTGGTCTGGTTCGATGACGGTCTCTACGTCGTCTCGGCCCGGGCCGCGCTGGCCGACCTGCTGGGCGCGCGCGTGGTGACCTTGGCCGGCCACACGCCGGAAGAGCTGGCGGACACGCTGCGTCCGTATTTCGGCGGCCGGGACAGCCGGGCGCGGTTGCTGTCGGTGGACCTGATCTCATCTCCGGCCGCCCTGCATGCCTTGGGCCTGCTGCCGTCGCCCGACACGGCGGCGCTGGTGCTGGAGTTGGCCGACGGCACCCGCGTCACCCGCGAGATCGCGGCCGATCCGCGGCCGCCGATGCGGGCGGAGGGCGCCGTGCGCCGGCCGGCGATCGACCTGCTGCCCGCCGCCCTGCCGCGGGACGACGGCCCCTGGCGCCATGTCCTGTCCGGCGCCGAGACCCTGCCGCTGTATCTGCAGAACGGCGACCGGACCTACTGGCAAGCCTATCCCGAGGCCGACACCCTGTTCGTGGAGCTGCGCGGCACCAGCAACACCCCCGGGCCAGGCCTGGCCGAGTTCCTCTCCGAGGTGGTCGAGGAGGCGGCGCGGCGCCGGCCGGGGACGGCGGTCATCGACCTGCGCGCCAATCCCGGCGGCAATTACGAGCTGACCGCGGACTTCACCCGGCGCCTGCCGGAGGTGCTGGGGCCGGGCGGGCGGATCTACATCCTGACCGGGCCCGACACCTTCTCCGCCGCCATCACCACCCTGGCGCGACTGAAGCATTTCGCCCGCGGTCCGGTCGAGATCGTCGGCCAGCCGACAGGCGATTTCACGGCCTTCTGGGCGGAAGGCGGGCGCATGAGTCTGCCGAATTCCGGCATCTCCATCCGCTATGCCAGCGCGTTCCATGACTGGGAGAATGGCTGCGGGCTGGCGCAGATCGGCCGCTGTTTCTGGCTGAACTACGTCTACGGCGTCGCCGCCGGCGACCTGTCGCCGACCGTGCCGACGGGCTTCACCTTCGCCGATTACCGGGCCGGGCGCGACCCCGCGCTGGACGCCATCGCGACCCGCCGCGGCCAAGCCCTCGCGGCCGGCGGCTGAGGACGGCCGCGAGGGATTACGAAACATTAACTGCCGCCACGGGTTGAAGCCGGGTTCCCAAAGCCGCCGGCTTGGTTCACAAGCGGGGCGGCCTCGTCTCACCCCGGAGCACTGAGTTGGACTATCTGAGCGCGATCATCCTCGGGGTGATCGAGGGCATCACCGAGTTCCTGCCGATCTCCTCGACCGGCCACCTGATCATCGCCGAGCATTGGCTGGGCGAGCGCTCGGACACCTTCAACATCGTCATCCAGGCCGGCGCCATATTGGCCGTGACCATCATCTACTGGCGCCGGATCTTCGACCTGGTGCTGGGCTGGCGCCGGCCGGAGAACCGGCATTACGGCATCCGGCTGCTGCTGGCCTTCGTGATCACCGGAGTGCTCGGCTTCGCCGCCAAGAAGGCGGGCTTCACCCTGCCCGAGAACATCCTGCCGATCGCGATCGCGCTGGTCGTCGGCGGCGTCTGGATGATCTGGGCCGAGCAGCAGGCGGCCAAGCTGCCCGACAGCGTCAGGATCACCTGGATGGTGGCGATCGTGGTCGGCCTGGCCCAGTTCGTGGCCGGCATCTTCCCGGGCACCTCGCGCTCGGCCGCCACCATCTTCGCCGCCATGCTGGCCGGCGCCAGCAACCGGGCCGCGGCCACCGAGTTCGCCTTCCTGGTCGGCATCCCGACCATGTACGCGGCCAGCGCCTACGAGCTGTACGGCCAGATCAAGGACGGCGGCGTGCATGAGGATTGGGGGGCGCTGGGCATCGCCTTCGTGGTCTCGACCGTCACCGCCTTCATCGCGGTGAAGTGGCTGCTGGGCTATATCCAGACCCACCGCTTCACCGCCTTCGCGATCTACCGGATCATCTTCGGCGCGCTGCTGCTGGGCGCGGCGGCGCTGGGCTGGGTGGCCTGATCAGGCCGAGCCGGACCGCCTAGCGCCGGCTGCCACGGTCCCAGTCGCCATACCCGCCGTAGCCGCCATATCCGCGATACCCATAGCGCGGATAGGCATAGCCGTAGCGCGGGTAGGCGTAGGCCCGGGGAGAGCGGTAGTAGCGAGGATAGCTGTTGTAGCCGCTGTAGCCCCGCGGATGGGCATAGGCCCGCGGATAGCCGCCGTAATAGCCGCCCGGCGCGGCATAGGCGTAGTCGTCATAGCCATAGGTGTCGTAGCCGGCATAGCCGACCGGATAGGCGTAGCAGCCACCGAGGCCGATCGCGGCGACGGCCAGGGCACCGGCCAGCATCAGCCGGCGCAGAGGTGTCCGAGACATGACCTGACACTCCATCAGGCCGCGGGCTGGCGCTGCGACGACGTCGCGGCGTCCCCCCGCGGCGTGACGAATCAACGCGGCGCGGCCGATCCGGTTCCGTCCGCTATCCCCGGATGCGGCGCTGCAGCCGGTGCCAGCTGTCCTT
>JAEKLZ010000519.1 GCA_019508225.1 Inquilinus limosus | reverse complement strand
TCCCGCATCGGCTCCGCGACCGGGTACCATCGAGGCTTCGGCGTCGCCGCAGACCCCGGGGCTTCGGGCCGGGCATAGGGCGACAGCGGGTGCCCGCTCTCCTCGATCGCCCAGGGCTCGGCCTGCCACAGGCTCCAATCCGGCTCGACGCGCAGCTGGCGGCAGAACCGGCCAACGACTTCGCCGATCGGGAGGTCGCCGATGTCCTGCTTGAACTCGTCGTCCTGGAGCCGATCGTCCAGCTCGAACAGCAGATCTTCGCGCTGGAACACCAGATCGGGGTTCCGCTCGTTCAGATCGTCGTCGCTGACGGCCTCGAACACCAGGCGCTTGACCAGGTTGCGCCGCCGGCGCCAGCTGTCCTGCGCCGCGGCGGTTTCCCGCTCGGCCGCGGCCACCTGGCCCTCCGCCGCGAGCCGGGCCTCCAGCGCCACGGTCTGGCGCACCTCGTAGGAGAGCCGGGCGAAGACCAGGCCGAGGCCGCGGGTGCGGTCGGCGGCGTCTTCCGGCGGCCGACGCGTGGACTCCACGGCCTGGCCCTGCACCGCCTCGGCCAGCCCGAGGGTCAGGTCCGCCAGCCGCGCCAGCACCCGCGCATGCCGCTCCGCCCGCTCCCGGTGGGGATCGGTCGGTTCTGCGAGTGCCGGGTCAGGGACGGATGTCGCCATGTCCATGGAACGTATCATGAACATGTTTAGGAGTTAAGGCAATGAAACATTGCGTTCACCGGCGAGGACCGGATCCGACCCCATGCGGACCTCCACAATCGCGGCCACGCAACTCAAAATTACTAAAATTAGGTGGATTCAGAAAATTGACTTCCGCCGGAGATTAAAGATGTCAACCTTGCGCGCTTCTAGTGCTCTTTCGAGGTGATCCACACCTTTGTCGTCAGCAAAAGCATGCTCGGCACCTGAGATAGGAACCGCTACCAGCCATGCCACAACCTTCGTATCGAACTTTTGTGTCTCCATGTCCCATAGATATGGATTGCCCAACAGCACGTGGGCTACATCAATATTCTTATAGTACATCTCGATCACTCGAGGATAAATTACCCCTGGTTCTGATTTCATTTTGGAGTTGATGACATTAAATGCACATGTTGCAAGAATGTTTGGCGCCCGGGAGTTGACAGTCATAGAAGAAAATATAAACTCAACTCTGAGCGGAACTCCAGTTACGGTGAGACCGGTCTGCGCGTCAGAAAGCCCTATTGTTGCCCATGTGGTCACCTTAGGTGCCGGAACATCTTTGATTTCTAGAATGTCAATCGAACTCTCCTCCGCTTCATCCCAATACCGGTGCACCTTCCCTGATCCAAGCAGCGTTGAGAGGTAGCGGTGCAGTGCCTTATTTTCGGCTGAGATCGACATTCTTTCCCCCTGCCGCCGTGATTAGTCTTCCGAATCCGGCCAAACATTCGTCACCATAGCCGAACGGACGCAGTTGCTCGACACACAGCGACCATGACCGCTAACCACCTTTGGAGACGGTCAAGGGGCCTGGTTTGCTCGCGGGTATCGGAAGTCCACGGCAAAAGCCGGACGCTTACCGTTCACCGCTGACGGACGCGGTCTCTCCCGCAGGTCTTCCCGGCGAAAGCGGAGATCTCGCCGCCCGATGGGAGGGTGTCCCGCCTGCGCGGACATCCGGGGAGAGGTGACGCAAAAGCGCCGTCAGGTCATGGCGAAGACGGGCATGCGGCCGCCGACGCCGCGGAGCGCCAGCGCCTGGGGCCGGGCGTCCACCCCGCGCGACGAGAGCAGCCGGGCCGAATCGGCATCCTGCACCACCGGCTGGGTGGCGAAGATGCTGTCGCCCGTGGCCAGCGCCTGCACCCGCGACGCGATGTTGACCGTCTGGCCGAAATAGTCCTGGCGGTCGTTGAGGTTGACCGCGAGGCACGGCCCTTCATGGATGCCGATCTTCAGGATCAGCTCCTCCGCCCCCCGCCGCGCGTTCAGCTGCCGCATCGAATCGCGCATCCGGAGGGCGGCCGAGACGGCGCGGTGCGGCACCGGGAAGGTCGCCATCACGGCGTCGCCGATGGTCTTGACCACGGCCCCGGATTCGGACGCCACGATCTCGTTCAGGATCTGGAAATGCGAGCGCACCAGATCGTAGGCGACGAGGTCGCCGACCCGCTCATACAGGTCAGTCGACCCCTTCAGGTCGGTGAACAGGAAGGTCAGGCTCATGATCTTGAGCCGCTGCTCGACGTCGAGCGTCTCCGTCCGGTAGAGGTCGCGGAAGGTCTGGTTGGTCAGCAGCCGCTTGGCGGTCAGGAACGGCCGGCGGCCGCCGATCAGGCTGCACATCTCCGGGCCCGCGACATAGACGCCGACCAGCACCCGGCGCTCCGTGCGGTTGTCCAGCACGAGCCGGAGCGGCCCCGGGGAAAGGGTCATGTGGCCGACGGCGGCCGGGGCGCTGGTGAAGATCATCGACAGCTCGCGCCGCTCCGCCGTCGCTTCGCCCTCGGTGTCGATCAGATGGGCCGTGTGGGTCACCGGGTCGAAGATCATGACCTGCTGCGCCGGCAGCTGCAGGGCCAGGATCATGCGTTCGCCGGCCCGCAGCTCGACGGCCTCCAGCAGGGCCTTGCGGCTGAGCTCGTCGAACGTGCCCGGCTCGGGGAAGGCCAGGCCGGAGCCGTAGAACACCTGCCGGTGATAGTCCCAGAAGCCGAGGCTGTCGGGGTCGTGGGCGGCGATGCGGCGGATCCGCGGGCTGACCGTGAAGCTGACCTCCACCGTATCGTCCAGCGTCGGCTCGCTGGTCAGCGCGCAGAAGGCGCAGTGGTAATCCTGCTGCCGCACGCTCTTCAGCGTGGCGTTGGCGCCGAGGACGCCGCCGCAGCTCGGGCACAGGATGTTCCAGGACATCTCGAACAGGCCCAGCCGCGACGCGTGCAGCAGGGCCGCGATCACCGCCTCCTCGTCCAGGCCGCGGGCGGCCGCCAGGGCCAGGGCGTTGACGCGCGCAAGCTCCTCGTCGCGGCCGTTCCGGACGAGATCCTCGATGGCGTCGACCACGCCGGAATCGGCCGAGCGGCGCAAGGCGTCGAAGAGGGCGTCGTTGTCCTGCATGGGTGGAGCATACCCCAGCCGCCCCGGTGGCGGACAGAGGCGGCTCGCCCTTACGGCAGGACGCCTCCGGCCGCGCGGCCCCTCAGCGCCGGCCGCCGAACAGCGAGCCGAGGATGCCGCGGACCACGGCGCGGCCGATGCTGCCGCCGATCGTGCTGGCGCCCGAGCCGCCGACGCTGCGCCCGAGGCTGCGGCCGAGCTGGGTGCCGACCGAGCTGCCGGTGTTGCGGATGACGTCGCGGAAGATCGACTCCGCCATGCTGGGACCTTCCTTGGCAGCGGCCTTCGCCTCGGCCTTGGCTTCGGCGGCGGCGGTCGCCTGCTGCTGCGCCTCGGCCGCCTTGACGCTCAGCTTCTCATAGGCGGAGTCGCGGTCGATCGCGGTGCCGTATTTGGCGCTCATCCCGCCGGCCGCGATCGCCGCCTGGCGCTCGGCATCGGTGATCGGGCCGAGGCGCGAGACCGGCGGGCAGACCAGCGCCCGCTCGACCACCTCGGGGATGCCCTTGGCGTCGAGGAAGGAGACCAGGGCCTCGCCCACCGCCAGCTCCTGCAGCGCCCGGGCGACATCGAGCTTGCCCTCGGTGCGGAAGGTGTCGGCGCTGGCCTTCAGCGCCTTCTGGTCGCGCGGGGTGAAGGCGCGCAGCGCGTGCTGCGCCCGGTTGCCGAGCTGGGCCAGCACCTTATCCGGCACGTCGATCGGGTTCTGGGTGACGAAATAGACGCCGACGCCCTTGGAGCGGATCAGCCGCACCACCTGCTCGACCTTCTCGACCAGCGCCTTGGGCGCGTCGTCGAACAGCAGATGCGCCTCGTCGAAGAAGAACACCAGCTTCGGCTTGTCCGGGTCGCCGAGCTCGGGCAGGCGCTCGAACAGCTCGGACAGCAGCCAGAGCAGGAAGGTGGCGTAGAGCCGCGGCGCCTGGATCAGCGTCTCCGCCGCCAGCACGTTGATCACGCCGCGCCCGTCGGAATTGGTGCGGATCAGATCCATGAGGTCCAGCGCCGGCTCGCCGAAGAAGGCCTCGGCCCCCTGCAGCTCCAGCACCAGCAGCTGGCGCTGGATGCTGCCGACCGAGGCCTTGGAGACGTTGCCGTAGGTGCCGGTGAACTTCGACGCGTTCTCGGCCATGAAGGCCAGCAGCGCCTGCAGGTCTTTGAGGTCGAGCAGCAGCAGCCCTTCCTCGTCCGCCGCCTTGAAGGCGATGTTGAGCACGCCCTCCTGGGTGTCGTTGAGCTGCAGCAGGCGGGCCAGCAGCAGCGGCCCCATCTCCGCCACCGTGGCGCGGACCGGCGAGCCCTGCTTGCCGTAGAGGTCCCAGAACGCGGTCGGGAAGCCCTGATAGGCCGGCGCGCCGAGGCCCAGCGCCTTGGCCCGCTCCTCGATCTTCGGGTTGGCCGCGCCGGGCTGGCTGATGCCGGCGATGTCGCCCTTCACATCGGCGACGAAGACCGGCACGCCGGCCAGGCTGAAGCCTTCGGCCAGGACCTTCAGCGACACGGTCTTGCCGGTGCCGGTGGCGCCGGCGATCAGGCCGTGGCGGTTGCCGAGGCCGAGCAGCAGCCGGTGCTCGCGCTCACCCTTGGCGAAGTAGAGTCCGGTCTGGTCGGTCATTGCTGTCTCCCGCGGGCTGCGACGCCGCGCCCCTTCACGTGGCCTGGACGAGTCATCCCATTCTGCGCAGGGTACGTCGACGAGGTGAACCGATGAAGACCCTGATCCTGCTGCGGCACGCGAAATCCGACTGGGCCGACCCGGAGCTGACCGACCACGACCGGCCGCTGGCGGCGCGCGGCCGCGACGCCGCGCCGAAGATGGGCGCCTGGCTGAAGGCGCATGGGCCGACGCCGGACCTGGTGCTGTGCTCGACCGCCACCCGCGCCCGGCAGACCCTGGCGCTGGCGCTGGAGGCGCTGGGCGCCGCCCCCGAGACCCGCTTCGACCGCGGCCTCTATCTGGCCGGCGGCGCCGGGGTGCTGACCCGGCTGCGCCAGGCGCCGGACGACGCGGCGACGTTGCTGCTGGTCGGCCACAACCCGGACCTGGAGCAGCTGTCGCGGCGGCTGGCGACGACCGGCGACGCGGCGGCGCTGGCCCGGCTGGCGGAGAAGTATCCGACCGCCGGCCTGGCGGTGATCGAGCTGCCGGTGGAGCGCTGGGCCGAAGCCGGCCCGGGCGGCCGGCTGCTGGCATTCGAGACGCCGAGGACGGCCGGCGCCTGATCGCCTCAGTCCCGCCCGGATCAACCGCAGATGATCCGGCGGGATCGCCGGCAACAAGCGAAGACCGGAACGGTTCCTGTCTTTCCGATTATTCATCAACTGCAGAATCGATGGTGGCTGATCGGCCACGCCGCGGGACGATCCCTTCCGATGAACTCATCGTAAGCTGACAGGGACTGGCGACGGACCAACATTCCTGATGCGTGGAACCGATATCGCGCCCGATCCGGCGCGGGTATCAACAGAGGATGTTCGCCATGTCGCGTGTCTCGATCCGCCTGCTCAAGGCCGGGGCGGCCCTGATCGCAGCCTCCGCGCTGGCCGGCTGCGTCGTCTATCCCGCCTATCCGCACCCGGCCTACTACCACCCGTACTACTACCACCCGTATCATTACTGGTGAGGGCGGCCGCCGCCCGGGATCGATCGACCGGCGGCGCCGGTCAGCGGATGCCGGCGAGATAGCCCAGCAGCGCATCCACGTCGTCGAACACGGCGTCGAGCGGCATCGCCAGCATCGGGTTCAGCCTGGCGCCGAGGAAGGCGGCGCGGGAATCGGTGTGCAGCCCGACCAGCCGGCGCCCGGGCTTGGCCAGCTGGCGATGGGCATAGGCCATGCCGAGCTCCAGCGCCGCACCCTCGTCCGGCACCCGTCCGTCGAGCACGAACAGCAGCACGTCGCAGGCGAAGACCTGGTCGCGGTCGAGCTCGAAGAGGACGCGGCGCCGTTCCTCCGGCGGCATCGACGCCCAGGGCTCGCGCCGGCTCTCGACCCCGTCGCGCTGCGGCAGGAACACCTCGAAGCCCAGCGCCTCGATGTGCTCCGCCAGCACCGCGTTGAAGGTCAGCTCGGCGGCCGAGAACAGCGGCCCGGCGAAATACAGGCGCGGCATCAGCCGCGGCCGATCACGTCCAGCGCCGCCCGATGCAGCGCCGGGGTGGCGGCGGCCAGGACCTCGCCCGAGGACTCCAGGCCGAGCGGCTGCCCCTGCCAGTCGGTGACGACGCCGCCGGCGCCCTCGATCACCGGCACCAGCGCCATGTAGTCATAGGGCTGCAGGTTGCACTCCATCACCAGGTCGATGCAGCCCAGCGCGACCAGGGC
>JAEKLZ010000518.1 GCA_019508225.1 Inquilinus limosus | reverse complement strand
AGGGCCAGCAGCAGCGCCACACCCAGCCGGGCGAGCGGGCCGAGCTGCAGCCGGCGGGCACCGTCGGCCGCGGCCAGCAGCGCCGCCAGCGCCAGCACCCAGAAACCCGCGCCGAGCGAGGTGCGGGCCGAGGGCCGGGCGCCGGCGGCCAGCTGCACCGCCAGCGTCCAGCGCCGCGCCGGCACGAAGGCCCCGGCCAGCAGCAGGGCGGCGGCGGCGACCGCCGCCGGCCCCCAGGGCCCGGCCAGGTCGAGCGCGCCGATCGGCCTGCCGGACAGCAGCCGGTTCGGCGCGTTGGTCAGGATCGGCAGCGCCAGCCCCCCGGCCAGCGCCACCAGCCCCAGCACCAGCAGCACGCGGTTGCGGATGACGGTCATGCGGCGATCACAGCATCGGCCCGCCCGTCCTGTCGTGCCTTACTTCACGAATCCCTTCGCCTTCAGGTACTCGGCCGCGACCGTCTGCCTGCGGGTCCTCGCCGTCGACAGCGATCTTGCCGTTCAGCTCCTGCAGGGTCTTGAGGTCGAGCGAGGCGAAGACCGGGTCCAGCGCCTCCTTGATCTTCGGGTACTTGGCCAGGGTGTCGGCGCGGACCGTGGCCGCCGGCTCATAGACGATCTGGGCGCCCTTGCTGTCGTCCAGCACCACGAGACCGACCGAGGAGATGGCGCCGTCGGTGCCGTAGACCATGGCGGTGTTGACGCCGGAGGTCTGCTCCGCCGCGGCGCGGATGGTGGCGGCGGTGTCGCCGCCGGCCAGGGTGATGATCTGGTCCTGCTTCAGCTTGAAGCCGTAGGTCGACTGGAAGGAGGGCAGGGCCGCCGGGCTTTCGACGAATTCGGCCGAGGCCGCCAGCTTGACCTCGCCGCCGCCATTCGCCCATTTGGCGAAATCCTCCAGCGTCTTCAGCTTGTTGCTGTCCGCCACCTCCTGCCGCACCGCCAGGGCCCAGGTGTTGTTGGCCGGGGACGGGGCCAGCCAGACAATCTTGTTCTGGGCCTCGTCCAGCTGCTTGACCTTGTCGTAGCCGGCTTGCGCGTTCTTCCAGGCCGGGTCGGTGTCGATGTTGAAGAAGAAGGCGCCGTTGCCGGTGTATTCCGGATAGACGTCGATCTCGCCGGCCAGCAGCGCGCCGCGCACGATCTTGGTGGTGCCCAGCTGCAGCTTGTTCTCGGTCGGGATGCCGTTGGCGTTCAGCACCTGCAGGATGATGCTGCCCAGCAGGCTGCCCTCGGTGTCGACCTTGGAGCCGACGCGGACCGCATCGGCGGCCATGCCGGCGGAGGCGGCCAGCAGGCCGGCGCCGAGCGCGGCCACGGCCAGGATGCGCTTGAACGGGGTGGGGGTCATGGCGCTGCCTTCTCTGTTCGAGCCGAGCGGGACGGGAAGTCTTCTTCACCGAATGCGTTCGCCGGCTCGCTTGTTCCGGTTGCAGGCAGGCAGCTTAATTGACGCTTCGCAAACGTCAATTCGATAAGAAAAATCTTAAGAAATCTGTAGAAAATGGACATGAAGAGGCCTCCCCAAAACTGTCATGCCCGGGCTTGACCCGGGCATCCAGAGTCTGTCGAGACCCTCTGGATTGCCGGGTCAAGCCCGGCAATGACAGTCTGGGAGAGGCTGAGTCTTCAGCTCAGGCCCAGGGTGCCGCGCAGCTGCGACAGGTCCTCGGCCAGGGTGTTGATCGGGCCCTTCATCGCGGTGCGGTCGGCGTCGGTCACCTTGTCATAGGTCTCGAAGCCGCCATCCTTGGTCTTGTACTTGGCCAGGATGGCGTCGACCGTCTTGAAGTTGGCGTCGACCTTGGCCAGCAGGGCCTTGTCGCTCTTCTCCAGCAGCGGGCGCAGCAGGTCGACGATGGTGGCCGCGACCTCCTCGATCAGCGCCGCGGCGCCGCCCACCACCTTGTCCGGCGGGGTGGTCAGCTCCTTGATCCGGCCCTGCAGGTCGAGCACGTCGGCCAGCAGCTTGTCGGCGAAGGGCACCAGCCCGTCGGTCGACTTCTTCTCCCACAGCCCGTACTCGATGCGGTGGAAGCCGGTGAACTCCGGATCCGCCTCGTTCTTGGCGTGGTCGTCGGCGCGCGAATCGATGCTGCCGTCCAGGTCGCTGAACAGCTCGGCGATCGGCTCGATCCGCTCGTAGTAGACGCGGCTCGGGGCGTACAGCGCCTGCGCCTTCTTCAGGTCGCCGGCCTTCACCGCCTCGGTGAACTGGCGGGTGTGCTCGACCAGCCGCTCGACCTCGCCGGTGACGTAGATCTTGTACTTGGCGATCGGCTCGACCAGCTCGAGCGGCGACGGCGGGGCCGCCATGGCCCCGGACGCGATCAGCATCGCCGCCGCGCTCAGACTGAGAGTCAGAATGCGTTTCATGTTCAACCCCCTCTTATGATCAGCCCATAGGGCGATGATTCGATCGTCATGGCCTCAGGTTGAGACCGATTGCAGCAGCCCCTGGCCGAGATAGCCGTCCTTGTCCGGCACCCCTGGCAGGGCGAAGAAATAGCCGCCGCCGGTCGGCTTGATGTATTCCTCCAGCGGCTCGCCGTTCAGCCGCTCCTGCACCGCGATGAACCCGGCGTTCAGGCTCGACTGGAAGCAGATGAACAGCAGCCCCATGTCGAGCTGCCCCGACTTGGTGACCCCGCGCGAATAGTTGAACGGCCGGCGCAGGATCAGGCTGCTCGCGCTCTGATGGGTGCGCGGGTTGGCCAGGCGGATATGAGCGTCGAGCGGCATGGTCTTGCCCTCGGGGTCGCCCGAATAATCCGGCACGTCGAACTCGTCCTTCAGCCCCAGCGCGGCGCCGGTCGCCTTCTCGCGGCCGATGATCGTCTGCTGCTCCTGCAGCGGCGTGCGGTCCCAGCGCTCGACGAAGTTGCGGATGATGCGGACGACCTGATAGCTGCCGCCGACCGTCCAGGCCGGCTCCTCGGTGCCCGGCTTGATCCAGACGATCCGGTCCATCGTCGTGGCGTCGGTCGGGTCGGGGTTGGCGGTGCCGTCCTTGAAGCCCAGCAGGTTGCGCGCCGTCTCCTTGCGGCCGGCCTTGCTGGTCGCGGCCGGCAGGAACCCGTCCAGCTTCCAGCGCAGGCTCAGCAGGTCCGGCGTCGCCTTCACCACCGCGCGCAGGGCGTGGATGTTGGCCTCGGGCGTGTTGGCGGAGAACTGCAGCAGCAGGTCGCCATGGCAGTATTCCGGGTCCAGCGCGTCGTTGGTGAAGCTGGTCATCGCCACCAGCTCCCGCGGCTTCGCCTCGGCCAGGCCGAAGCGCTGGTCGAACAGCGAGGCGCCGACGGCGGCGGTGATGGTCAGGTTGTCCGGCACGATCACGGGCCCCAGCACGCCGGAATCGGTCGGCGGGAACTTCGGGTCCAGCTCCGGCGGGGTGCCGCCGCCCATCAGGAAGGCGATGCGCTCGGTCAGGGTGCGGAACAGCCGCTCCAGATCCGGCTTCGAGGTCGCCAGCACGTCGAAGGACGCGACCAGGCCGGCGGCGGGGGAGGGGGTGATGATCCCGGCCTGGTGCTCGCCGTAGAAGGGCTGCACCTGCTGCGCGGTCTCGGCGTCGCGGCCGGGCGGCTGCTTGACCGATTGGGCGATGGCAGGCGCCACGGCCAGCGCGCCGAGCGCCGCGCCGCTGCCGGCCAGGCCGCGCAGCACGCTGCGCCGGCTGGGGGTCTCGGCGGGGGGAGTGAGGGTCTTGTTCTGTTCGTCGGTCATGGCGGTTCGTCCGGTCAGTCCAGGCCCAAGGCGGTGCGCAGCTTCGGCAGGTCGTCGGCGAGGGCCGTCACCGGGGGCTGCAGCCCGGTGCGGTCGTCGCGGGTCAGCGCCAGCCCGGCCGCGGTCAGGTTGCCGTCGACCCGGTCGCTCAGCGCCTTGTCGGCCTTCTGGCTCAAGGGCCGCAGCAGCCCGACGATGCGGGCCGCGCCCTCGAGATCCGCCTTGGCGGCATCGGGATCGATGGCCGGGTCGGCGGCCAGGCGGGCGATCACGGTCGCGGCGCCCCCGGCCATCTTCTCCGGCGGGATCGACAGATCGGCGATCCGGGCCTGCAGCGCCTGCACATCGGCCGCCAGCTTGTCGGCGACCGGGCCCAGCCCGTCGGTCGAGCCGCGGGTGAACAGCCCGTATCGCAGCCGGCGGAAGCCGGTGAAGCCCGGGTCGTCCTCCTTCTTCTCGAAATAATCGGCGCGGGCGTCCAGCGCCGTGTCGAGATCGGCGAACAGGTCGGCGATCGGCTTGATCCGCAGGTAGTGGATCCAGGCCGGCGCCAGCAGGTCGCGCGCTTTCGCCAGGTCGCCGGCCTTGACCGCGGCGACCAGCGGCGGCGTGGCGTCGGCCAGGGCCTTGGCCTCGGTGGTGACATAGACCTTGTACTCGGCGATCGGCCCGATCAGCTCGATCAGCGAGGGCTGCAGCGCCTGGGTCGGCGCGTTCTTCGCCGCGGTCACGGTCAGGGTGCCGCGCGGGTTGCTCAAGAGGCCGCAGGTGATCTGGTAGCTGCCGGGCTCCAGCTTGGCGGTCAGGCTCTGGGTGAAGCCGGGGGCGATGTTCTCGCGCTCCTCCACCACCATCACGCCCTGCAGGATCTCCCATTCCAGGGCGCGGTCGCTGGCGTTCTTGACCTGGAAGGTGACGCGCCCGGCCTCGACCGTCAGGGCGTTCGGCTCGCAGCTCTGGGCGGTGATGGTCACGGCGTTGCCGCCCGCGGCCACCTTGGGCGTGCCGGCGCGGTGCAGATAGGCGTAGACGCCCAGGCCGGCGACGGCGACGGCCAGCAGGGCGACGACGCCGATGCCGATCCGGGTGGTGCTCTTCAGGGACGACATTCGGACTTCGGCTCCGGCCTCAGGCGTTCGATCGCGCTTCCTGCGCGACCCGGCCGCCGCTCAGGAACAGCGGCAGGGTGACGAGGAGGAACAGGATGTAGACGGCGACCTCGCCGACCGTCGGCGTGTCCTGGTAGCCGAAGATGCCGGCGAGGACCGAGCCGAGCGGCCCGTCGATCGGCAGGATGTGGCTCAGGTCGAAGGCGATCTCCTGCAGCCCGTTCCACAGCCCGGCCTCGTGCAGTGCCCGCAGCGACCCGGCCAGCAGGCCGGCGGCGACCACCAGGATGAACAGCCCGGTCCAGCGGAAGAAGCGCTTCAGGTTCAGCCGGACGCCGAACCAGAAGATGGCGAAGCCGACCGCGACCGCGACCGCGATGCCGGCCAGGGCGCCGATCGGCGCCTCCAGCCCGACCTGCTGCTGGAAGGTGGCGAGCAGGAAGAACACCGATTCCAGCCCCTCGCGGGCGACCGCGAAGAAGGCCATGCCGATCAGCGCCAGGCCCTTGGCATCGGGGCCGTCCAGCGCGGCATCGACCGAATGCTGCAGCTGCGCCTTGATCGAGCGCGCGGCCTTGCGCATCCAGAACACCATCGAGGTCAGGATGCACACCGCGACCAGCCCGACGAGGGCTTCGAACAGTTCCTGCTCGCGCTGCGGGAACTCGGCGCTGACCAGGTCCAGGACGATGCCGGCGGCGATCGAGAGCAGGACGGCGACGGCGATGCCGATCCACACCAGCGGCATCCATTGCGACCGCCCGGTCTGGCGCAGATAGCCGGCGATGATGCCGACGATCAGGGCAGCCTCGATGCCCTCGCGCATCATGATCAGGAACGGTACCAGCATCCCGACTTCATCCCGAAACCGCCGCCCTCGGGCGGCCCTCATGCCCGCGACAGTTGCGAGCAAGAATGCGTATCTCTCGCAGCTCTTCTGCTCCGATCACCCGGCGTTGTCGAGGCCGCTTCGCTGCGGGATTGGTTAAATTTGTCGTAATCCGGCATGCGCCGGCCTTGCGGCCGGAACCGGCGATGCGCAGCCGCTGTTGCCGGAAACAGAAAGGAGCCCGCCATGCCCGAGACCGGAGCGAACAAATCTTTCGAGAGTGGAGCCCCCAAATCCGCCGCCGACGCCGCCGCGCAGGTGTCCGGATCGAAGTCGACGCGCGCCGCCGCCGAGCTGGATACGGCGACGACCGACGCGGACGCCGCCCGCCGCGACCTGGATGCGGATCTCCGTGCCCTGCGCGAGGACGTCGCCCGCCTTGGCGAGACCGTGGCGTCGATGGCCCAGGCCCGGGCGAGCGCGCTCGATGAGGCGGTGCACCGCAATCCCTGGTCGGCCGTTGTCGCTGCGGTCTGCGTCGGCTTCTGCCTGGGCCTCAAGGCGCGGCTGTAGCCTTCAGGCCGTGCTCGAGGCTGCCCGCCGGGCTGCCGCCAGCGCGTCGGCCGGATCCGCCTTGAAGCGCACCAGGGGCGGCCGCACGCCGTGCGCCAGCAAAGCCCGCAGGATCGGCCGTCGGGCGCCGGCGATATAGATCACGGCGCCCTGGCGCCGGGCCTTGCGGGCGAAGCCCTCGATCGTGGCGGCGGCGGTGGAATCGATCACCGGCACCGCCGAGAAATCGACGACATACGCCTTCGGGTGCTCGCCGATCCGGTCCAGCGCCGCCGCCACCCCCGCCGCGGCGCCGAAGAAGAAGGCGCCGGAGATCCTGTAGGTCACGACATCGCGGTCGGTGGCCAGCGCCGGGTCGTAAGGCGCGCGGCCGTCGCCGTTTCCGGTGTCGGGCCGGTCGACCTGCACCGCCTGCGCCATGCGGTGCAGGAACAGCAGCGCGCCGAGGCCGAAGCCGACCAGGATGCCTTCGGTCAGGTCGCGGAACACCACCAGGCCGAAGGTCGCCAGCAGCACCACGGCGTCGCCGACCGAGGCCCGGATCAGCGTCCCGAACTGGTGCTTCTCGGCCATGGTCCAGGCCACCACCGCCAGCACGCCGGCCAGGGCGGAGAGCGGGATGAAGGCCGCCAGCGGCGCCGCCGCCATCATGAACAGCAGCAGGAACACCGAATGCAGCATGCCCGACACGGGGCCGCGCGCCCCGGCGCGGACATTGGTGGCGGTGCGCGCGATCGTGCCGGTGACGCAGATGCCGCCGAACAGGGATGAGGCGATGTTGGCCAGCCCCTGGGCCACCAGCTCGCAGTTCGAGCGGTGGCGCCGCCCGCTCATACTGTCGGCAACCACGGCCGACAGCAGGCTCTCGATGCCGCCCAGCAGGGTGAAGGACAGGGCCGCCGGCAGCACCGCCTGGATCCGGGCCCAGGACAGGTCGGGCAGATGCGGCGCGGGCAGGGCGGATGGGATGCCGCCGAAGCGGCTGCCGATGGTCTCGACCGGAAGCTGCAGCACCACGGCCAGGATCGAGGCCAGGGCGACGGCGATCAGATAGGACGGCCAGTGCGGCCGCAGCCTGCGCACCAGCAGGATGGTGCCGACCGATAGTGCCGCGACGGCGATGGCGGCGCCGCTGGCCGTCGGCAGCGCACGCCCCAGCGCCTCCAGCTTCGGGATGAAGGGGCCCGGTTCCGGTCCCGCCAGCGACAGGCCCAGCAGGTCCTTCAACTGGCTGGCGAAAATGATCGTGGCGATGCCGGCGGTGAAACCGACGGTCACCGGGTAGGGGATGTATTTGATGAAGGTGCCCAGCCGCAGCAGGCCGATCGCCGTCAGCATCAGCCCGGACAGGAAGGTCGCCAGCAGCAGCCCCTCGACGCCGTGCGTGGCCACCGTCGCGGCCACCAGCACGATGAAGGCGCCGGCCGGGCCGCCGATCTGGAACCGGCTGCCGCCCAGCGCCGAGACGATGAAGCCGCCGACGATCGAGGCATAGAGGCCGCGGTCCGGCGTGACGCCGGAGGCGATGGCGATCGCCATCGACAGCGGCAGGGCCACGATCGCGACGGTCAGCCCGGCCACCGCATCGGCCTTGAGGTCGGCGAGGCCGTAGCGCTCGCGCAGGACGGTCACGAGCTTGGGCGTGAACAGCTCGACGAACGAAGGATCATGACTGCGAGCCACCATGGGCCTCGACACTCCCGACACCGCTTGGGCGGCGAGATCGTCGGGTCGGCCGGCGGTCGCGTCGCTGAACTCGTCAGCCGGTCTCCGCTCCTTGGCTACCGTGGGGTCTTGAACCGCACCCCGCGGCCGCCTTCGCGGCTGACAGCATGATCGCCGATCAGCTCGACCCCGGCCCGGTCGAAGGCCTCGACCACCTTGGTCAGCGTGTCGACCACACCGCGGACGTTGCCCTCGCTGGCCTCCATGCGCTGGATCGTCGGCAGCGACACCCCGGACAGCTCGGCGAGCTGCCGCTGGTCGATGCCGAGCAAAGCGCGGGCGGCGCGCATCTGGGCGGCGGTGATCATGCAGTTTCCTCTGACAAAACTAAGGTATCAGGC
>JAEKLZ010000517.1 GCA_019508225.1 Inquilinus limosus | reverse complement strand
CGCCTCTCTCAACCCGCAGCAACTCATCCACATCGCCAGACGCTACAATCACACACCTCGGCAATGCCTCGACTTCCTCACACCTGCTGAGGTCTTCTCCTCACTGTTGCACTTCAAATGTGAGTCCACCTCCCCGCTTTCGCGGGGATGACGAAAGGGGGTCGGTAGAAACGGACCAGCCACCTCAATCGAGTTGCAGCACGATACCCTTGAGATAGGCGCTTTCCGGCAACAGCGGGTGCACCGGGTGGTCCGGCCCGGCGCCGGACTGGCGCAGGATCCGGCCCATCCGCCCGGCATCGACCAGGCCGCGCGCCACCTGCTCGGCGAACAGCGCCGGGTCGACGTGATGGCTGCAGGAGAAGATGCAGAGGAAGCCGCCGCGCTCGGTCACCCGCGCCGCCAGCCGGGCCAGCTTGGCATAGCCGCGTGACCCGGCGGCCAGATCCTTCTTCGACTTCACGAAGGCCGGCGGGTCGACCACCACCACCGGCCAGCGCTCGCCCTCGCCGCCCCTACGCTCCAACTCGGCGAAGGCCTCGCCGCGGGCGGTCACGACCCGGTCGGTGACGCCGTTGGCCGCAGCGGCCTTGGCCGCCAGCTCCAGCGACGGGGCCGAGCGGTCGACCAGCGTCACCGCCTCGGCCCCGGCCAGCGCCGCCTGGATGCCGAAGCCGCCGGTGTGGGTGTAGACGTCGAGCAGCCGACGGCCTCGGGCCAGCTTCGCCACGAAGGCGCGGTTGTCGCGCTGGTCGAAGAACCAGCCGGTCTTCTGGCCGCCCAGGGGGTCGGCCTCGAATGTCGCGCCGTTCTCCTCGACCGCGACCGGGCCGTCCAGCGCGCCGCGGGCGACCTTAACCTCCTCCGCCAGCCCTTCCAGGCCGCGCGCGGCGCTGTCGTTGCGCAGCACGATGGCGCGGGGCTTGAGCAGATCCTCCAGCGCATCGCAGAGCGGCGCCTCCAGCCGATCCATCAGCGCGGTGTTGCTCTGCAGCACCAGCACGTCGCCGTAGCGGTCGATGATCAGCCCCGGCAAGCCGTCGGCCTCGGCATGGACCAGGCGGTAGAAGGGCCGGTCGAACAGCGTGTCGCGCAGCGCCAGGGCCGCGGCCAGGCGGCGGCGCAGGAAGGCGGTGTCGATCGCCACGTCCGGGCTGCGGTCGAGCATGCGCACGGCGATCAGCGCGTGCCGGTTGAAGCCGCCGACGCCGAGGGCCTTGCCGCTGGCCGCCTCGACCCGCACCGGGGCGCCCAGCGGCACCTCGCGCAGATCCGGCGTCATGGCGATCTCGTTCGAGAAGATCCAGGGATGGCCGGCGGCGACGCGCTTGTCGCGGCCGGGCTGCAGGCGGATGAGCGGCAGGTCGGTCATGGCGGCGGAGCATAGGGGTGCTGTCGCCCGTCGGGAACCACGATCGGCGTTGACGCATACCGGCCCGTCTAGTCTGCTGACCGCCGCCGCCGCCGCCGAGAGACTGCACATGACCATCCGCCCAGGCCCGCGCAATTCCATCACCGACATCGCCGGCCTGCTGGTCGGGCAGGCCGAGGACCTGGCCGCGCGCAGCGGCGTCACCGTGCTGCTGCCGGAGATGCGCTGCACCGGTGCGGTCGATGTCCGCGGCGGCGCGCCCGGCACGCGCGACACCGACGCGCTGGACCCGACCTGCCTGGTCGAGGCGATCGATGCCGTCGTGCTGTCCGGCGGCTCGGTGCATGGGCTGGAGGCGGCGTCCGGCGTCGTCGCCTGGCTCGCCGCGCGCGGCCGCGGCCATCCCGTCGGCAACCTCCGGGTGCCGATCGTGCCGGCCGCCATCCTGTTCGACCTGGCCAATGGCGGCGACAAGGGCTGGGGCGAGACCCCGCCCTATCGCGCTTTGGCCCTGGCCGCCTGCGACGCCGCCGGGGCGGAGGTGCGCCAGGGCAATGCCGGCGCCGGCACGGGGGCCAAGACCGCGACCTGCAAGGGCGGGCTGGGCACCGCCTCGGCCATCGACCCCGAGACCGGCGTCACCATCGGCGCGCTGGTCGCCGCCAACCCGATCGGCGCCGTGACCATGCCGGACGGCATCTTCTGGGCCTGGCCCTTCGAGCAGGACGGCGAGTTCGGCGGCCCGCACCGCCCGACCGGCCCGGCAGGGCCGGAGCCGGTGCTGTTCCGCCACCCCGCCGCCGAGCCGGTCGCCGGCGGCAATACCACGATCGGCATCGTCGCGGTCGATGCCGCGCTGACCAAGGCCGAGGCGCAGCGCCTGGCGATCATGGCGCAGGACGGGCTGGCCCGTGCCATCCGCCCGGTGCACACGCCGATGGATGGCGATACGGTCTTCGCCCTGGCCACCGGCGCGGTGACGCTGCCGGAGCCGCGGGCCGTGGCGCTGGCCCGGATCGGCGCCATCGCCGCCGACTGCGTCGCCCGCGCCATCGCCCGCGGCGTCTGGCATGCCGAAACGCTGGGCCAGCACCAGGGCTGGCGGGAGAAATACGGCAGGCCTTGAACCCGCCCCGGCGGCACTGCCATCATCCGCGGCGAACGCGAAGCGCCGGGATTCGCGCCGGCCGGCGACGGCGCGGCCGAACAGGGAGACCACGATGGGGATGAGGGGCTTGCTCGCCGCCGCCATGCTGGCGGCCGGGCTGATCGCAACGCCGGCGCTGGCCGCCAAGGACCAGGCCGTGATCGGCATGGTGCTGGAGCCGCCGAACCTGGACCCGACCGGCGGCGCCGCCGCGGCCATCGCCGAGGTGGTCTACGCCAACCTGTTCGAGGGGCTGACCCGGATCGACGGGAACGGCCAGGTCCAGCCGGGCCTAGCCACCGAATGGAAAGTGTCCGACGACGCGCTGACCTACACCTTCACCCTGCGCCGCGGCACCACCTTCCACGACGGCACCAAATTCGACAGCGAGGCGGTGAAGTTCTCGCTGGACCGCGCCCGCGCCGCGGATTCGACCAACCCGCAGAAGGCCTTCTTCGAGCCGATCAAATCGGTCGACACCCCGGCGGCGGACCAGGTGGTGATCACCCTGTCCCATCCGGACGGGCTGTTCCTGTTCCATCTCGGCCAGGCGGCGGCGCTGATCGTGGCGCCGAATTCCGCCGCCGACAACGGCACCCACCCGATCGGCACCGGCCCGTTCAAATTCGTCGAATGGGTGCCGGGCGACCATGTCACGCTGGAGCGCACCGACGCCTATGCCGGCGACAAGCCGCAACTGGCCAAGCTGACCTTCCGCTTCGTCGCCGACCCGGCGGCGGCGTCGGCCGCGGTGATGTCGGGCGACATCGACGCCTTCCCGAACATGCCGGCGCCGGAGACGCTGGACCAGTTCAAGGCCGATCCGCGCTTCGCGGTCGAGATCGGCACCACCGCCGGCGAGACCGTGATGGCGGTGAACCAGCGCCGCAAGCCGTTCGACGACGTCAAGGTGCGGCGGGCGCTGGCCATGGCGATCGACCGCCAGGCGCTGATCGACGGCGCCATGTTCGGCTACGGCACGCCGATCGGCAGCCATTTCGCGCCCTATGAGGCCGCCTACAAGGACCTGACCGGCGCCTATCCCTACGACCCGGCCAAGGCCAAGGCGCTGCTGGCCGAGGCCGGCTATCCCGACGGCTTCAAGGCGACCCTGAAGCTGCCGCCGCCCGGCTATGCCCGCCGCGGCGGCGAGATCATCCAGGCGCAGCTGGCCGAGATCGGCGTCCAGGTCGAGCTGGTGCCGGTGGAATGGGCGCAGTGGCTGGAGCAGGTGTTCAAGGGCTTCGACTACGACATGACCATCGTCTCGCACACCGAGGCGCTGGACATCGACATCTACGCCCGCGGCAAGGACAAGTACTATTTCGGCTACGACAACCCGGCCTTCGACCAGGTGATCCAGCAGCTGAACGGCACCACCGACCCGGAGCAGCGCCGCGCGCTGTACCAGCAGGCGCAGCAGATCCTGTCGGACGACGAGGCCGCGGTGTTCCTGTTCCAGCTGCCCAAGACCGGCGTGCGCAACGCCAAGCTGATGGGGATGTGGCAGAACAGCCCGATCGCCGCCAACGACATGACCAAAGCTTATTGGGCGGAATGACGGAGACGCGGCGCAAATCGAGTCCCCCCTCCCCCCGCGGGAGGGGGATAGGGGGAGGGGGTTCGCGCCGCTGGGGCCGGTTATCCCGGAAAGGCCGGGAGCCTTCAAAGCACCAAGCCATCGGCGTTGGCACTCTTCGATCGACAGCCCTCTCCCCCTACCCCCCTCCCGCAAGGCGAGGGGGGACTAGGAAAGGCTGCGCTCGGCTTCCCTCCATCGCCCGGAGCCGCTGATGCTCGGCTTCCTGGGGCGGCGGGTGGTGACGCTGCTGTTCACGCTGGTCGCCGCCTCGGTGGTGGTGTTCACCGTGCTCGAGGTGCTGCCCGGCGACCCTGCCCTGCTGATGCTGGGCACCGAGGCGCGCGAGGACACGCTGGCGGCGCTGCGGGCCCAGATGGGCCTCGACCGGCCGGCGCCGGTCCGTTATCTCGACTGGGTCGGCGGCGCGCTGACCGGCGATCTCGGCACCAGCTACACCTACAAGCTGCCGGTGGCGAAGCTGATCGGCGACCGGCTGGCGGTGACCGCGCCGCTGGCGCTGCTGGCCCTGCTGCTGTCGACCGCGCTGGCCATCCCGCTCGGCATGTTGGCGGCGGTGAAGCACAACCGGGTCGGCGACTGGGGGGTGATGGGGTTCAGCCAGCTCGGCCTCGCCGTGCCCAGCTTCTGGGTCGGTATCATGCTGATCTGGCTGTTCGCGCTGCGGCTCGGCTGGTTCGGCGCCGGCGGCTTCCCCGGCTGGTCCGCCGGCTGGGGCCCGGCGCTGCAGGCGCTGGTGCTGCCGGCCGTGGCGCTGGCGCTGACCGAGGCGGCGATCCTGGCCCGCATCGTCCGCTCCGCGATGCTGGAGACGATGCGCGAGGATTATGTCCGCACCGCCCGGGCCAAGGGGCTGTCGAAGGGCCAGGTCCTGCGCCGCCACGTGCTGCGCAACGCCCTGATCCCGGTCGCCACCATCATCGGGCTGCAATTCGGCTTCCTGATGGCCGGCGCGGTGGTGGTGGAGAACGTGTTCACCCTGCCCGGCCTCGGTCGTCTGGCCTTCCAGGCCATCGCCCAGCGCGACCTGATCGTGGTCAAGGACGTGGTGGTGCTGCTGGCCGCCATCGTGGTGACGGTCAATTTCCTGGTCGACGTGGTCTATGCCGTGATCGACCCGCGGCCGAAGCAGGCGGGGTGACGATGATCCGGCTGCTCGTCCATCGCGGCTTCGTCCTCGGCCTCGCCCTCTGCGTCGTCTTCATCGGCATGGCGCTGCTCAGCCTGCTGTGGACGCCCTATGCGCCGAACGCCATCGCCATCCCGCAGAAGCTGCAGACGCCGAGCCTGCTGCACTGGCTGGGCACCGACCAGCTGGGGCGGGACACGCTGTCCCGCATCATGGTCGGCGCCCGCACCTCGGTCGCGGTCGGGGTGGTGGCGGTCGCCATCGGCCTGGTCCTCGGCATGCCGCTGGGCCTGTGGGCGGCCGCCCGGCGGGGCTGGACCGACGAGATCCTGGGCCGCGCCGTCGACCTGACCTTCGCCTTCCCGGCGATCCTCAGCGCCATCCTGATCACCGCGCTGCTGGGCCCCGGCGCGGTCAACGCCATCCTGGCGATCGGCATCTTCAACATCGCCGTCTTCGCCCGGGTGTCACGCGGTGCGGCCCTGGTGGTCTATGGCCGCGACTTCGTCCGCGCCGCCCAGTCGCTGGGCCGGTCGCGGCTGGACATCGCCCTGCGCCACGTGCTGCCGAACATGGCCAACGCGCTGATCGTGCAGGCGACGATCCAGTTCGCCATCGCCATCCTGGCCGAGGCGGCGCTGGGTTATCTTGGCCTGGGCACCCAGCCGCCGCAGGCCAGCTGGGGCAAGATGCTGCTGGACGCCCAGACCCTGCTGGCCCAGGCGCCGCTGCAGGCGGTGTTCCCGGGCCTGGCCATCGCTGTGGCGGTGCTGGGCCTCAACCTGATCGGCGACGGGCTGCGCGACCTGCTGGACCCCCGGATGAAGGTCGGCCGGCTCGGCTGACGCAAAGAACTTGCGTCGCAGCGCGATCATCGCGCGCACCTCCCGCCAGCCGGCGGATAGGGTCTCGGCAGATGCACTCCACGCCGGGACCGACCATGCAGCTGCTGTACCAGACCCATTCCCCCTATGCCCGCAAAGTGCTGGTGATGGCGCATGAGGCGGGCTTGGCCGGCCGGATCGAGGTGATCCACCACGAGACCAACGATGCCGTGTTCGCCGCCAACCCGCTGGGCAAGGTGCCGGTGCTGATCTGCGCGGACGGGCTGGCGCTGTTCGACAGCGTCGCGATCTGCGACCACCTGGACAGCCTGCATGACGGCCCGAAGCTGATCCCGCCCGCCGGCCGGGCGCGGGCCCTGACCCTGCGGCTGCAGGCCCTGGCCCAGGGGCTGGCCGATGCCGGGATCGCTCTGCGTTGGGAGACGGAACGCCGGCCGGAGGCGCTGCGCTACCCCGCCCTGGCCGAGGGCCAGGCGGCGAAGCTGGTCGAGGCCTATGATTTCGTCGAGCGCGAGGTCGACCTCGACGGCCCGATCGAACTCGGCCAGATCGCCCTGGCCACGGCGCTGAGCTGGCTGGAGTTCCGCGACCTGCCGGAGTTCCGCCCCGGCCGGCCGCGCCTCTCAGCCTGGTTCGACGTCTTCAGCCGCCGCCCGTCGATGCGTGCGACGCCGCTGTCCGGCGAGACGCAGGACTAGGCGACGACCAGATCCGTCGGCGCCAGGGTCAGGGCCTCGCAGCCGGTGTCGGTGACCAGCACGGTCTGGCCCGAGGTCATGGCCAGGCCGCGGTCGCTGTCGTAGAGGATGATGTGGATGAAGAACACCATCCCGG
>JAEKLZ010000516.1 GCA_019508225.1 Inquilinus limosus | reverse complement strand
GGACGCGCAGCATGCGGCGGCGGTACTCGCGGCGCAGTTCCGGGTCGGGAACGCCCCGCGTCAGCAGGGTGAGGATGGCGAAGGCCTCGAGCAGGAGCCGGGCATTGGTCTTCAGCCACAGCTTCGGCCGGCGGGAGAGGGCCCGGGCCTTGACGCGCCCGGGCGTCATTCCCAAGCCGAAATAGAGCGAATCGACCCGGTCGAAATAGGCGGCCGGCGCATAGAGGTCACGCATCAGGGCGACATAGCCCTGGCGCAGCGCGTCCCGGCTGAAGCCCCGCGGCAGGATGTTCGTGCCGAACTCCCCCATCGCCTCGAAGCCGGCCGACAGGTCGAGCCGCCCTTCCGCCTCGAGCCGCCTGTAGAGCGGCGTCCGCGGGATCGCCACCAGCATATTGACCATGGCATGGACGATCCGGGCCTCCTGCACGAAGCGCTGCTGGGCGGCGAAGATGCCCGGATCGTCATGGTCGAAGCCGACGATCAGGCCGCACCAGACCTCGATGCCGGCCTCCTGGATGCGGTGCACCTTCTCCAGCATGGTGCCCGAGCGGTCCTGCAGGTTCTGGATCTTCTTGGTCTCGCGCAGCGCCGCCTCGTTGACGGTCTCGATGCCGACGAAGACCTGGGTGATGTTGGCCTCCGCCATCAGCTGCATCAGCTCGGCATCCTCGGCCAGATCGATCGAGGCCTCGGTCGAGAAGGTCATCGGACAGAGATTGGCCTGCTGCCAGGCGATCAGGTCTCGCAGCAGCGCCTTCACCGCCTTCTTGTTGCCGATCAGGTTGTCGTCGACGATGAAGGCGGTGCGCTTGCCGACGGCCATCAGGCCCTCCAGCTCCGCGATCACCTGCGCCGAAGTCTTGATCCGTGGCCGGCGGCCGAAGGTGACGATGATGTCGCAGAATTCGCAAGCGAAGGGGCATCCGCGCGAAAACTGCACGCTGCCCAGCGCATACTTGCCCATCGGCAGCAGATCCAGCCGCGGCGCCGGCACCGTCGCCATGTCGGTGCGTTCGGACTGCTCGTAGCGCCGCTGATGCCGGCCCTCGCCCCATTCGGCCAGGAAGCGCGGCCAGGTTTCCTCGGATTCGCCGACGAAGATCACGTCGGCGAGATCTGCGAAATCATCCTCCTTCACCGTCGCCCAGGCGCCGCCCACCACCGTGAAGATGCCGCGCTGCTTCAGCTCCGTCAGGATCGACCGCATGCGCAGGCGCTGCACGTTCATGCCGGTGAGCCCGACGATGTCGGCCCGCGCGCAGCGGTCGAAATCGATCTCCTCGACATTCTCGTCGATGATCGTGATCCGGTGCCCGGCCGGCGTCAGGGCCGCGAGCAGCGGCAGGCTCGCCACCGGCAGCAGCGCCTTGGCATCGAGAAAGCGTATCGCGTGCTCGAGCCCCCAATACGAGATCTCGAAGCGCGGGTTGATCAGCACGATGTCGGCCACGAGCCATCCCTGCCCTGAATTCTGATTTCTGAGAATCAAGCAATATAGATTTCATATTAAAATCTATCTAATGCCCAGCGTTTCGTTACGCCTGGGTAGAAGAATCTTGCGGCGGGTGACGCAGACACCACAGCCAAGCCGGGAACGGTCTCGGCTTCGGAGGGCCCTCAGGCGGCCGGCGAGCATGGCCAAGCTCGACCCGCGGCCGCCGGGGCGGCGGATGGACCGCGACGTGTTCGGCTGACGAGGCTGGCCGGAGTGGCCGGCCGCTATTCGTCGAGCTTGCCCAGCCCGATGGTGGCGAGGAGGACGCTGCCGTCATTGGTCAGCGCCCATTTGCCCTGCCGCTCCTCGACCAGGCCGCGGGCCTGCAGGCCCAGGCGCACCGGATCGGACACGCCAGTCTCATGGCGATGGATGCGCCCCAGCGCGTCCTTCTCCTCGGCGGACAGGTCCTCGGGTCGAAGCTGCGGCATGGTCCCCTCCTCGGATCGCCGCGCCGGCGGGCTGCCGTCGCGACTCGCACAACGCCCGGCGACCCGATCCGGGTCCGCCTGGTGGCGGACCCGGCCGGACCGGGCCCTATGCAGCGCCCTTGCGGACGCCGCGATTCACCGCGCTGGCCACAGCCTTGAGCGAGGCCATGACGATGTTGCTGTCGATGCCGACGCCGAACAGCGTCTTGCCGCCGACCCGTGCCTCGACATAGGTCGCGGCGCTGGAATCGGAGCCGCTGCGCAGCGCGTGCTCGCGGTAGTCGGCGATGTCGACATCGACCCCGATCTCCTGGCGGAGCGCGTCGACGAAGGCGTTGAGCGGGCCGTTGCCCTCGCCGCGGATGGTCTTCTCCACCCCGTCGATCTTCACCTGCGCCTCGATGTGGCGCTCGCCGCGGCCGGTCGGCAACGTGGTGTGGCCCAGCACCTCGACCCGGCCGGGCGCCAGGTACTCCTGCTCGAACTCGTGCCAGATCACCTTGGACGAGATCTCCTTGCCGGTCTCGTCGGCCAGCTTCTGGATTACCTGGCTGAACTCGACCTGCAACTTGCGCGGCAAATCGAGGCCGTGGTCGGTCAGCAGCAGATAGGCGACGCCGCCCTTGCCGGACTGGCTGTTGACCCGGATCACCGCCTCGTAGCTGCAGCCGATGTCCTGCGGGTCGATCGGCAGGTACGGCACCTCCCACAGCCCGCTGTTGCTCTTCTCCATGGCCGCGAAGCCCTTCTTGATCGCGTCCTGGTGCGAGCCGGAGAAGGCGGTGAACACCAGCTCGCCGCCATAGGGGTGGCGCGGATGGACCGGCAGCTGGTTGCAGTATTCGACGGTGCGGACGATCTCGCCGACATCGTGCAGGTCGAGCTCGGGGTCGACGCCCTGGGTGAACATGTTCAGCCCCAGGGTGACGATGTCGACATTGCCGGTGCGCTCGCCATTGCCGAACAGCGTGCCCTCGACCCGGTCGGCGCCGGCCATCAGCGCCAGCTCGGTCGCGGCGATGCCGGTGCCGCGGTCGTTGTGCGGATGCACCGACAGCACGAAGCTGTCGCGCCGGGCGAAGTTGCGGTGGCACCACTCGATCTGGTCGGCATAGACGTTCGGCGTCGCCATCTCGACCGTCGCCGGCAGGTTCAGGATCGCCTTCTTCTCCGGCGTCGGCTGCCAGGCGTCGAGCACGGCGCCGCAGATGTCGCGGGCATAGTCCAGCTCGGTGCCGGTGAAGCTTTCCGGCGAGTACTGGAACACGATCTCGGTCTCCGGCACCGTCGGCACCAGCTCCTTGATCAGCCTGGTTCCGCGCACCGCGATGTCGGTGATGCCGTCGCGGTCGAGGCCGAACACCACCCGGCGCTGCAGCGTCGAGGTCGAGTTGTAGAGATGGACGATCGCCCGCTTCGCCCCGCGAATGGCATCAAAAGTGCGGCGGATCAGCTCCTCGCGCGACTGGGTCAGCACCTGGATGGTGACGCCGTCGGGGATGAGGCCGTTGTCGATCAGGTGGCGGACGAAGTCGAAATCGGTCTGCGAGGCGGCGGGGAAGCCGACCTCGATCTCCCGGAAGCCCAGGCCGACCAGCAGGTCCCACATGCGCTGCTTGCGGTCGGTCCCCATCGGCTCGATCAGGGCCTGGTTGCCGTCGCGGAGGTCGACCGAGCACCAGATCGGGGCGCGGTCGATGACGCGGTTCGGCCATTGCCGGTCGGCCAGCGGCACAGCCTGCACCGGGCGATACTTGTCGATCGGCATTCCGGGTTTGGGTGAGGTCACGGACATCGGATTTCTCTCTCGCACCGGCCGGCGGACGGCCGGACATAAAGGATAGGGCGAAATGACGACGGGCGCATGACATGGATGCGCCAAGGGGGCCGCCGGGCGCGCGATGCGCCGCTCAGCGGCCGGTGATAAGTCGGAAGCTGTCCCCGGAAATGAGGGAAGACGCCTGTCGGTGCAATCGGTCGGGGGTCATGGAGAGGATCCGGAAAAGGGTCGCAGCAGCTTCGGTTCGACGCCCCTCTGGGCGCCGATCAGATAAGTCGAAGCGTGCGTAGCCGGATCACCATGCTCCCACCTAAGGGGCGGGGGGCCGCTCTGTCAACTGAATCCGCTGGTCGGTGACGCGGTCGAAGAAGCCGGTGATCGTCGGCCCGGTGCCGTCCGGCCAGCCATGCGAATAGGGCCGCTTGCGGTTGAAGGTCGAGGGCAGGTCACAGAACACCACCGGGTCGGCGATGCCGGACTTGCCCCAGCGCTTGCAGCGGAAGGTGGCGCTGGCGTCGGCCGGGGTGGCGGCCAGCCGGTTCTGGGCGATGCGCTTGTCGCGCTCGGTGATGCCCTGGCTGTAGGGCACCATGTTGTCCTTCGGATTGTGCAGCAGGATCGCCGCCACCTGCCCCTGGCAGGGCCGGACGCTGCCGATGCCGCCGGCCACCACCGCGGTGGCGCGGAACACCCCGGCGCGGCCGCAGGACAGGTCGTTGACGAAGCTGCCGCCCATCGAATGGCCGGCGGCGAAGATCTGGTTCTGGTCGACGCAGAGCGTCGCCTTCAGCCGGGCCAGCAGGGTGTCGACATAGGCCATGTCGCGGTCCGCCTTGCCGCCCCAGCCGCCCTGGGCCTGCGGATAGACCACGATCGCCGGCCGCGCCGCCGACCCCTCGAGGTCGAAATAGGTGCGCACCTTCTCGGCCGTGCCGGTGCGGCCATGGAAGGCCAGGATCAGCCGGGTGGGCACCGACTTGTCGTAGCCGGGCGGCAGGTCGACGATGTAGCGCCAGGACGCGCCCTGGAACTTCAGCGTCTGCCGGCCATCCGCGGCGGGGCTGCCGCAGCCGCTGGTCGGCACCGCCGGCAGTTGGGCCACATTGGCGTCGCCCGGCACAGTGGAGCGGGTGCCGCCGCCCGGCGCGGCGCAGGCGGCCACGACGAGGAGACAGGCGAAGACGGCCAGCCGGCCGGCGCGGAGAAGCAAGGTCATCGTGGTCATTTCTCGCGGAGGCGCGGCATCAGCTCGACGAAATTGCAGGGCCGGAACCGGTTGTCGAGCTGGTCCTTCAGGATCAGGTCCCAGGCGTCGCGGCAGGCGGAGGGAGAGCCGGGCAGCGCGAACAGATAGGTGCCGCCGGCGACGCCCGCGGTCGCCCGGCTCTGGATCGTCGAGGTGCCGATCTTGTCGTAGGACAGCCAGCGGAACAGCTCGCCGAAGCCGGGGATGTGCTTCTCATAGACCGCGTGGAACGCCTCGGGCGTCACGTCGCGGCCGGTGACGCCGGTGCCGCCGGTGGCGATCACCGTGTCGATCTCGGGGTCGGCGACCCAGGCCTTGAGCTGCGCCTCGATCGCCGCCTGGTCGTCCTTGACGATGCGCCGGTCGCACACCGCATGGCCGGCCGCGGCGATGCGCTCGGCCAGCGTGTCGCCCGACTTGTCGGCGGCGGCTGTGCGCGTGTCGGACACGGTCAAGAGCGCGATGTTGACGGCAACGAACGGGCGTGACTCGTCGATCCGGCCCGGCATGCGTCCCCCCAATGCGGTGGTCGAACGAAGGGGCCAAGCTAGCCGAGGCGATGCGCCGGGAAAAGTGAAACGAATGTCAGGTCGCGGACGCGAAGCCGCAGCCCAGCTCCTTCATCCGGTGCTTCAGCACCAGCAGGTCGCGCCAGACGTCGCGCTTCATCCCCGGCTGCCGCAGGATGAAGGCCGGGTGGTAGATCGGCATGGTCGGCACCGGCGCCGGCAGATCCGGGAAGGAGCGGTCGTACCAGCGGCCATGGATGCGGGTGATGCCCTCGCGCGTCGCCAGCAGCGCCGCGGCCGAGGTGCCGCCGGCGCAGAGCAGGATCTTCGGCTGCATCAGCGCGATGTGGCGCTCGATGAAGGGCAGCGAGATCGCGATCTCCGACGCGTTCGGCTGGCGGTTGCCGGGCGGGCGCCAGTTGACGATGTTGGAGATGTAGACGGTGGTGCGGTCGAGCCCGATCGCCGCCAGCATGCGATCCAGCAGCTTGCCGGACTGGCCGACGAAGGGCTTGCCCAGACGGTCCTCCTCCGCCCCCGGCGCCTCGCCGACGATCATGATGTCGGATTCGGGGTTGCCGTCGGCGAAGACCATCTGGGTGGCGGTGGCCTTCAGCCCGCAGCCGTCGAAGGCGGCCAGCGCGGCCGCCAGCTCCTCCAGCGTGTTGCAGCCGGCGGCGATGCGGCGGGCGTCGCCGCTGGCGGCGTCGCTGCCCGGCAGCACCGCTGCGGCGGCGACTGCGCGAATCTGGGGAGCCGGGGCGGGCTGGACCGGCTGCGGCGGCGGTGCCATCTGGACCGGCGCCGCCGGCGCCACGGCCTTGCGCGGCCGGCCGAGCGCGCCCGGATCGTCGCCGATCGTCTCGTCGACGCCGGCGTCCTGGTACCATCTCAGCAGGGCGATGATCTCGGCGGGCTGCACGGCTGATTCGCTGATCCTGTCCATGCGCTAGAAGCCGCGGCACCGCCCGGCCTGTCAACCC
>JAEKLZ010000515.1 GCA_019508225.1 Inquilinus limosus | reverse complement strand
GAGAGCATCGCCGACAAGATCTGGGATGCCCGCTTCGACGTGCTGAACACCTATCACTCGGTGGCCGAGGCCGCGGCGATCGCCCGTGACTGGCATGGCGACAAGCCGCTGATCATCGCTGATTACGCCGACAATCCCGGCGCCGGCGGCTATGGCGACGCCACCACCCTGCTGGGCGCCTTGCTGCAGGCCGGCATCGGCAAGGCCTGTTTCGGCCCGATCGTCGATCCGGAGACGGTGCAGCAGCTGCACCGGGCCAAGGCCGGCGAACCGGTGCAGGTCCGTCTCGGCGGCAAGACCGATCCGCGCTTCGGCGGCGGCCCGCTGGAGGTGGCGGCGACGCTGCTATGGACCAGCGACGGCAAGCTGGTCGGCGACGGCCCGATGCTGGGCGGCCTCGAATTCAGCTTCGGCCCCTCGGCGGTGGTCCAGGTCGACGGCGTCACCGTGCTGGTGGTCAGCGAGCCGTCGCAGATGCTGGACCTGCAGCAGTTCCGCGCCTTCGGCATCGATCCCGCGGCGCACCGCGTGGTCGGGCTGAAGTCGATGCAGCATTTTCGGGCGGCGTTCGAACCGATCGCCGGCAAGGTCATCGTCTGCGACAGCGGCGCCCTGTGCACGCTGGATTACGAGAAGATGCCCTATCGCAACGTGCCCCGGCCGATCTATCCGCTGGACCGCGACATGGCCCTGTGACCCGGGCCCGGATCGCATCATGAATGACTTCCCGGCGATGCCGCCGCGCGGTTTCAGCGCGGCGGCCGGGCACCTGACGCTCGACGGCCACGACCTCGTCGCCCTGGCCCGGGCGCATGGCACGCCGCTCTTCGTCTTCTCCGAGGCCCGGCTGCGCGGCAATGCGCGGCGGTTCCGGCAGGCGGCGGAGGCGGGCCATCCCCGCGCGCTGGTCTGCTACGCCAGCAAGGCCTGCTCGAATCTGGCCGTTCTGGCGGCGGTGCGGGACGAGGGGCTGGGCGTCGAGGTCAATTCCGGCGGTGAGCTGTTCAAGGCGCTGGCCGCCGGCGTGGCGCCGGGCCGCATCGTGTTCAACGGCGTGGCCAAGACGGTCGAGGAGATCCGCGAGGCGATCGGGCAGGGGATCAAGACGATCAACGTCGATTCCCCGTTCGAGCTGCGGCGGATCGGCGAGACGGCGCGAGCGATGGGCCGGCGGGCCGAAGTGGCGCTGCGCCTGGTCCCGGGGGTGGAGGGCGGCGCCACGCCCGGCATCCGCACCGGCGGCAGCGACAGCAAGTTCGGCATGATGCCGGACGATCTGCCGGAGATCCGGGCCATCGCCGCGGATTTCGCCGACGCGATCGAGGTCATCGGCCTGCACTGCCATATCGGCTCGCAAATCGCCGATCCGGACGCCTTCCGGGACGGCACCCGGTTCATGGCCGGGCAGGCGCGGGAGATCGGGGCTTGGCTGGGCCGGCCGTTGCGCCACGTCAATCTGGGCGGCGGCTATCCGGTGCGCTACGTGCACGGGCCTGCCGCCGGGCTGGGCGCCTTCGACGCGGCGGAGGACGCCGCGGCGATGGTGGGGCGAGTGGCGGCCGAGGCGGCACGGGAGCTGGGGCCGGACACCGAGCTGCTGTTCGAGCCCGGCCGCGCCATCGTCGGCAACGCGGCGGTGCTGCTGACCACAGTCGAGAACATCAAGCACCGCGGCGCGCAGCCCTGGCTGTTCCTCGATGCCGGCTATCACACCCTGATCGATTCAGCGGCGGTGCGCTGGTACTTCCACATGGTCACCGCCAGCCGGGTTGGGCAAGCCGAGGCGCCGTTCCGCGTGGTCGGGCCGCTGTGCGATTCCGCCGACTGCTTCTTCGATGTCGAGGGCGAGCACCTGTACGACGCCCTGCGGCAGTCGCGGCCGGACGATGCCGGGCTGGAGGCCGCGGTGGTGCGTCTGCCCCGGCACCGCGGTCTGGCCGCCGCCACCGCGCCGGGCGACATCGTCGCGCTGCTGGATGTCGGCGCCTATGCGCTGGAGCAGATGTTCCCCTATTGCGGCCGGCGCCGGGCCGGGGCGGTGATGCTGCGCCGCGCCGGCGACGTCGCCTGGATCCGGCGGCCGGACACGGTCGAAGACCTGGTCCGCGACGACGTGCCGGTCGGCTGATCCCCAGCCCGGGCGGGCCTCAGCCCAGGCGCGGCAGCCGCAGGCCCCGGGTGCGGTCGTTGTTGATCACGATCGCATCCGGCAGCACGCGCACGGCGCAGAGCCAGGACGGGACCTCCGGCTCCGGCCCCTCGGCCCCGGCCGCCGGCCGGGCCAGCAACAGGCCGGGCGCCACCGGCCGCAGCACCGCGTCGAGCGCGGCGAAGGAGGAGCGGAGGCGCAGCCGGGCCATGTCTCCCTCGATCACGATCTCCGCCTCCAGTGCCACGGCCGGGTCGCCGTAGCGGCCGGCCGCGTCGGCGGGCACGGCGACGCTATCGCGGAGGCGGCGATAGTGCCGCTTCCGGCCGAACCAGTCGGCATCGATGCCGCCGTCCGGCCGCAGGTTCAGGCGCAGCGGGATGATGCCGCGCTCCGGCTGGAACACGCCCGGCTCGACCTCCTCGATCTGCGCCTTGCCGCCATTGCCGCCGAGCACGGGCACGCCATCCTTCAGGGCGATGGCGAAGACATCGTCGGTCGCCGCGTCGTGGTACAGGCCGGCTGTAGCGGTGAGGCGCGCACCGGCCGCCGCCGAATGCGGCGGGCCGGGCGGCCGGCCCAGCACCGTGTCGACGATGCGCCGGGCCAGCGAGAACGGCGCGATGTCATCGGTATTGGCCAGGATGACGATGTCGAGGCCGAGATCGGGGAAGCGCACGCCCTCCGACCGGGCCCCGGCCATCGCCCCACCATGGCCGATGCTGCGGTGGCCGCGATAGTCGGTCGTGACCAGGCCCAAGCCGTAGGGGCTGGGCCGGCCGTTCACGGTGGCGCCCGGCCGGGCCATCCGCGCCAGCTCGGCAGCGCCGATCTTCGGGTCGTTCAGATTGGTCAGCCAGATCATCATGTCCTCGGCCGAGGAGACGATGCCGCCATCGCCATTGGCCTCCTCGCCGGCCCAGGCGCGGCGCCAGGCGCCGTCCGGCCCCTTGGTATGATGGTCGGCGAGGTGGGGCACGATCTCGTCGTCCTGCTTCAGCAACAGGGTCTGGTCCATGCCCAGCGGGCCGGTGATCCGTTCGCGCAGCAGTTCGTTGAAGCTGCGGCCCGAGACCTGCTCGATCACCTCGTACAGCAGCAGGAAGCCGGCATTGCAGTAGATCAGGTCGTCGCCGGCCGGGAAGTTCACCCCGCCATGCTCGCGGATGACCCGGCGCAGCATCGCGCGCGGCGCCGGCGACAGCGGCGACTGGCCGCCCAGCTCCATGATCTCGACATAATCGCGCAGGCCCGAGACGTTGGCGGCCAGGTGGTGCAGCGTCACCGTGCACGGGAACTCCGGTAGCCAGGGCAGGTGGCGCCGGACATCGTCCTGCAGCGACAGCCTGCCTTCGGTCTCCAGCATCAGCGCCAACAGCACGGTGAACTGCTTGGTCTGCGAAGCGATGCGCATGACGCTGCGGCCCGACAGCGGGATGCGGTGCGGCAGCTGGGCCAGGCCGTAGCAGCCACGATGGATCTCGCGCCCGTGGCGCCGCACCGCCACCACCGCGCCCGGGGAGTGCGTCCCGGCCCAGGGGGCGAACAACGCGTCGATCCGTGCGGAAAGATCGGCGGGCAAGCCGCTTGCGTCTTCGGGTGCCATGGAACCTCCCAGTCCGTCGTTGCGGGCAGGATGGCAATTTCCTGATTTTGTGGCAACAGTGTTAGTTTTCTGTCGTGCTTAGGATCTCAGCGCGATGGCCAGGAGCGATTTGAGGGTCTGGCCGGCCTCGAGGAACGGCATCGGGTCCACCGGTTGGCCGCCGCGGCGGATCTCGTAGTGCACATGCGGCCCGGTCGAATCCCCCGTCGATCCCAGCGTTCCCAGCACCGAGCCGGCGGTCACCGCCTGGCCCTCGGTCACGGCGATCGTGTCCATATGGCCGTAGCGGGTGACCAGCCCCTCCGCATGCTGGATCTCGACCATGTTGCCGTAGCCCCCGGCCACGCCGGCGCGCAGCACCCGCCCGGTCCCGGTGGCGAAGATCGGGGTGCCCCGCGGCGCCACCAGATCCAGCCCGGCATGCAGCGTCGGGACCCCCGTGATCGGATGGACCCGGAACCCGAACGGGCTGGACATGCGGTACTCGGTGCGCAGCGGCGTCGCCAGCGGCAGGTCCGGCAGCCGGGCCGCCAGCGCGGTCGCCCTGGCATCCAGGGCCGCCGGGGCGAAGGGCCGCGCGGCGACCGGCGCCTCGGTCTCGAACCCCAGCCGAGAGAAGGCACCTTCGATGGCGGACACCGCGACGGCCAGCCGGGCCGCCTGGGCCAGGCGTCGGTCGGCGGCCGCGATCGCCGCCGGGGGCATGGTGGGGGCCATGGCGGCGACATCCGGCGCCTCCACCGGCGCGCCGGGACCGGCCGGCTGCGGCGGCGCCTCCCTGTGCGTCCAGGCATACAGGCCGACGGCCGCCGCGGCGCCCAGCACCAGCACCGTCGCGATCGCAGCCAGGATGCCGATGCCACGGCCGGGACGGCGGCCTGGGGCGGCCGTGGAGACCGGATGCGACGGCAGTGCAGGGGCCGGTGCCTGATTGATCTCCACCAACGGTGCGGCCAGGACGATGGCGGCCGGAGGACCATCCCCGGGGGCTGCCCTCTGGACCAGGAATCGTGCGGCGACTGCGGGCGGCATCCGGGCCGCCGTCGCCGCCGACCCGTCCGCCAGGGCCCGGGCCAGCGACGGGGAGGCCAGGGCCAGCATGGTGCCGGGCTCCAGCCGGGCCCGCAGCGTGTCGACCAGGGCCGGCTGGGCCTCGGCCGCCGCATCGTCAGGCCCGGGAAAGGCGATCGGCCCCGGCCGTGCGCCGTCGAGCCGGTGCAGGCCTGCCGCGCCGAGCCGCAGGCACAACAGATGCGGCAGGCTGGTCAGGGCGACGATCACGGCGACGCCGGCCTCGTCGCCCTGCGCCGTCCGGCTGCGATGACCCAGACGCAGCGCTTCCTGCTCCAGCCGCCGCCGGATCAGGCGCGCGGCCTCCGCCTGCGGCAGGCCGGCGTCGAGCGCCGCCAGGTCGGCCAGGATCGCCGCGGCCTCGGCTGTGCCGTCGGCCCGTGTCGCCACCGAGAGGGCCCAAACGCCGAGATCCGGCCTCGCCAGGACGTGGGGAGCGCCGGCCGTGCCCGCGACCGGCCCCGCGGCGACCGCCGTGTCGGGACCGGCGGTCAATCCAGCCCCGGCGCAGCCTGGCTGCGGTCGCGGGGCAGGCTGCCGGCACGGTCGATGAACGGCCGCGCCGCGTCGGCCAGCGCCGCGAAGCCGGGCAGGTCCGCGCCGTCGGCCGGCAGCAGCCAGGCGTAGCGGCGATCGATCTCCTGCCACGGCCGGCGGCCGCCCAGCGCCCGGGCCAGGGCCGCCAGCCTGTCGGCCGCGGCGCCCTGGACCGTGTCGAACAGGGTGGCCTGCCGGGCGGCGGCTGCCAGGCGCAGCAGCGGGCCGGAGGGTTGCGTCAGCGCCGCGACCAAGCGGGCGGCCTGGTCCGGGTCGGCGGGGGCCGGGGCGATCTCGATATCGCCCAACAGCACATCCCAGGCCTGGCCGACATCGGCCAGATACAGCGCCAGAACGGCCTCGGTCAGGTCCCGCCCGGCCGCCTCGGGCGCCGCGCCGCCGCCCAGGACCCATGCATCGGATTGCAGCGAGGTGGAGATGTCGGCGAGGGCGGGCGCGACCACCTCCTGGAATCCGGTCGCGGTCAGCAGGCCCGGGATCGGGGTCGCCATGGACTGGCCCGAGCGCCGGACCACCGCCCATCCATCCGGTCCCACCACCCGGTCGGGGCGGAAGGCGGGCAGGCGCTGCGCCGAGTCCGAGGTGCGGATGGCGGCATAGGCGCGGGTCGGCAGCGGTGTCTGGCGCAGCCGCGCCCTGACGCGCTCGATCGCCGCGGGATCCAGGCTGACGGTCAGGCGCGGCCGGGCGGCCAGGGCGCGGTCGAGCTGGCGCAGCAGGCGGTCCTGCCGGTCCGCCGCGTCGAACGACCATTGCACCTCGGCCCACACCCGGGTCAACGAGTCCTGGGGCGGGCCGGACCCGGCCAGGGCCAGCAGCAGCTTCAGCCCGTCGAAGGCCAGCTCCGACGCGACATCGGGGCGGTCGATCCGGACCAGGATGCCGGTGGCGAAGCGCTGCAGGAATGCTTCGCCCAGCAGGCGCCGGTCCAGCTGCCGCTGCTCGGCCGCCAGCGCGTCCAGCTCCACGGCGTTCACGGCCGGGCGCCGCCACCAGGGCAGCCCGTCCTCGGCCAGCGGTGACGACGCGAGAGCTTCCAGCGCCGGCAGGACGGCGCCGGGATCCCCG